>JAKEEQ010000492.1 GCA_022616515.1 Chloroflexota bacterium | reverse complement strand
CGCCGTTTCGGGTTGAAGAAATAAACAAACTGGTAATCCCCGCGACATGGGCCATACTCGGCCTGTTGAGTGCTGTCGTCATTCTGACAAGAGTCCTGACCGGTGCGTGGGACTATTTAAATAGGCAGCCTAGCTTTGACATGCTCATTGTAATGGGGACGATGATATTTCCGTGGCTGGCGGCGGTGCCACTCTTTATGGCAGGCTATGATCTTCATCAAGTTCCGCTGGGGCCACAGACACGCGACGCGGCGATTATCATTTCGATTCCGTTCTTCCTGTTTGTGACAGCCGTCGGCATGTCGTGGAACTGGAAATACTGGCCGCTGGCAGCCGTGGCGTTCTGGCTTCCCTTCGCCGTGTTCTTCACCACCTTCTTCACCAACGGTAACGGGCTGGGCACGGGCGTGATTGGCTCGCTGGGCTACTGGTTGGAACAGCAAGGGGTAAAACGTGGCAGCCAACCACAATACTATTACACGCTGGTTCAAGTTCCGGTTTACGAATACATGCCGCTGATTCTGGCAAGTATTGCCGGATTCTTTGGAATTTCAAAACTCTGGGAATTCCGGGCGGCTGATGTGAAAACTGACGAATTTGACACGGCAGAGTATGATCTGTCTGAAGAGGATACGCTGGATGCCGAGGTCGATACCGAAGCCCTGACAGCCGCCCTCAGCCGCCGCGAATTGATGGCGTTGCAGGAGCAGATCACCGAAGAAGAGCACCGTCCGCGCTGGGCGCAGGAATACAATCACACGATTGAAGTCGCCATGCGGGCCAATTACCGTGAATATCTGGGGTCGATTCCCTTCCTGCAATTTCTCGGCTATTGGGCGGTGTTTATGTTGATCGCCCTGACGATGGCGGGCGAAAAGATGCCCTGGCTGACCTCGCATATCACCATACCACTTATTCTTATCAGCGGCTGGTATGTGGGCCGGGTTGTGGAAAAGATCAATCTCGACACCCTGCGCGAGAGCGGCTGGGTCTTGATGGCGGTCATTATGCCCGTTTTTGTCGTGGCGCTTGTCGAGCTTGGCCTGCCGTATTTTACGGGCGAAAATTTGCCGTTCAGAGGCAATGGTCAGGTCGAATTAGAGCACACCGGTAAATGGCTGGCGGCTTTATTTGGCGTCGCGGTAACAGGCTACTTCATGGTACGAGTTGCGATGCGGGTTGGCGTGGCACAGGCCAGGAGGATCATTTTCGCGGCGCTGGTGTTGATTCTGGCGCTGGTCACGGCGCGGCATGCATGGCTGGCCTCGTTCACCAATTACGATTACGCCACTGAATTTCTGGTCTATGCCCATTCTGGCCCTGCCGTGAAGACGGTGATGGAAGATCTGGACTATCTGGCGGACCGCTATCCACAGGGCAACGACATTCCGATTGTCTACGATGAAGAATCGACATGGCCCTTTGTGTGGTATCTGCGCGATTATGACAATCTGACTTATGTCACGAAGGAGAGTGTCAAGAGCAATCCGGGGCAGCTCGAAGGGGCAGTGGTTGTTATCGTTGGCGAACAAAAGAACGCCGATGTGGAACGTGTTCTGGGCGATGACTACTACAAATTTGACTACATCCGGTTGTGGTGGCCCATGCAGGAATATTTCAACCTGAATTATGACCGCGTGGCGGGTGTCTTTACGGATACCAGTGTCGAGCCTGCTTCCAGCATGTTCCGGCGCGGTATCTGGGACATCTGGTGGGAGCGTGATTACGAGCTTTACGGTCTTGCGATGTGCGTTGACCAGCGGGTGAGCCGCTGCGAAAGCACTGACGAAGACGCAGCGGAACCTTATGACGCCGCGTGTGTGGACGGCGTTCGCGCTGAATGTTCTGGCGAAGAAGCACGATTCCGGGTCGAAGATTGGCCGGTGCGGGATAAATTGTTCGTCTACATCCACAAGGATTTCGCGGTTCAAATCTGGGACAGTGGGCTAGACGGGCAGTCAGTCAGTGAACGCCTCGTGCCCGATCCCGAAAACGCTGTTCAGACAGTGTATGATCCAACCAACACTTTTGGCGAGAGCATTCTGCGCCCCGATCAGGGAGCCGACAGTCTGAACAATCCACGCGGTATCAGCACCGATGCCAGTGGAAATGTGTATGTGGTGGACACCAACAACAGCCGTGTGGCCGTGTTTGACAGTGCTGGAAACTTCATGAGTTTCATCGGCGAAGGACTGCTCAATGAGCCGTGGGGTATCGCGGTCAGTCCGGTGGATGGCAACATCTACGTGGCGGATACCTGGAATCATCGCGTGGCGGTATTCAATCTAGCGGGTGAACTGGTGCAAACCTTCGGCCAGTTTGGTCGTCCTGAAGACCCGTCTTATAACGATCCGCCGACCATGTTTGGCCCGCGTAATGTAACGGTGGACCTTGAAGGTCTGGTGTATGTCGCGGATACAGGTGGTCACCGGGTGCGCATTTATGACCGGGAATTCAATCACATTCGTGACATCGGCGGTCGAGGGTCAGATCGCGGTCAAATGCTGGAACCAGTTGGCGTGGCGGTTCATCCCATCAGTGGTGAAATCTACGTGGCTGAGACGTGGAATCAGCGTATCAGCGTTTATGGTCGTGACGGAACACCGCTCCGTTCGTGGGATGTCAATATGTGGCTGGGCACGCAGAGTTCGGCACAGCGTCCCTATCTGACCATTTCGCCGGATGGCACGATGATCCTAGTTTCGGACATGGATGCGACCGATGCCAATAATGGTCCGCGCGTGGTGGCGTATGATCTCTCTGGACAGCCGGTAACATCGTTCAACGCCGAGCCGGGGACACCATCCTACGTGGAAGTGGTCAGTGGTCTAGCTTTTGCGCCGGATGGACGGTTGTATGTGGTAGACTCATCGCGGTCACGAGTAGTGGTCTTCCCGGCTCTGCCGGTGACCGGGCCAATCCCACCCGTTCCCCATATATCTTACGGTCGCAATCTAACCGGGGATAGTGAGCCGGGTATCGACAGTGTTCCGCCGCCGGTTGAGGCGAACGGTCCAGACGAGGTTGCAGATGCTGATGCACTGGCGATGATTCAGAACGTGGGTTCTGCCTACTGGCAGTCACTGGTTACCGGCAATTACGCGGCATATATGGCACTGCACTGCGAAGCCCAGCGATCATCCCTTGAGTCCGAACAGGAATTTATGACGACGGTTTCACAGCCGTACATCAACGCCAGTCTGTCCGAGCTTGTCATTAATGCCGAGCTTTCTGAGTCGAATGTAGGCACGGTATCATGGGAAGGTAATCTGGTCCTTGAGCCGTTTACACAGAATGAGTATCGTGTGCCAGCCGCCCAGATAAGCCCGCTGCGTGTGGAAAACATTGACGGGCAGTGGCTGATCTGCAAGCGTGAAATCTTCCGGCCCGGAGGCGCATAAATGCGTCTGTCGGGAACGTTCGTCCGCACTCTGCGCGATGTGGGCGTCGAAAGTGAATTTGAACACCTCCAGCTCGCCTTGCGGGCTGGTTTTATTCGTCCACAGGAAGCGGGGGGCTACAGTTTCTTACCACTTGGGCAGCGGGTACGCCACAACCTGATCGGCCTGCTGGAGCATCTTTTTGCCGCGCAGAGTATCCAGACGCCAACATCCAATGATGAACTGGTAGAGGTGGCGCGGCTGGTAGCGCATGTTATCCGGTCATACAAGCAATTTCCGCAGCGGTTATCGCAAGTGAGTATTCGGCGGAGAGATTTAACCCCGCGCGGTGGGCTGGTGCGCCTGAAAGAGTACACCGTTTTCAACAGTTATCACATTGCTGAGACCCAGCAGGACGATTACCGGGAGGGCGTTAACTCATTTTTTGAAGCATTGGACCTGCCCGTCAAAGAGATTCCGGGATTATATGGCGGGCAATCATGGATATATGACCATCCACAGGGCGATGATTTTTACGTGGAATGTGCCCGGTGCGGTTACAGGGCAATGCGGGCCGCCGCCACATTTAAACATCCCCGTGCCGGGATGATTTCGCCGAATACGCCGCTGGAAAAGGTCGAGACACCGGACTGCAAAACTATACAGGCGGTGGCGGATTATGTGGGCGTGCCCACCTCGAACACGTTGAAAGCGGTGTTCTTTATGCACGAGCATCCAACGCAAGCCCCGCGTTTTGTCTTCGGCGTCATCCGGGGCGACCTTGAAGTGAATGAGGCCAAGTTGGTTATGGCGCTGGGTGGTGTGGGCAACTTACGTCCCGCCACCGAAGTTGAAATTCGCGACGTGGGGGCAGAACCGGGCTATGCATCGCCAATTGGCCTTGAGAATGTAACGCTGGTGGTTGACGAGTCGGTTGTGCCGGATGGGGCATTTGTGGTGGGAGCCAATGAGGCTGGTTACCATTTCACAGGTGCCGTCCCGCAGCGGGATTTTAAGTACACGTTGCAGGCCGATATTGCCCTCGCTGCCGATGGGGCCGTGTGCCCGCAGTGTGAATACACGCTGTCGTTGAAAAGCGGCGTTGAACTGGGTTATGCGGCGCATGTTGAGACGCGCAACAGTGAACTGGTCGAGGCCAGCTATCTTGACGAAAACGGTAAGCCGCAGTTCATGCCGCTGTCGGTGTACCGTTTTGGCATCGAACGTTTGGTTGCCATGCTCATCGAACACCACCATGATGAGAACGGCATCATCTGGCCGTCGTTAGTAGCGCCGTTTGCCGTTCACCTCATTCAAATCGGCAAAAAAGACGAAACAACCGTACAGGCTGAAGCCGTTTTCAAACAATTAACCGCGTACAATGTTATGGTGCTGTTTGATGATCGTAAGGATTCACCGGGTATCAAATTCACCGACGCGGATTTGATAGGGATACCCATTCGCATTACGATCAGTGATCGTTCTCTGGAACAGGGTGGCGCTGAGGTTTCACTGCGGCGCGATGGCGAGCGCGAGGTTATCCCCCTTGAGGCGGTTATCCCCTGGGCAATTAACCAATCTTAATACTTCTCAGAGGCCGCTTTTAAAGCGGTTCTCTTTCTATAGAAGCTGGTCAATTTAAACAGAAAATTTGACAAAGAACGGAAGTTCTACTTATAATTTGATTATTCTTACGAACATCTGTGCGGTAAATTATTGGGAGAATTCCAATGGTACACTCTAATACCGCTGAACCAGACCGGTCAAAACTATCGGAACGCCAACGCCGGATTCTGGACTTCATCGAAAATTTCATCGAAAACCATAGTTATCCGCCGACCATTCGTGAGATTGGCGAAGCGGTGAAGATCGGCTCCACTTCCGTCGTCAACTATAACCTCAATAAACTTGTTAAAGCGGGTTTTATTGAACGCGCTCCCGATGTTTCGCGCGGGCTGCGGTTAGTGCATGAAAATGAACTGGAAGAAGTTGGCGTCATGGTGAGCCATGCCAACATCCGCCGGATTCCGCTCGTGGGGCAAATTGTCGCCAGTGAACCGGTTCCGATTCCGGGTGACGATTTTGGCTACAACTTTGATGAAGATGACACCATCGAAATTCCGGCACAGTTGTTGGGCAAGAAGACCAGCCGTGAAAGCGTCTACGCCCTGCGCGTAAAGGGTAATTCGATGATTGATGCGCTGGTGCGCGACAAAGATGTGGTTGTCTTGCATCGCCAGGAAACTGCCAACAATGGCGACATGGTCGCGGTGTGGCTGCGCGATACCGGCGAAACGACGCTGAAATACTTCTATCAGGAAGGTGGTCAGGTCCGACTGCAACCCGCCAACACCACGATGGAACCTATCTATGTGGATGCCCGTCAGGTGCAAATTCAGGGCAAAGTGCTGGCAGTATTAAGAAGCGTGAGTTAAAGGGCTGCACTTCCAGCCCTTGCTGCGTTAATCGATTTGAATACTCAGGTAGACTGTTTTTAACGGCTCTATGGTGATTGGTTGCCGGTAGGCGACACGCCCCAGATAACCAACCCGCACTTCGTACTCACCGACGGGTAAATCGGGTAGGACGAAATTTTCCCGGTAAAACGGATCTGTCTTTACCTCATCCCCAACATACGTGTAGGTACGGTAGGTTCGATTGCCGTTTAACGAGACAACTTGAATTTCGACTTCCTGCAACATATCGCCGGAAGTGGTGGTGGCACGACCCGCCAGAACTCCATTTCCCTGAAATGGCTGCAACCAGAGATCTGGATTGTAGACATTGGTGTAATCTTCAGGGTCTCCTAAACGAACTTCAAAATGCAGGTGCGGTCCAATGGCAACGCCTGTCATTCCGACCGCGCCAATTTCCTGATTTTGCCGCACAATATCGCCCGTAGCGACATACACCTGTGACATGTGCCCGTACAGTGTATAGAAGGTGAAGGGCTGCCCTGTATCTGGCAAATTGACAGCATGTTCAATCACGACATGGTTCCCATAAAAGTTCTCACGCGGACCGAACAATTTTGTCGTGAAGTCGTGCCCGGCAAACAAAACGCGCCCCCCGGCACTGGCAATCACGATTGTGCCCTCGGGATTCATCATGTCGATGCCGTGATGGATGGCATAACGCCCGCCCCCGGTTGAGCCGAAACGATAGGCGGCGGCTCCATAGTCCACCAGATTCCCCGTCGCAATAATGGGACGCACCAGCCAGAAATGATTGCCCATCAAATCCTGCGGCGATACGGCGGCAACCTGCGTGGCTGCAACAGTGCCCTCCAGATTGTCCTCCGGTGTATGGGAAGCGGTCGGGAAAATCTGGGCAACAGCGGTAACGTTCAGCTCAGCGTCGAGGGTGGCGGTGGCTGAAGGGGGAACCGGGGTATCAGTGCTGGCGCTGACAAGCAGCGGCGTTGCGGAAGGTTGTTCGCGCTGGTGTGCTATCGCTGTGCTCAATGAATCCTGCGTTGCCTGATTGCTGGCAGCATTGATAGGTTCGGTGTCATCTCCGTCGTCCGACCCACAGGCAGCGACCAGCAGTATACAGAGTAGCAATAACAGGATGAGGCGTCCAGGCATAATCAATCGTCTCCGGCAAGTTCTTCGGCAATTTCGGTGATGTCTCGGTGGATGTGATAGGCGTGTTGTTGTATTTTTGCCAGTTCATCCAACACGCGCCGGACATAAACCCGATCATGAATTTCACGAAGGTTTATTTTTGCGATGAAAATGGTGCTGTCAATGGTCGCCCTCGCCAGATGGACCCCGGTCAGCGCATCCGCCAGAATAACCCTGTTCCCGCTCAGGATAACTTTCTGCCCGAGCTGTAATATTTGCAGCGCCATCCGCGCCACTTGCAGGGGAGCCTCGGCGGCATTGACGAGCTTTTGCTGCACGTGTTTTTCGCGTTTGGGGCTGTTTTTCGGCAGGCGATAAATCGCCATGAGTTCATTGACGGCGACTACATCCTTGATAATAGAATCCAGCAATTTATCGCGCAGTTCATCGGTCGCCACGAGGATAGCCTGCATCACCGATTCTGTATCGGGATTATCGGTTTTGTTGTAGGACACGGCGGCGGACATCTGGGTTAACGCGGCGGCCAGCGCACCAACTAGCGCGGCAGATGACCCACCACCGGGCGATGGCGTGGCCTGCGCCACCGACTCGACAAAGGCCGTCGGGCGGGTGTGTTCATCGAATTCGGCATGGGGTACAAGCCGGGTGGAACCGTCTGGAATAGGTGGTTCTTCAATGCCAAGCAGTGATACTTTTTGCTGACTCAGAGCCAGACGATTCTCCAGAATGCGATCTGAAGAAAAATCCTCAAGCTGCAAATACCACGCGGCGCTGTCTGTCACGGCATCCTGTGGGATGAGACCAACCAGTTCGCTGGACAAGATTCCCGCTCCATAGCGTTGGGCTTCGCGGCGGACAAATTCAACCGCCCGGTGAACGGGTGTGCGCTCATAGTCCGTCAGGTTCATACTAACCTGAGCTTTGCCGTTCGCCAGCAGGCCGAGTGCCCTCACCCCGACCATTCCACCCCCTGATTCGCGAATCGCATCGGCAATCCGGCGAGCAACTTCAACGTCACTGATGGTGAGATAAACATTATAGGCGATCAGGGTTTTTCGTGCGCCAATCAGGGTCGCACCGGCGGGGCCAACACGGGCAGGGCCATAATCTGGCATGTGGTCGGGATTGGTCTCGATGGCATCTCTTAGCTGCTCGTATTGGAATGAGTGCTTGCGGATGTCAGAGAGTCGGCGTCGTTCGGGGCGGGTCGCGGCGTGACCGAACATATAGACCGGGATGCCAAGCTGACTGCCGACATGTTCACCGAGACGATGGGCCATCTGCACACATTCGTCCATGGTGATGCCTTCGAGGGGAATGAATGGCACAACATCGGCTGCGCCAAAACGGGGATGTTGGCCTTCGTGCTGGTCCAGATTGATAAACTCAGCGGCGGTGCGAATACCCTCAAACATGGCGGTGAGCACTTCCTGCGGTGGCCCGGCAAACGTCACCACAGTGCGGTTGTGGTCAACATCACTGTGGACATCCAGAATATGAACTGCGCCGCCGTTGCGGATGCTGTTGACGATGGTATTGATAGTGTCACGGTCTCGGCCTTCGCTGAAATTCGGCACACATTCGACCAGCATAAATGTTCTCCTGTTGACATTGACCGGGAACACGCCTCTCTAATTATGACTGGTAGCCAGGAAATCCCACAATGTTCGCGTTAACAAAACGTTTCGGCGGCATTAGCTGGCGGACGCCCAACGGGGCGTCCCTACGACCATTTGGGATCGTGAGTAGGGTGTGGATAAAATTAGGGTTCCCGTATCAATGTTTATTCAATGGCGCATTATACAGCCGTCAACGCTGTAATCCAACGGATCATCGCGGAATCGTAGGATTGGTCGCAGCGGGGTTGTTGCTGAATAAGGCAGGCGGCGCTAAAATGCTCCAACGAAAGCCAAATATCAGGAGGCGGACGCCATGAAGAGGGAACTCGGCACAGTTGGTGGTTTAACCTTAACCGCAGAACCATCGGCGTACATCAGTTTTGTGTTTGTGTTTATCCTGCTGGTTATCGCCGGGCTGGTGCTGCTGGATTTGCCGGTAGTGGTCGTCATCATCGGCGCGGCGCTGGGCACTGTCTGGCACTGGGTGGCGGAATATTTGCACCAGTATGGTCATGCACTGGCCGCCAGCCGCATCGGGCATCCCATGACCGGGCTTCATTTCTGGGGTGTTCTGGGGCGGTCTATTTATCCAGAGGATGAAACTGAACTCAGCCCACGCGAACATATCTACCGGGCGCTGGGTGGACCTGCGATCAGTACATTACTCACCATTGTGCTGGGCATTTTGCTGTTCATTGCGCAGGCCATTGATGGCGCGGTATACTACCTGGTCTACTTCATGTTTCTGGATAATCTGCTGGTCTTCACCATTGGCCCCTGGATTCCGCTGGGATTTAATGATGTCAGCACGATTATCTACTGGATGCGCGGCGCGTAAAAAGCACTGATCGCGCGTCAAAAAATCCTCCATTGGCGGAAGCTCCGGCAGGGATGGATCCATGTCCCTGTTTGGGAGATTACCTGACCAAACGCGCTTGTCTCGTCTAAAAGTCCCGGCAACAATCTTTTTGCTGGCAGAAGTTGTACCATGTACCGTTCGTACTATGCCGGTTTTCTACCCAGGATACTGGCAAAGGCGATGTGTCCGAACCATGTGTTCGTGGCGTTTCTGTGCCGGGCTTCAGCCTTGAGTGCTTCGGAGAGTTCCTGACTAATCCGGCCTGCGCTGGCAAGGGCATCTGCACCACGATCTATCCACGTCATCATGTAGCCACTGGCAGGTGCTTCGACATAGCCATGGCTTCGTATGAGCGTGGGTTCGAATCCAGCAGCATAAATAAGCTGGGGTAGCCGCCGGACAATCCACGGATCGTTTATGTAATGCTCTCTGAAGGCGTGGACACATGCCTCCAATGGGTCGTAGTTTCCGGTAGCTACCGTCGCTGTCGCGTAATCGCCATCAAAGATTGCTAACCAACCAAACGGACGAAGTACCCGGAATGCTTCAGCTAACATCTGCTCAGGCTGAGGTACATGGCTCAATGCCGTATGGATCACCACGACATCAAACGTGCGCTCCGCAAACTCGAGGGAGCGTCCATCGCCTTCGAAGAAAGCAAGATTCATGATACCCTGTGAAAGTTTGCGTGCTCTTCCAATGAATACGGATGACGGATCAATACCTACTGCCTGGGCGACGTTCGGCCACTGTGCCAGGGTGCGGGTAACAGCGCCTGTACCGCAGCCCAGTTCAAGCACCTGTGCATTGGAAGGAAAGTCAATATCAGAGAGGTAACTGTGCAGAATCTCCTGCTGCCGTGTATCAGCAGCCCGTAGCTCAAGGACATCGGCCAGGCGTTCCTGTATATCGGGAGCGACTTCACGAATGGTCACGTAAATGTCAGGCATGACTTCATTCTCCTATAATTATTAGAGAGAAATGGGATAGATAGTCAAAATCGAACCAGACCAGCATCTGTTATTAAAGACAGAATTGTATCTTGATCGATATCCTGACTTTATTGTATTTCAAAAAATTACATAATTCTTACTTTAACGTGAGTTTTGGCTTAGAAATGGTTTCAGAAAAGTGGGTCACCGGAAATTTACGGTTTTTTCATAGTCAAAATTCCTTGCCATATTGCCACCTGACAAGCGAACTTATGCACTCACTTTCCCAAACTTGCGTTATCTATAGATGGTTACCCGGTGAAGCGTGGATGACCTAATCGCGACTTAAAAAATTATCCATTGGCGGAAGCTCCGGCAGTGACGGATCCATGTCCCTGAGAAACTCAACAGTTTCCCCGGTAGTGGGAATCGAGCGAAATTTGAGTTTCGTGACCTGTGACACGACGGAGGACATGAAACGCGCCATTCGATCATCCGTAATCATAATAAACCAGCCGAAATCGCTGTTCTTAAGAACCGATGTCATCTGTAGAACCTGTGGCAGATTCATCGGATATTTTATCACCTCAAGCCCGTGTACGATTGAATGTACGGGTTTTATGCCAGACTGAACGTAGTCGGTGGATTGGTTCATGACGTCTTCGACTTCTTCCGCGGTGATATTTCCCCAGAAGTAGCTTAAGACAATCCGATCTTTCACGTACCAGTTTACTTTTGCACCCATTGTTTTTCCCTCAAAGTCTACTGATGCTAAAGGAAGTATATAGAAAGAATTGTGAAAAGGTGCATTTTTCTTACAATAATTAACAATCTACAGCAAACGTTTCACATCAACGGCCCCGACAGGCGTGCCGTTCAACAGCATATCCACCGCCCGTTCAACCGTAGCCGCGCTTAACGCCAGCCCATGTCCGTTGAAGCCGACCGCAAAACCCACATTTGGGCAGTCCGGCAAGCGTCCAACAATCGGCAGACCGTCCGGGGTGAAGCCCATGATGCCCGACCAGCGCCGCGCTACCGGCACGCTCACATCTGGGAAGTATTTTTGCAGATAAGCGTCCAGCGCGTTATGCACATCTTTGTTAGCTTTGTCTTCAAGCGTACCATGTTCGGCGGCTTTGTGCAGATGACGTGCCCCGCCCACCAATAACCTCCCATCGAACGTGTCACGATAGTACATGTAGCCGTAATTGCTGTAGCCCATTGTGTTGAGGATTGGACCCTGCGGCAGCGGCTCCGTGACGAGACATTGGGCGCGGGTTGGGATGATTTTGTCGGCAAAAAAATCATACAGGGTGAGGGAGTAGGCATTGGTGCAGATCATGACATGCCTGGCCTGAAAATGATACAGCCGGGACTCAACCGTTACCACATCTGGCTTATCCTGATGGATCGCATACACCTCGTTGTTGGCGACCAATTCCGCGCCCGACAGCCCGAAAACACCCTGCACCAGCTTCACCGGCTGGGTCGCGGCGTCCGACGACTGTTCGAGGGCAGCAAAATAGCCCCGATTCAGTGGGTCATAGTCGTAGAACTGATGGTCATACCCGGCGGCATCCAATGCACGGGCGGCGCGTTCAAGGTCCTGCGCTTCTGCCTCAGATTCGGCTAACAGCATCGACCCGCAGGGGTCAATTGGCACATCACACTGGTGGGCAAACTCCTTCCAATAGGCGATGGTCTGCTTGGAGATGTCCCACATCTCGCGCGTCACGGCCTCGCCATATTTTTCAACGGAGAGGTGATAGTAACTGTCCAACCCGGTGATGATAAATCCAGCATTGCGCCCGCTTGCGCCGAGAGCTATATCGCGGGCTTCAGTGATTACCACATCGCGGCCTGCCTGTGCAGCGAAATAAGCAGCGGCACATCCTGCCAATCCAGCGCCAATCACCAGAAAATCAACTTCACGGGTGGGTTGAGTGCCATCGGCCTGCCAGTGAGAAACGGTCATTGCGTTTGTCCTTTCCAGATGACAGTCAATTATACCGGCTAATGTCATAAAACCTGAAGTTTGGAGGCGGAAATGGTGACGATAAACATACCTGTTGGGTTGGGACATCATTTATTGTAGAGTAACGTTTAGGAGCAACAAGACAAATAATTTTCAGGAGCTGAATAAACATGTCCAGACGTCAATCACGCGGAGCCAGTCTCCTCAAAAAACGTCGCCAACAAACCAGACGCCGCTGGACGATTATCGGTGGAACCATCGGGGCATTGATTATTGCCGCCGTTCTTTTCTTCACATTTCGCCCGGTGGATGTCCCGCTGCCCGATAATTGGGATACAGTCTACGAAGGTCTGCCCCAGACCGAATCTCCCGAAGGCTATCCCCAGCTTGGCGACCCCAGCGCACCCATCGAAGTGCTCGAATTTTCCAGCTTCACCTGCCCGGCCTGCAACCAGCTACACGAGACGACGATCAGCAATTTGCATGATTTCGTCGAGAGCGGCAATGTGCGGATTGTGTATGTCCCGGTCAATAATATCGGCGGGGCAGGTGCGGACGAAACGGCCCGTGCCGGATATTGTGCGCAGAAACAGGATATGTTCTGGGAAATGCATGATGTGATGTTCTACTGGCAGGAGCGGGTTAACCCTTCCGAACGGCGTTTGAATGCCGCCGCCGAAGAAATAGGCATGGATGCCGATGCCTTTGGGGAGTGCCTCGATTCGGGTGATACACGCGATGCCGTCGAGCGTGGGATGCAGGAATTTCAGTCACGCGGTTTGAACTCTACCCCGGTCGTTTACCTGAATGATGACCGGCTGGAAAATTGGGGCAGCCTGCGCAGCGAGATCGAGCAAATCCTCGGCGGTTAAGACGGTTCCCCGACAAACTGCCGTTCATACAACGTTTCATACAGGCCGCCGAGTGCAAGCAATTCGTCATGGCGGCCTTTTTCGACGATTTCCCCGTTGTGTATCACGCAAATCTGATCAGCGTTAATGATGGTGCTCAGGCGATGAGCAATGACAATCGCGGTGCGATCTTCGAGCAGGCGTTCGAGGGCTTCCTGAATCAGCGTTTCGGTGACAACATCCACGCTGGAGGTAGCCTCGTCCATAATCAGGATGCGCGGATCGGCCAGCACGGCACGAGCAATTGAAATCAACTGGCGCTGGCCCACCGACAGATTTGCGCCGTCTTCAAGGATTCGGGTATCGTAGCGGTCTGGCAGCATCTCGACAAAGTTATCGACATTCGCGACACGGGCAGCGGCTTCAATTTCCTCCGGTGAGGCATCCGGCTTGCCAAAGCGAATGTTGTCAGCGATGGTTCCGGCGAACAAAAACGGGTCCTGCGAGACCAGCCCCATCTGGCGACGCAGGGACCGTTGGGTGACGGTTCGCACATCAATGTCGTCGATGAGCACGGCCCCACTCGTCACATCGTAAAAGCGCGTCACAAGATTGGCGATGGTGGATTTTCCGGCTCCCGTTGGTCCGACCAGTGCCACGGTATCGCCCGCCCCGATTTCAAGATTCACGTTGTGCAGAACCGGCAAACTCGCCATATATTCAAAGCCCACATCGCGCAGTTCGATGCGGCCTTCAATGGCGGACATTTCCAGAGCATCCTCGCTGTCCAGCACTTCGGGTTCGGTCTTGAGAAGCTGCAAGACACGTTCCCCACCCGCCATCGCGGTTTGCATAGTGGCGTAGAGCTGGCTGAGTTCCTGCACCGGCTGGAAGAAGCGGGTAACATAGGCCAGGAACGCTACAACTACGCCAAGAGTGATGTCGCCGTCGGTGGCGGCTCGACCACCAAACCACAACACAATGGCGGTCGCCAGCATCCCCAGAAATTCGACGGTGGGCAGGAAGACGAACGATAATGTGACGGCATCGATATTGACATCGCGGTTGGCGCGGTTGACCTCTTCAAAATGTTCCTGCGAGACGCGCTCCTGTGCAAAGGCTTGAATGACCCGGATGCCCGACAGGTCCTCGGCAAGATTACCGACGAGCGCCGCCACTCTTTCGCGGGTGCGACGGAAGGCAACTTTGGCACGACGAGCGTACACCGCCGTTGCCAGAAACATCACGGGAATGATGCTGAAGGTAATCAGGGCCAGTTGGGCATTCAGCGACAGCATCACCACGACAATACTGCCCAGCAGCAGCGTATCACCCAGCAGCGTTACCAGCCCCTGCGAGAGTAGTTGGTTAATGACGGAGACATCGCTGATGACGCGCGAAATGGTCACACCGACGATGTGTTTGTCGTGATAGCCGAGCGATAATCGCTGGAGATGGGTGAACAGGTCCGCCCTTAAATCCGCCAATACCCGCTGCCCCACCCATGACAGCAAATAATCTTGCAGCGCCGAAGTGACATAGATGCCCAGACTCGCCAGCAGCATGAACACGGCCAGTAGATTGAGGCGACTTTGATCGGCTTCCACGATAGCTTCGTCGATGGCAATCTTTACGAGGTAAGGAACCAGCAGCGTCAGGCCGGTGGTCGCCAGCATAGCGATCAACGCAAGCAGCATCCGACACCAGTAGGGTCGCACGTAGGCCAGCAGCCGCACCACAATACCCACGTTGAAAACCTGACCATCGACTTTGTCACTGTAACTTTCGAGTGACTGGCGCGGCCCCATTTCCGCGCTGGCTGAACCGATTGAAAAGCCCATTACATAACCCTTTAGCGTAACTGGCGGTGATAAATTTCGGCGTAGAGGCCGGAGTTGTTGAGCAGGTCACGGTGAGTCCCCTGCACCGCGATGTGCCCCTTATCCAGCACAATGATATGATCGGCCATGCGGACGGTACTCAGGCGCTGGGCTACCACAAATGATGTGCGGCCTCGCATCAGGTTTTGCAGCGCCAATTGGATAAGCTGCTCGGTTTCGGTGTCCACGCTGGACGTGGCATCATCCAGCAGCAGAATACGAGGATTTTTCAGCAGGGCGCGGGCAATCGCAATGCGCTGTTTTTGACCGCCAGACAATGTAACGCCGCGTTCGCCCACATCGGTGTCATAGCCATCCGCCATCCCTGTAATAAAGTCGTGAGCCTGGGCAGATTTCGCGGCGGCAATGATCTGTTCATCGGTGGCTTCGGGCACACCAAAGGCGATGTTCTCGCGGATGGTGGCGGCGAACAGAGTGGTTTCTTGGAGGACAATACCGATTTGTTCGCGCAGGGATTTCAGCGTTACGTCGCGAATGTCGATGCTGTCGATAGCGATGCGGCCTGAAGTAGGGTCATAAAAGCGCGGGATCAGGTTAATGATGGTGGATTTGCCAGAACCTGTCATGCCCAGCAGGGCCAACACCTGACCCGGTTTGGCCTCAAAAGAAATGTCGTCCAGAATTTGCCGCCGCCCGAAGTAGGTGAAATTGACGTTCTCGAAGCGGACATAGCCCTCAATCGCGGGTAGGTCGGTGGCGTCCGGCGACTCCTCGACTTCGGATTCGGCGTCCAGAATCTCGAAGATACGCTCACCGGAGGCGGAGGCCATGGCGATGGCGGGGATAATCACCCCGAAGCGGCGGATGGGGCCGACGAGTTGACCGAGATAGGTCGTGAAGGCAACCAGTTCACCGAGTGTCAGGGCATTATTAATAACCTGCATCCCGCCATACCAGATAATAAGCACCGTGCTGATGCTGGCGATGAAATTGATGAGCGGCATGTTGTTAGCAGAAACCCGCACCGCCCGTTCGGACAGGGTAAACCATGCTTCATTCTCGGCCTCAAAGCGCTGGATTTCGCTGTTTTCGCGGGCAAAGGCTTTGACGATGCGTGCCCCACGCAGATTTTGTTCGAGCACGGTAGTTAAAACGGCTTCCTGCTGCTGGATGTCCAGTGACAGCGGGCGATAGATGCTGCCAAAGCGGTAGGCGACATAACCCAATACAGGCATAGTCAGCATTGCCAGCACTGCCAGTTCGGCGTTCATCAACACCAGCGCGACAAAAGTTGCCAGCAGTAGGGTAGCGGCCTGAAATAAGCGCAAAACGGCGCGTCCGGTCAGGAAGCGGATGCGCTCCACATCGGTTAATGAGCGGGATAAGATTTGTCCGGTTTCGGCGTAATCGTGATAGGAGAAGGAAAGCATTGCCAGCTTTTTGTAGATGGCGTTGCGCAGGTCATAAGAGACGTACTGCGAGGCTTTCTCGCTCCAGTGACCGAGCAGAAATCCCAACACGCTGCGCACGACGGTCAGACCCAGCAGCCCGGCAATGCCCCACGCCAGAATATCGGTGCGGCGGTCGGTGATACCCGCATCGACAATCCAGCGGATGAATTGGGGAATGACAACCGACAGCAGGTTGATGATCATGGCGGCAACATAGGTCGCCACGCTGATTTTCCTGTAAGGGCGCAAAAAGTCAAAGGCCCGCAGCAGGGCGTTGTTGCGCCATTGAAGCTCGTTCTGGTGGGGGATCGGTTGTTGGGCTGTTTTTATCATACGGTTTTGACCGCAACATCAGGTGCTGCGGGGTTTGTTCGATTGGAAGATGAGCTAACGATAGTACTTGACTATATCTCGAATCGCAACCGGAGGGGCAGATTTTGCCGTTTTCTTATGTGGTTGTAATGTTCAGAGAGCGGACCAGTTGGTTTTCGACTGGATAGACTCTTTCGACAGGAATGTCAGGCAGCGGCTCATTCGATTTCCCGGCGGCTTCGATTTCATGGGCCAGCGCAGTGACTTCCTCAAGCCCGATAATCCATTCGTTGACGTAATCATAGACAGCCTGCCCGCGCAAGCCAATCTGAATGGCGCGGCGATCCAGTTTTTTGCCGGACAGTTCGCGGTCGGGGTCCCATTGGTGGATGACATCGGCGTTAGTGAGGGCGTTTTGCCACGCGGCTTCGTCGGCAAATAAGTCCGGATTGTACGAGGTTTCAATGGACTGGTTCAGAATCTTGAGGAATGCCTCATGCGAGAGTTTGATTTTGAGGATGGCTTCCTGTCGATGTTTGCGGGCATAACCAGAGCGATGCAACATCCAGCCGAAGGAGGGCTTTATCCACGTCATGCGGTCCAGCCCGAAGCCTTTGCCGAAGGTGCCTTTTCCCAGCGCGGCGGCAACAATGGATGGCTTGAAGGCTTGATAGACATAAATGCTGCTGTCGTCATAATCGGCGTATATCTGGCGTTGCATAGAAGGTCCTTGTAAATTTCTAAATATTATAGGATATGTTTAAGGTTCACAAAAGTTCAAAATTAGAGAAATTTGTTGTATACTTGCAGACTGCGTTGAAAGGCAAAGCAATCATGAGAAATTTGAGCTTAATCAAGACGATCATCCGCCACCTGCGATTTATCGAACTGCCTGAGCTAAAGGGGCAGCAAATTACGATTCAAGACATGGCGAGCATTGAGGCGACACTGCGGGGTAATCTCACGACGCTGGTCACGGATAATGACCCATTCTTGTCAAATAATAAGACGGAACTGAGGCTGGCAAAATATGATCTCATTGATGCCGCATTTCTTGTACCTGCTGACCGATTTGATTGGGGTCAGCAAAACAGTATGGAAACGCTGAAATCATGGG
>JAKEEQ010000049.1 GCA_022616515.1 Chloroflexota bacterium | reverse complement strand
TGTAGAAATGTCGCTATCAAGTAACACTGCCAGTTATGGAGCCATCTTTGGCTGGACCGTTGATCTGCAGGGTTCCAGTATCAAGATCACCTACGACCCCGACATGATACCACCTGATCCGCCAACAATCGGCATAGCTGAATAGCAGATTTCCGTAGTTTTTCCCACGACAGGCAGCCACGCAACGGCTGCCTTTTTGTTGGAAGTGATTGCATTGAGAATGTGCGTTATGTGTAAGAAGGTCCAATGCGGCATGACAGGGCATTATCCACGTTCTAAATGGTACAGCCAACATGAGCATGTCGCGTAATGATGCCCGAGGGAACGGGGCCATGCTGCCTGGTGTGTATAACTTACAGGTTCGCACATTGACCTTGTTGGTGACCCTGATATGCTGCCGACGAAAGGCATTGCGGATTAAAAAACGCCTCTCATCAACTGGCAGTCAGATACTCTTCTGGTCCCCATGCATCTCAAAGGAAAGAGCTTACATGAGACTGTCCAAGGGTTTTGTTTACAAATTGTTTAAAAGATTTCTGGACGTATTGAATCTGTAAGGATTTGTGAATCCTGTAGATTTTTAAACGCTTTTCTTCAATAATGTATGTGAGAACTCGTACACAGATAAGCAAACGGGTGAGAGAACCTATGAAGAGTGTCAGAAAATCAACGTATGAAAAAGGACAGGTTATTGTCCTCATTGCTGCTATGATGGTTGGTATGATCGCGATGATCGGTCTGGCTGTTGATGGTGGCGGACTGTATTTCCTGAATCGTGACCTTCAGAATGCCGTGGACGCAGCGGTTATCGCCGCTACTTACGCTAAATGTACCGGTGGTGATGTGGTGTTCGCGGGTGAAACTGCCGCTGCCGACAACGGCTTTGAGTTGGGCGATGGTCGTACCATGACCGTAGAAATCCATGATCCCGCAACTGGCGTAGCGCTTCCCGCCGGCGCAGATATTAATGATTACGTCAGCGTCAGTATTAGCGCCGAGAAGCCCTCGTATTTCATCCAGGTCGTGCGTGGTAATGATCCATTGATCGTCGAAGCGGCCGGTGTGGGCTATTGCAAGGAAAGCGATACTAACGACTCTGGGCGTGCCGTGTTCGGTGCCTGTGATACTGGTGGCGATGCAGTACGCATCGAGAGTGGTGGTGGTGCAAGTGATCCATGTCCGGGTGGTAATAGTGAAATCGTTGGTGGTATTCACAGCGAATCTGACGGAGGTTCGAATCAAGGTACCTGTGTTCCTGAAGGTGATGTTACCTCCGGTACGAATACAGATGGGTACCACGGTACAAGTAATGAGGGACCACCTGAAGTCGAAAGCCATGACATGCCCCTCTACTGGGAAATTGAAGAGTTTGATGAATTATCCGATGAGATTCCTCAGGCATTCGTTCTCCAGTTCGGTCCAGATGCCTATTGGGTACCCCCTACCAATACCATCACAGAGGAAGATTTATTCCTCCCCGGTGCAACCAATACAGATGATTCGGCCCGCCTGATTTACTATAACGGTGATTTGACTGTTAAGGGCGCAACGTCCGGAGCGCTGCAAAGCAAATTTGGTCCTCTTACCGGTGGACAAGCGTTCTACGACGCCCATGTGACCATTGTAGTGACAGGCAAGCTTTCCCTTTCTGGCGATGTCAAGGACACCAAGTTCGTTCATGCCGGTAAAGCGTTCGACGCTGATGGTGGTCCAACAAGTTACTTGTTGTTCATGTCAACCGTGGGAGGAGGAACCAACTGTAACAATACCCCTGACGCTATTTTCTGGTCAGCTTCAGAAGCTGCCTGGGAGGGTCTCATCTATGCTCCCACCGGGAATGTCAATATGAGTATGTCTGGAAATGATGCGAGTGGCTTAGGTGGAATCTTTGCATGGACTGTAAGAAGCTTGTCTGGGTCACATATCTACATCACATTTGACCCGGATATGCTGCCGCCTGATCCACCGTCAATCGGTATCGCGGACTAAGCCGAATTCGCAGTAACGCTAACAACTCAGGGACAGCTTTGGCGGCTGTCCCTTTTATTTTATTGGTCAGGTGATGGCCTCACCCCGCCAATGGGCGGCTGCCCGGGATACACCCGATACACCTCTATCTCAATGCCGTCATGGGGTCGTTCAAACGTCGCCAGCCACTCCATACGCCCCTGAATCCAGCGGGGGTCAGCAATGCGAGTGGGCGGGTCTACTTGCTCCCAGATGGCATACACCTGACCATACTCCTCAAGCACCCGCGCCACATCCACCGATTTAGTGAAGCGTCCGAGACATTCAAATTGCAGGTTGTAGTCTTCCGGGATATGGTAGGGCAAGAAATCACAGGCGCGAGTCAGGGCCAGCACGACGATTTTATCAGTATGGTCTGAAATAGGTGGTTGTTCATTGACGAACGTCATCGCATCACGCAGGGCGAACCCGGTGAAATTGCGATAGTAGCCGTTCAATTCGGCTTCGGGGAGGTCGAGGGCGGTTGGCTTGTCCATCAGGGTCTGCGCAAATGAAACCCCAAAACCCAATCCCCACACCATCAATAAAATTGACGCTACGATAATGCCATCTCGCAGTGCTGGAGACTTCAGACGCCGCGCTTCCAGCCACAACAAATTGATGCCGCCCGCCACAATCACCATCCACAGATGCCCGACCAACGTCAAATAGCGCGAGTTCGGTCGAGCCGCAGTTATGAATACTGGCAGCCATAACAGCATAATTCCGCCCAGCAAATATAGTCCGGCGCGGGGTCGCTTCCAGAAAATCATGGGCAGCGCGAGGACGGTCAATATGGTCAATCCCGGTCCCCACAAATAGGCGAACATCTCGCGGAAATGCTGCCAGTTTGCCTCTAGCTGGCTAACTCTATCCCGCGGAGTAAAAATGTAATCATCGACAATCGGATTGGTCGTCTCCGGCGAGATTAACCCGCGTCCCACATAGAACACCAGGATAATGCCCCAGACGACGGCGTTGATGACGGCGACACGGATCAGGCCGGGTTTATAGTGCTCCCATGCGGTTTTGATTTGTGGCAGTAATTTCTCGTAGTGATGACCGATTGACTGATAATCGAAACGGTCCCTGTAAAATACACCCCTTCTGTGTCTCCCCCGCAAACGGGGGAGATGGTGGGCATCCGTTCCCTCCCCATTTATGGGAAGATGTCCGAAGGACAGAGAGGAAGGGAGGGTTAGGGTGGGGTAACGGGTTGCCTGAGCTTCCTCATCAGTCAACATGTCATCACTACCCAATTTCTGACTGAACACTAGCCGGTAACGACTCAGCAGCACAATCGCCGCAATAGGCATTGCAATGAGCGGCCCCGCCAATATTTTGCCCAGCAGCATGACACAGATCATGATTCCTAGAATGGTAGCCCGGTTTCGGTCAGCCTTGCGGGCAAAGGGGATGCTGTACCAGACCACCAGCACCGATAACGAGGCAGTCAGAGGATCGCTGAGGACAAGGCGCTCGTGAAAGATCATGAAGGGAAAGGCGCTCAAAAAGGCCAACGCCATTACGCCTGCCCGGTGCGAGAAGAGGTCCTTTGCCAGTGCATAAGTGCTCGCCGCACCGATTAGTGAAACCACCACGACAGCCGTCCGCGCAATCCAGCCGGGTAGGTGCAGTGGCAAATCAAACAGTCCGAGATAGTAATACAGTAGGAATTTTCCGGGTGTCGTGCTCACATGCAAATCGGAGAATGAATAGATGATACGGGCACGGTTGATGTGATTGAGTTCGTCAATGAAATACGGCATGTTTTTATCAATGTCATGCACACGCAGGAAAAAAAACACCCACATCAAAAAAATGACGGGGAGAAAATCGACAAAACGTTTCAAAAGTTAGTCCTCATAGATTCGATAGAGTTCGACGACCATGCCATCAAAGGGGCGTGGATAGCGTCCCACCAATTCCCAGCGAACATCCAGCTTCGATAGATCGGTGAAAGGCAGTTCCGGCTCCACCAGCAAATAAACGATACTTTCCTCAGATAAGCGCTGATTGACGGTTGCTGCCACTTCGTCCATATATTCGCCCTGCCAGCCAAAGAAGGGACATTCTAACCATACTGGCCCATTCTCGTCCAGATACAGCCGTAACTGGTGACATGACCCGACCAGCCCCAGCACATTGACCCGACCACTCGGCTGGGAACGCGGTAACTTCTCAATATCGTCCGCGGCTTCCACCAAGCCGTAGCCAGCACTGAAATTGGCAAAATACTCCCAGCGATCCCGTTCGGGCAGGTCAAGTTGCACGGGGTCATTCCACATATCCACGATAAATGGTATCGCGAAAATGCCAATCCAAGCCCCTACCGCCGCAAAAATGAGCAGGCGGCGCGGCAGCAAGGATAATGCCCCACCGACAATTACAAAGGTTGGCAGCACACCAAGCGTTAAATATCGAGTAGATAATTCGGCAGCAACAAATATCGAAAGACTCCACGCCAGTGCAAGGCTGCCCAATAAAAACAACGCAGCGGGTTTGCGCTTCCAGATTAACAACCCAGCAGCCAGTATCATGGTCAGAAACAAAATCGGACCATGCAACTCCCAATGTGTCTCCCACAGCATCGCCAGATTATCTATCACCACCTGTGGCGGGGATTTTTCCTCAGCAGCGCCATTGATGAGATTGTTGTTGACAATCGGGACGAAGGTGTTGGAAATAACAACGCGGTCAAAAATATGCCAGATGAAGGGCAGTATTGTCAGGCCGAATACGCTGTACGTCGTGATAAGCACCGGGCGATACGATCTCCAGAGGTTGAGAAGCCATTGGCGAACGCTAGCTAAATCACGCTTTACCGGACGTGCCTCACCATAAACCATAACCGCCAGAACCGGAACAGCAACCACTGACAGCCCCAACAGTTTTGCCATCACGACCAGCCCGCACAGCAATCCAACAACTATCGCCCACGCATTCCACCATTGATTGTGATTACTGTGTACCAGTTTATAGGAGGCTCCCACCAACAGCATTCCGATAGATGCCGTCAGGGGATCGGCTAATGCCAGCCGGTCAAAGAAGATCATAAAAGGAGAAAAGACTGCGAGTAAAAGGGCGATAAAAGCTGCCGTGCGTCCAAACATGAGCCGGGCAGTCGCAAATGTTGCGGCCAATCCGAGCAGACTGAACAGGGCCGTTGCCGTGCGCCCGATGAAGATGGCGTCCAGCCGCTGCGCTCCAAATAATCCCAACCAGTAGTAACTCAGGAGTTTGCCCAATGTCAGATTAAGGTCGCGGTTGGTGAAGGTGTAAATGTCCTCGGCCCGGCGGATGTGATGGCTTTCGTCGTTGAAGGGGGGCAGGCTTTCGATATTATGGGCGCGGATAGCAATGCCGACCAGCAGCAGAACCACACACGCCCAAAGCCATAAGTGACGTCGTTGCACGGATGACGCTAGGCCAGATGTTTCGTTTCGGCGGCAATACGCACCAGTGACGTGAAATCGTCTACTTTCAGCGACGCGCCACCAATCAATCCACCGTCAATATCTGCCTGCCGCATTAACGCAGCGCAGTTGTCCGGTTTCATACTGCCGCCGTACAGAATAATTGTGTCCCCGGCAATATCGTGACCGTACAGGTTGATAATTAACGGGCGGATAACGCCGCCAATGATGCTTTGTGCCTGTTCCGGTGTTGCCGTTTTTCCGGTGCCGATGGCCCAGACCGGCTCATAGGCAATCACGATGTTCTCCATCTGTTCCGGCGTAATATTCTGCAAAGCGGTTTCAAGCTGAGTCCGGCACACTTCTTCGGTCCTGCCTGCCTCGTTCTGGTCGAGCTTTTCGCCGATAGCCACGATGGGTTTCAGACCATTTGCCAGACTAATTTTAGTCTTTTTGTTCACCAGCTCATCGGTAACGCCCAAGTACTCACGGGTTTCGGAGTGTCCGATAATCACATAGTCTACCATACCCTTGAGCATCGGAGCCGATACACTGCCGGTATAAGCACCACTTTCCGCGTGATGGACATCCTGAGCACCAACCTTGATGCCGGAACCACGCAGGGCGGGACTAATACCAGCCAGCGCCACGTAGGGCGGAATCACCACGCGGCTAACCTGCTCGAAACGGCCAATCGTTTCTTTGAGTTCATTTACGAATTCAAGCGCCTCGGCTGGCGTCTTGTGCATTTTCCAGTTGCCAGCAATCATTGGCTTGCGCATGAAATACTCCTTGTGTGAGGTTACGATTCTAACGTCTCTAGTTTAGCCTCTGTGACCTCAATGACCCAATCGGGCACAAAATCTGTTTCGGCTTCTTCTAGAATACCGTTTAACTCTTGCACAGCCGTCTCAGTATCACCAACTTTTACATAATAATTGGCGTGAATGAGGTCCAGTTCTGCGATGGTGTCCTCCGCGTCAAGGAAGATCATCTCGTCAAGCGACATATCGCGAATATCACCGCGACAGGTCACCGGCAGAACAAACATATCGACGCGGCGTGTGTTGGTCAAAATGGATTGACCGAGAACAGCCAGGAGAAGGTCCGAATCCGTTGAGTCGGTAGCAATGGTGCACAGCATCGACATAATGTTGCGATCCTGCTCGGTCGCGAGAGCATATAAATACTCCCCACCCACTGCCCGCAGTTCTTCATCATCAGGATATTCATTCAGCACATTGACCACCAGACGCACGGCAACCTCATCACGACCGCGTTCCGCCAGAATCTGTGCCATCTGGATGATAAGCTGGGGATCAGGTTCATATTCTTGCAGGGTGGAGGTTAAGGTGCGCATCGCTTCCTGCGGCTGGTCACTCTCCAGTTGCGCCAGCGTAAGCAAAAAGTAGCCTAGCGGCTCATCGGGATTATTATTGATGTATCGTTGAGCGATGTCGACTGAAACCCCGCTCGCCACGAGTTCACGCAAGCGACCCGGCGCAGGAAGATCACGCGCTGCTACAGTGTCATCGTCAGGCAAGTCATATTCAGGAAGATCGATGTCACTGGCATAAATCGGTGGTTCATTGGCTTCTGAGTCCGCAATGCTGGCGGCATTAAAAAATGTTGCCGCCGACATAATACAGGTGCAGATGAACACCAGACAGCCACCTGCTGCCCAGATGTTAAATCCGAAGAACCGGTTGTGTGGGCGCTGTGTACTCTGGCTGACCGACTGTTGTATCCACTGAGTGCCGCCGGGAGCAGGAATAGCAGCCGTTGGGAAAGGCTGCGGCGTACCGAATGACGACGCGGTCTGGGGAGCACTTTGCATGACCGACTTCGCGTGATCGGCAAATGCTTCTGGACGATACGAAGCGGCGCTGAGTTCCTTCATGTTCTCGCGTTCAACCGCTTCGCGGAAATCTCGCATCATAGCCCCGGCGGTTGGATACCGATCATCAGGGTTTTTTGCCAGTGCTCGCATCAAGACAACTTGAACGGAGCGTGGCACCGTGGGATTCACTTCGCTTGGCGGTGGCAGGGGCGTGTAGATGTGATTGTAGATTATGGCATGCGGTGTATCACCCGTATAGGGAACCCTCCCCACGACCAATTCGTAGAGCACAATCCCCAGTGAATAAATATCCGTGCGGGCGTCCAATTCCCGGCTGCCCGATGCCTGCTCCGGTGAAATGTACTGCGGTGTACCCAGCATCATATCACGGCTTAAAGTTGATTCACCGAGGCTGGCGATGCGGGCCAGTCCAAAGTCTGTCAGATAAGGACGATTCTCCTCATCAATCATGATGTTTGATGGCTTCACGTCACGATGAAGAACGCCCAGATCATGTGCGAAATCGAGGGCACTGGCGACCGCCGACAGAATACGAAGCGTCTCTTCCAGTGATACCGGCGGGGCCTGACGCATACGGGTTTTGAGTGTGCGACCTTCGACCAGTTTCATCACCAGATACGGTTGTTCCTCGATTTCGGAAAAGTCGTAGACCGACACAATGTTGGGGTGGTCGAGCCGAGCTACAATCTGAGCCTCGCGCCGGAAACGTTCCCGGAAAGTCTCGTCCTCTTTAAAGGCCACGTGCAGAACCTTAATAGCGACATCGCGATCAAGATTTTCGTGGCGTGCCTTATAGACGGTTGCCATCCCGCCTTTGCCGAGTTGCTGCTCAATTGTATACGGACCTAGTTTTTGTCCAATTTCTAAAACCATTGAATTGCCCCATACCAAGATGACGTTATGTTACTAAGGGTGAGCAAGCCCGTCCTCCATCATATTATTTATCCTGTAGTGCTGCGACACCGGGCAGTGTTTTGCCTTCAAGCAGTTCCAGGCTTGCGCCACCGCCGGTGCTGACATGCGACATCTGGTCGGCAATACCTGCTTCCTGCACGGCGGCCACCGAATCGCCGCCGCCGATGATGGTCGTTGCACCCTCGCGGGAGAGTTCGGCAAGCACTTTGGCGAGTTCGACAGTGCCGGTGGCAAACCTGGGCATTTCAAACACACCCATCGGCCCATTCCAGACAATCGTCCGCGCACCTTTTAGTTCATCCTTAAATGCCGACACAGCACCCATACCGATGTCCAGAATTCGCCAGCCTTTCGGCACATCTTCGCTGGCAGGAACCGACATTGCCTGACCATCGTTGGAGAAGTCGTCGGCAATAACGACCTCACGGGGCAGGATTAACTTGCCTTTTGCTGCATTCATGAGGTCCTGCGCCAACCCAAGGGCGTCATCCTCAACTAATGAGTCGCCAACATCCTGTCCCCGCGCCTTAAGAAACGTATTCGCCATACCGCCACCAATGAGCAGTTTGTCCACTTTAGTGAGCAGCGTCTGGATGACCTCAATCTTGCCCGAAACTTTCGCCCCGCCAATGATGGCGATAAACGGACGTTTCGGGTTTTCAACCGCATCCACCAGATAATCGAGTTCTTTTTCCAGCAGGAACCCGGCAGCGGCGGGTAAATGCCTCGTGATACCTACATTGCTCGCGTGGGCACGATGGGCCGTTCCAAATGCGTCATTAATAAATACGTCGCCAAGCTGGGCAAGTTGCGCGGCAAATTCCGCGTCATTATTCGTTTCGCCTTCATTGAAGCGCGTGTTTTCCAGCATCAAAATACCGCCCTTTGGTAAACGATTGACGGCATCTTTGGCTTTGCTGCCCACCGTTTCATCGACAAACTGGACATCTTTGTCCAGTAAATCAATGAGCACAGGCACTACCGGCCTCAGCGAAAATTCCGGGTCCGGTTTGCCTTTGGGTCGCCCCAGATGGGACATCAGGATTATGGCTTGTGGGTCTTGCTCCAGAATATACTTCAGCGTCGGGATGGACTCTCTGATGCGGGTGGCATCGGTGACCTTATCTCCCTCCAGCGGGACATTGTAATCGACACGAACCAGAACACGTTTGTCTTTCAGATCCATATCACGAACCGTTTTTTTGTTCATGTTTTTCTCTTTTCAAACAAGGACAGCAGACCTGATGTACGTGCCTGCTGTCGCTGACGCATCGAATATCGCAAATCCAGGTCTAGAGGTTGCTGCCCATGATGTAAGCCAGATCGGCAGTACGGCAGGAATAGCCCCATTCGTTGTCGTACCATGTCAGGAGCTTGACGCTGTTGCCACCATACGCCTGCGTAAATTCAGCATCCACAATGCTTGAGCGCGGGTCTGCAATGATGTCCGTTGATACGAGCGGGCGACGCTCAAAGCCGAGGACTCCTTTGTAGGATGGATCGTTGACTGCCTTCTCAAAGGCTGCATGGACATC
>JAKEEQ010000048.1 GCA_022616515.1 Chloroflexota bacterium | reverse complement strand
GGCTGTCATCGTGGGGCAACAACTGCTGGCGCATGGCAAACACTTTGAGCGGGGCGATGTCCAGTAAGCGCTCAAAATGTTCTTCGGTCATAATGCGACGGGCGGACTCTTCATCGCCCGCTTTGAGATAGTGGGCAAAAGCGCGTACACTGCCGTTGATGTCGTCAATGCTCTTCCACTGGTCAAGTGGCACAATAAATGCAGCATAATATTCGGCAGCCTGTCGTTCAAGCCGTAAACGGTCTGCGGGACTGATGCTGCGCCGTATGAAGGCGGTGTCCAGTGATTCGAGGGATAGATAGCCACTGTGGACGGTCACGATAGCGGGAATGTGGCCGATGGGATAACCGATGACGCCTTCAAGTTCCTCGCGAGTCGAGCCACGACCGAGCACCGCGAGGGTTCGGACCACCTCATGTTCCCGTTCGGTGAGATTGTTAAGGGTGGCTTCCATCAACGAGACGACGGCAGGTTGTTCAACGAAGGTGTTGAGCAGATCGTCAAGGGCAGTGAGGGGTTGTGTTTCGTACTGGTCTGCAAATAATTCGAGAAAACGCGGAATCCCCTGAAGCCGGTGGACTACCTTGCGCAAATCGAGGACGGACAGGTCATTCACGCCGAGGGCCTGCAACAGATGCACGCCGTCGGCTTCCGCTAATCCATCATACAGTGGGTAATGGTAAGCGTTCGGCAGAGGCATGGTGGACAGGTATCTTCTGTCCAGAACCATATCATCAGCCAGTGAATCAATGTAACGGATAACCGTTTCGCCGTTTGCGGGTTCGTAATCATCAAACGCGACGACATCAACCGTCTGTTCGTTTACCAGTTCGCTTAACACGCGAATCGCAAGGGACTTTTTGCCGATACCGGGTCGCCCGACGATGGCGATGATCGGATGTTCACCGCTCAAGATAAGGTCTTTGAGGACGTCAATATCATCCCGTCGGCCCACAAAATGGTGGGGGATGACGGGCGGTGTGCCGATGATGCGCGTGGACTGCGACTCGTCGCGTTGCGGTGAAGTCTGCGCTGGATTGTCGCGCCGTTCCTGCCGCGCCGTGTGATAGAGTTCGTGTAGCTGTTTTTGAAGAGGCATGGGAAAAGCTGTCGCATCTAGGAAGTCGGCAAATTTGGATGGGCGCGGGAAATTTTCTCCCCGGACCCAACGTTTAAGAGTATCGACCCAGACGTCGAACTGGCGATTCTGCTCCCATTCTTCCGCATGATGCTCCGACCACGCTGCCCGACGCCGAACGTCCCAGCCGGGATGGTGGGTGTCAAGGGCAGTCTCCAGTATCTTGCGGAATTCCTGTTCGACGGACAATATAACCTCCGAGAAATGTCGATCAGTGGTTATTGTATCTTACCTTGCAGACGCGAACAGGTTCATTATTTAGCCAAACTACTTACTGCGGTTCCCGTGCGGACGGTGTTCCTGCCGGACGGAACAGGTCGTAAACCAGCGCAATAATGTCGGATTGGATGGGGACCAGAATTTGCTCACCGCCGGGTCCGGTCTGAATCTCGACCTCACCATAGCTAATCTGGCCCTGACGGATGTTATCGCGGGGAACATCCTGCGCCAGCCGGGCCAGCCCGATCATGGTCTCAATGTCGAGGTCAGTCCTGACATTGGCTTGCAGAGCATCCCATAATTCGAGCGGATTGCTGATGATACTAAAAATTCCGCCTGCGGACAGCACTTTCTCGCGAATGGCGAAAACAACTTCCTGCTGGCGTCGGGCACGGTCAACGTCGCCGCCCTCGGTGGCACGGGTGCGAGAATAGACGAGCAGGTCATCGCCGCCCATATCCTGACAGCCTGCCTCGATAAAAATGGGGCGAAAACCATAGCTGCCATCCGGATATTTGGGATCATCAATAGCCTGTTCGGGGCAGACTTCAACATCGCCGATGACGTCGACAAAGGTCAGGAAGGCGTCAAAGTTGATCATGACATAATAATGAACCGGGATACCCAGTACCCGGCTGATGGTGCGCTTGGCATATTCCGGACCGCCGCCCGGATACTGGCGTTGTTCGCCCAGGCGATTAGCGTTATTGATGCGCTCCGTGCCAATCCCCGGATAATCAATCCACAGGTCACGCGGCACGGACAGGATCGCGCCGGTTTTGGCGATGGGGTCAAGGCTTAACAGCATGATAGTATCGGTGAGAAATGGCCCCTGTTCGCCCTGTCGCTGGTCAATACCCAGCAGAAGCACGGTCACGCGGCGCGGGTCGGTGTAAACATATTCGGGGGGTAGTTCAGCGATGGCGGCAGGTTCTGGCGTATCTGTAGCAGGTAAGGGTGAGGCGGCGGGGTCGGGTGTGGCAGTCGGCTCGGATGATGTCGGCGACGGCGTGTTTTGCACCGCGACCGTTGTCGGTGAAGGCATGGGCACATCTTCGCTCTCGATTTCCGGGTCTTCCAGCCCAAGCAGCAGTTCGCCAGTGTGCACAAGATCGGTATCATCACTGAGCAGGCCAATTTCGGCCAGTTCACGGGTGCGCTGCTGTGATTGGGTATAGGCTAGATAACTACCGGCGGCTGAGAAAATCAAGCTAAAGACAACCCAGACGACCAGAAACCATTGTGGGATACGCATGGCCTCTCCCTGAACATTCGCAAACAGTAAACCACGCCATTATACACAAGGCGGATTATTGTAAAGTAGGCGTCTATTCAATGGTTGGCTTACGCATCCACATCGTCAATAATCAGATAGAGCAGGTCCAGCACAATTTTTTTGACCAGTTCAGCGTCGGTCGCATCACAGGGGTAGATGGGCAGGGTGGTTGCCATTTCGGAGCGAATGGCCGTCATGGAATGGGCCAGCGGATGATCCTGTTTATTGGCGACAATGATGGCTGGTGCGTTAGTATTCTTAACCAGCCGTTTTAGATCAAACCAGCCTTCGGGCATGGTGCTGTCCAGCATGAAGATGTGACCGGCCATCCCTTCAAGGATAATTGACAGCAAAGAATCCTTCTCTGGAACACGGATTGCCAGAATATCGAGAATGAGATCATCATCAATTGTATAGCGAGCATGGGTCATCGAGCCACGATTGGGGTTAAGGGTCCCATAATCATCAGTATCGAGGGCGGTTGGCACGAATGACTTGAGAAACGTCGATTTGCCACATGCTTTTGGCCCGATGATGGAGATTCTCAGATTTTGGCGCATTTAACGGTTCCTTAAGCTATACTTATCGTACTGTTGCAGGAGGTAAAAATTATGACCGATCCTTACTTAGCAAAACCCTGGATTAAAGCATATGACGATTATGTCCCCGCAACATGTGCTCCTTATCCAGACTGGACCGCCCCCGATTTACTCGCCAGCGCTGTCGAGGCCGCCCCTGATACCAATGCCTTGATAATGCCTGTTGAACTGCCACTTTTCGGACGTAAAGCCCGCGCGATAACCTATCGTGAGTTAAAGGAGCATATTGACGCTCTGGCGGCGGCTTTGCAGACCCTCAATCTCGAAAAAGGCAGCCGGATTGCCCTGTTGATGCCGAACTGCCCACAATTTGTGATAAGCTGGTTTGGCATTTTGAGCGCCGGGTATGCCTGCGTCGGCCTTAATCCAAGCTATCCGGGTGAACGTCTGGCGGAAATGCTGCGTGATAGTGATGCCAGAGTGATCATTACCCTTAGTCTATTTTATCCGATAATTCAAAAGATTCGTGTCAATACATCCCTTGAACATGTGATCGTCACCAATATCAAGGAATTTTTTCACCCACTGGCAAAATTCTTATTTACGGTCGCTAAAGAAAAGAAGGAGGGCCATCGAGTAGAGATAACGCCCGGAGACATCGCGCTGCCAGACCTGCTGGAAAAGTACAAAGGCCAGAAACCGTCGGACGACATTACGCCGGATGACATTGCTATTTTTCAGTATACAGGGGGAACAACCGGCCCCAGCAAAGCGGCAGTCTCCACGCACCGCGCCGTCGTATCCAATGCCATCCAGCAAAATGCATGGCTAAATGGGACGGAGGAACCGAAACCGGGATATGTTACGCTTGGCGCATTACCATTTTTTCATGTCTTCGGCATGATTACGGTGGTGTTGATGGGTATTTATGCCCGGTCAACCATCGTGCTGGTTCCCAATGCGCGGGATATTGCGGATGTGATTGGCAATATCAATCATTACAAGCCGGACTCATTTCCGGGTGTACCGGCGCTGTATAACGCTATTAACGTCCATCCCGATGTGGTCAGCGGCAAAATCGACATGTCGTCCATTCAACACTGCATCAGCGGTTCGGCTCCGCTGCCGCGCCCGACCAAAGAAGAGTTTGAGAAACTCAGCGGCGGCAAACTGGTGGAGGGCTATGGTATGAGTGAAATGCCGACGGCTACCCACACCAATCCACTGCATGGCAAAAATGTCACGGGTTCGGTTGGTTTGCCGCTGCCGGATACGATTTGCCGGATTGTGAGCACGGAAGACCCGATGGTGGTGCTGCCGGTGGGCGAAATTGGCGAACTGGCACTGACCGGACCACAGATGATGCTGCATTATCACGAGCGCCCCACCGAAACCAAAAACTCCATCATTGAAGCCGATGGACAGCGCTGGTTTTTGACGGGCGACATCGGGTACATGGATGAAGAGGGGTATTTTTATATTGTTGACCGCAAGAAAGACATGGCCCTTATCGGCGGCTTCAACGTGTATCCCAATCAGGTCGATCAGGTGTTGAATGCACATCCGGCGGTGGCGGAAGTGGCGGTGGGGGTTATCCCGCATCCCGAAAAACCGGGACAGGAGGCCCTCAAGGCGTGGGTGGTGACGAATCCCGGCATGACGGTCACGCCGGAAGAATTGATGGAGTTTGCCGCGGAAAAGCTGGCACGCTACGAGATTCCATCACGCTATGAGTTTATTGATGCAATACCCCGCTCGACCGTCGGCAAGATTTTGCGGCGTGAGTTGATTCGGATGGAAAAAGAGCGACAGGGTACACCGGAAGGAACTGATTAGTGATGAGTTTTGCAATTGTTGTTGATGGAACCTGTGATTTCCCGCATAAGGATATACAGCAGCGTAGTATAGAGGTTGTTCCACTATACGTCGTCTTTGGCGAGGACAGTTATAAAGATGGCGTGACGATTCAAAGCGAGGAATTTTTTGAAAAGCTGCGCACCGACCCGCGCCACCCGACCACCTCTCAACCAACGATTGCCGACTTTGTCGCGGCCTATAACGAAGCAAAGGAAAAGGCCGGGGCAGATAGAGTGCTGGCAATTGTGGTCTCCAAAGATGTCAGTGGTACACACAATTCAGCTATTCAAGCGGTGGAGCAGGTGGATTTTCCGGTGGAGGTGATTGACAGCCGGATTGCCTCTCTCCCGTTGGGATTTCTGGCGCTGACGGCGGCGGATGCCCGCGATGCAGGTAAGTCATTTGAGGAAACGATTGAGATCGTTAAATCAAAAATCCCCAAAGTGCAGATTTATTTCACGGTAGCAACGCTGGAGTATTTGCATCGCGGCGGACGGATTGGCGGGGCCGCGAAATTCTTCGGCGAAGCGCTGAAAATAAAGCCCATCTTGACGGCTGAGAATGGACAGGTTGGGTCGGTTGACCGGGTGCGCACGGCCAAACGCGCCCTCAATCGGATTGTGGAACTGGTGGAGAATGATACTAAAGGCAAGAAAATTAAACGGCTCGGTATCATTCACGCCCAGGCACCCGAAGACGTCCAAAGCCTGAAAGAAGCGGTCGCGGGTTGGGATTATGAGGAACTGGTGGTGTGCACGGCAAGCAGTGCGGTCGGAACACATGGTGGACCGGGGCTTTTTGGCCTGTGCTATGAGGTAGAGTAGTTGTGTCGACAGTGCCCTTTGTCCTGATCCACAGTCCGCTGGTGGGAACGTTTACGTGGCAGTTGGTCGCGAAACATCTGCAAGCGGAAGGTCACGGGGTATTCACGCCGGAACTTGTGGACGATCCACAAAGTGATATTCCGCTGTGGCAGCAAGAGGTGAACAGCATAGAGTTCCCGGAGCAGGAGATCATTCTGGTGGGGCACAGCGGCGCAGGTGCATTGTTACCCGCCATCAGTGCGCGATTTGATGTGCAGGGTTACATATTCGTGGATGCCGTCCTGCTGTTTGGCGCGGCGACCCGGCTGGAAATGCTGGATGCCGAAGACGTGGCATTTGCCAGCGAGTTTGAAGCCTTCTTGCGCAAGGGCGGGCAGTTTCCCAACTGGCAGGATGAAGATTTGCGGTTGCAAATTCCAGATGATGATGTGCGCCAGAAATTGATGGCGGATTTGCGCCCGCGTTCGCTGTCCTTCTTCATTGAGCAGCTTGAGGCCAGTGAAGATTGGGACGTTCCGCCCTGTGCGTACATCCAACTCTCGGAGACGTACCGGACCTATGCAGATCAGGCTGAAGCACGCGGCTGGACCGTTTTTCGCCGGGATGCGCATCATTTTGAAATGCTGACAAATCCAGCGACCATCGCGCAACTGCTTGTTCAGATTAAACAACAGTTCACCGATTAACGCGGGAGATTGCAATGCTGATTATTTACATTGCGCTGGCGTGGGCGGCGGGCATCATCCTCACCGAGCGTCTGATTGAAGATGTGAGTGGTCTATCGTTCATCTTGATAGCCGGAGCACTCATCGGCTTGTGGATTCGGCTGTATATCGCCCCGGAGCGTTCAACTGTCAGCCGCCTATCGCTGCTACTGTTGTGGTTTTGTGCGGGTGGCCTGTGGCTTAATTTCAATCGTCCCGTGCAGGATGATCGCCATGTGGCCCATTTCAACGGTGAAGAGAATGTGGTTCTGGAAGGCGTCATTCGCGACGAACCCATTGAGATGGACACCTTTACGCGGGTGCGGCTGGATGTGGACGTGGTGGAATTTCAGAACCGGCGGCAGGGTGCGCGGGGCGATGTACTGGTAACGTTGTTTACGGATGAGCCACTGGAATATGGCGATCTTCTGCGCGTCCGCGGGCTGCTGCTGCCGCCACCTGAACTCGATACTTTCTCATACAACGAGTATCTGGCGCGGAGCGGTGTGTTCAGCATCATGAGCACGGATACCGTTTCGATTCTTGACCGGAATGAGGGAAGCCCGCTGCGGGCGGTACTGCTGGATATTAAAGGCGATGCACGGAAGTTCATTGAAGACGCCCTGCCCGAGCCACAGTCAGGGCTGCTGGTGGGCATTTTGCTGGGGGATGAAAGCCGCCTGTCAGAAGATGTGGAGGCGAATTTTAACACCACCGGGACCTCACACATCATCGCCATCTCCGGCTTTAATATGACGCTGATTGCAGGGGTCAGCTCCGCTGTTATGATGGCGCTGCTGCGGAGGCGCACGGCAGCAGTCATCATCAGCCTGATCGTCATCTTGATTTACACGTTGTTTGTCGGAGCAGGGGCGGGTGTGGTGCGGGCGGCTATCATGAGCGGGTTGCTGATTGTGGGGCCGCTAGTCTACCGGCGCACCTACGTTCCGGCATCACTGGCAGCGGCGGCGATTGCCATGAGTTTTCTCAATCCATATGTGTTGTGGGATATTGGCTTCCAGTTGAGTTTTGCGGCGGTGATGGGCATGGCTATCCTGACGCCGCCCGGTGATCGCTGGCTGCGAGCGAAGATGCAATCCGCGTTCGGCGATGAAACGGGTGTGACTCTGGCGAACTGGTTATCCGAGCCGCTGATCGTAACGCTGGCGGCTCAACTGGCGACGCTGCCGATTATCCTGCACTATTTTGGTCAGGTGTCGCCCATTTCTCCGCTGGCAAATTTCCTGATTATCCCGGGCCAGCCGTTGATTCTGGTTTTTGGAGCGCTGGGTACACTGATAAGTTTTATTTCGCCGGGGATTGGCGAGTTGTTTTATCAGGTCGCGTGGCTGTTTTTGACGTACACCATCGAAACAGTCCGGGTGCTGGCGGATGCAGCCCCTACCGTCAATCTGGGTATTCCGGTGGTCGTGATGTGGGTGGGATTTAGCCTGTTGATTGCTTATGTCATTTTGAACGCCAAACGCCCGCTGTGGTGGGAGGATTTGTGGAGGGAACAGAGGATGTGGAGACCGGTGGTTCAATACGCTCCGCTCGTGCTTGGATTGTTTTTGCTGGCGGGTATCGGTCAGCGATTGGTGAACCAGCCAGATGATAAACTGCATGTCATTTTTCTGGATATGGGGCACAGCAATTCGGTGCTCATCCGCACGCCGGATGGTGGGGCTATGTTGATCGATGGTGGTCGTTTTCCGTCACGACTGTTAACGGTGCTGGGTGATTATCTTCCGCCCAACAAAGAGAACATTGATGTGTTGTTTGTGACGGGCGATGAGACGATTGATGCACTGCCGGATGTCATGGAAAGATATGATGTTCAGGCGCTGGTATATAACCCATTGCAGGGCGAGGTTCAGCCCGCCTACCGGACGGTGCTGGACGACATTGACAACAAAATCCCGGCGCAGGTTGGCTGGCGGGTGCGGACGGGCGATGGTGTGGAGATTGAGATTGTGGCACCGGATGGTGCTGCCACGAGTATGGTTCTGCGACTGACGTATGGAGACGCGGTGTTTTTATTCACCAGTGATTTGCGCTCGTCACAGGAAGAGATATTGCTGGTGAAGCCGCATCTGGTTCAGGCTAACGTGTTGCAGGTTGCTAATCACGGAGCGCTGCGCACCAACAGCGACATCTGGATTGATACCGTGAATCCGCAGGTGGCGGTCTTACAAAGTGATCCGGCAAGTTCTCAGAATCCCACCGAGGAGACGGTCATGGCGGGGTTTGAGGACCGGCGGCTGTTTAGGACCGATGAAGATGGCGTCATTGAGATTGTCACCGATGGTGATACATTGGAAATCATTTCGTCTGAATAGCGATGTATAACCAGAATGGGATACTGATTTGTTGGGCTACCAGTGGATTATCCAGCACGGCAAGCATGGCGAACAGACCAATCGCTACCAGCATCATCAGCGCGGCGTGTGGTTCGCGCTGGCGCTGGTAGGCGCGATAAAACAGGTAGCCATAG
>JAKEEQ010000491.1 GCA_022616515.1 Chloroflexota bacterium | reverse complement strand
GTAAATCGGTTGAGTAGGCTTTCATAAGGCACTAGCATGCCTGGTTCCCCTGATTTATTCAAGTCCTTTCTAGGGTCAATCTATACGAATTTCGCTCTAAGTCAGACACTCACGCAATGCCGATTCGACAACCTCAGCGACGGAAGAATACGCGCCCTTGAGTAGTTGACCATGTCACCTTTATCCGCATGTGGTTGCATCTCGTTGTTGAATGGTCAAGCCTAGATTTTCGAGAACAGATAACATTGACTCAGATGACTCAATGGCAAAATCATGAGGTTCAAGGCAATTCGCAAGATCTTCCACTGCATTATGCAATGTTGGCGGCCACGTTTTGCCCTTTGCCACCCAGCGTTTCTGCTGTATGCGAGGGTGATCGACCAGAAATTGCATCTCGTCGATCATGGTTTTGAGTGCCTTTATGGTTCGTTGTGTCATGTTAGGTTCCATGAGAATGAAATTTTTCCAATTCCTCAACTGTTGGTGGGAATATTGAATACCAGTCGAACTGGAAAACGGCTTCCTGCTGGGAATAGCTGAACTCGCCCATTCCTGAGCCTGGCTCGCCAGTATTTTGTTAACCACCAAGATCGTTAAGGGTGGTAGGTTATTGGCCTCACAATAAGTGTAGATGGGATCTAGGCGGTCTCCGATAGGAGTCGCTCCACGATACCCTATCATATCGGCAAGTTGTCCATACGTCATGGTCTGGCGATTCATTGCTTTGCCAATAAGGATTAACCAGATTTGAAATGCTCTGGTATATCGATTGGAATAATCATCAAATTTGTTTGGCACTTTTCTTTCTTTTGGTCAACTTGTAGTTAGGTGATTGATGTTCTCGTCATACTTTCTATCCCGAGGATTCTGATGCAAAATCCGCTCAATTTTTTGCAACCTCCCTTCATTGAGCATGATGCGGTAGCTGTGGCTTATCGCCGAGGATAATCAGCAGATTTTTAGCGCGGGACATCCCGATATAAATCAACATGCCTACCTGTTCCTCACGCGAGGCTTTATCTAACTCGGTCAGGATAATGACCGGGCGTTCCAACCCCTTGAAACCCTGAATGGTGCTCACCAGCACTCGCTTACCCTGAATCTTGTGGCCGCTGTTCAACCAGCGCAAATCGTAGCCATCGGCCAGAACCTGCCCCTGCGACCACTGGCTGCGTTCTTCACTTGCCATCGTCAGGATCGCTATGTCGCGCAACATAAGGTGCTCATCAGTGAGGGTTTGCAGAATATCGTTCAAGACAGCGGCTTCACTGTCATATTTGGTCGGGTCAATAATCCACACGTCCTGCTTCGAGTCGGCCCCTGCCGGGATGAACTTGTCCTTACCCGGATAATAGGGGGCAATGAATTCGCCGATAGGCCGGGTGCTGCGAAGATTCTTACGCAGCATGGCGTGTGGCCCATGCTGGATAGGAAACTCGTCAAGTGAGTAAATGCGCTGTGCCTCATCGTAGAAGATGTACAGTGTGCCCTCATCCGGCTCTTTGAGGAGCATCTGGATAGGCAGCCAATACGTCGCGCGAAAATCCTGCCCCTCATCCACCACGATGGCGTCAAATTTCTCGGTGGCAGGTAGGCCATCGGCTAGACTCATCATGTGATCGGGCAGCGTATCTGTCCAGAAGCTACTGTTCTCCTCATCAGAACGCTCCTCTTCCATCAACTCGCGCCACAAGGCTGCGTTATCGGCGGTTTTGAAGACATGATAGGCCAGACTGTGGAAGTGTTTAATCATCATCCTGGACGCCACCGGTGATTCGGACAAATATTCGGCCAGTGCGCGATTGTAACAGGTCAATAGCACCCGCTGTCCGTCTTCAGCGAAGCGCCGCGCCATCTCCACGGCTAGCAGTGTTTTTCCCGATCCTGCACAGCCAGCGATCAGTGCGCGTTTGCGGAAGTCGATGCCGTCCAACACATTGAACTGCTCTTCAGTGAGTTCCTTGATAGCGGATTCCTCATACTCAAAATCGGTACTCATGAATGAAGTAAGAAACCATTGTGGTGCTAAAACACTGCCCAATGCCTTGATGCCAGCTTTGCCCGGTGCTTTACGGGAATCGCTGCGCTGGTAGTAAGCAAACAACCGCCCAATCGTTTCCTCAATGCGTGAAGGATGCAGGGATTTCTTGTCGAGGATGATTTCCTGGCGGATGCCCGGCGTAATATCTTGCTCAATATCCACATCGGGCAAGGCGACGGCATACCAACTCGCGTAATTGAAGGATTTGGTGGCGGGTTGATTGCTCAGGTACTTGAACAACTGGTAACTGGCCCCCTTGACCTGATCAACCGGGCTGTCAAACGATAACCAACTGCCTCTGTTTTGCCGTGACCAGCCCATTGCCCCGTCATAACGGATAAGTCCACCTTTCACCTCAAGCAGCAGGACGCCCTGTTTGGGGTGGGCGATGACAAAATCAATCTCATAGTCATCCACGCCGCTGGAACGGCGCGGCATCTGGATGTCCACACTGTGAAACACCGTGTAGTCATCGCTGAGATATTTGGCAAAGGTGTTGAATAAGGTTAACTCTGCCTGGCTGAGTGTATTTGATTTCGGTTGGCGGGGATACATGATTGCCATTATTCACCTCAAGAATAAGTAGCACCAGATGATAAATGGTTATACTATACGTTCACACTTATAGCTACTTTTAAACAATGCCGACTGATATGATAGTGAGAACATGAATTTTGTAAATTTTCATTTTGGGAATATTAGATTCCCCAACACCTTTAAAGTGAAAATAAAGGAGTGCAACGTGCCCAAAATTTCCGAAAATGAAATGCAACAGAACAAAGCACGAATTGTCAGGACCTTGCTGGCACATCCCCACGGACTCACCGCCAATGAGTTAATGGACCTGCTGGGTTATGACGTGCTGCGGACATTGAACAAGCATCTCGAAGAGCTTCGTGCCGAGCATCGTATCTATAAAGAGGCTACGCTGCATTTTGCTTTTCCGCTTAAAGAGCCGCGCCGGTTTCAACCATCTCCGGAGGAAGCCGTCATTCTCTATCTGGCGGCCCGACTTTTTGTGAAGCACAACCACACCCAGATCAAACTGGCAGATCTGACCTTGATCAAAATGGCCGAGATTGTTGCCGAGGATATGTATCTGGGGAAGCACATCTTGCAAGCCGCACACGAACTGGCGAATCGCCCAGAGGCCAGAGAATATCAGGCGATTTTTGAAACGATGATTCGTGCCTACATCCACCAGCGCCGGGTTCATATCACTTACGAACCCTATCAGGGAAACTCGTTTGAGACCGACTTCGAGCCGTATTTACTGGAGCCTTCAGCGATTGGGTTTACAACCTATGCCATTGGCTACAGTGAGATCGTTGATGACTTGCGCACGTACAAAATCGAGCGCATCCGGGACATTGAAATGCTGAACGACGAAGAATTTGATGTTCCCGCCGATTTTCCCGGTCTGGAAATCCTGCGGAATGCGTGGTCCATCTTTTTCGGCGATGAGACGGTCGAAGTGGTTATGAGATTTCACCCGGAGGTGGTGCGTCGCGTAAAAGAAACACGCTGGCATCCTTCTCAAGCATTACAAGAAGATACAGAAAAGCCGGGGTACTTATTGATGCAGATTGAAGTCTCGGACACGACGGATTTGAAGCCGTGGATACGCGGCTGGGGCGCACATTGTGAAGTGCTCAAACCCGATGATCTCCGGCAGCAATTAATGGGTGAAGCCCGGCGCTTAGCCGAATTGTATGGCTGGTACACCACCCGCAACCGTGAGATTGATGAAGATGATCCTTTAGGACTCAATGATACGTTCAGCGACTATTTTGGGAAATAGATATGAAACCTTATGAACATCAGAAGCGTGTAGCCGAGCTTCTACTCTCTGAGCGTAAAAGTGTGATTTTGCAAGCGCCTACTGGTTCCGGGAAAACGCTGGCTGCTCTCATGCCATTCTTAAACGCTATGGATAAAGGGCGCGATTTTCCTTCAAAGTGTATTTATTCAGTGCCCATGCGTGTACTCGCAAAGCAATTTCTGGAGGAAACGGATAAATGGTTGCGATATGCTGGCAGAGAAAGAAAAATCAAGTTAGCCATCCAGACTGGTGAACAACGTGGTGATCCGGAATTCAAGAGCAACCTGATTTTTGCTACCATCGACCAGACGCTCAGTCGCTGGCTGCTCTTTCCGTATGGTATGTCCAAGCGGCAGGCGAATATTCCTGCCGGGGCCTTGCTCAGCGCCTACCTCGTCTTTGACGAATTCCACCTGTTCGATCCAACCTCTACCCTGCCAACCACGCTGGAAATGCTCAAACAACTAAAAGGCATTGTGCCATTCGTGCTGATGACCGCCACCTTTAGCAAGCATATGCTGGACCAACTAGCGCAGGCACTCGATGCCGAACCTGTCACCCTGGATGACAAAACGTTAGCCGCCATTCCCTCACAGCAGAAATCGCGCACGTATCGTGTCGCGGAGGAAAAATTGTCGGCAGCAGGGGTGTTGGATCGCCATGATAAGCGGTCATTGGTGATTTGTAACACTGTAGACCGCGCCCGCCTTCTGTATCAAGACCTCGTGTATCAAAAGCCATCTGGTGTTGAGGTTCATCTACTGCACAGCCGTTTTCTGCCGGAAGACCGCAGTCAAACGGAAGAAAATGTCCGCCGCCTGTTCGCCGAAGGTGAAACGAGCGGCAGTCATATCGTGGTCTCGACACAGGCCATTGAGGTTGGCGTCGATATTACCTCGCAGGTCCTGCACACCGAACTGGCCCCGGCGAACTCAATCATCCAGCGGGCGGGACGCTGTGCGCGTTATCAGGAAGATGTGGGCGAGGTGATCATCTATCCTCTAACTTTCGATCCTGATGACCGCTCTGTGGAAGTAAATCTGGTAGAGAATCCAGCGCCCTATGTCGAGGAACAATCCCGGTTCAAGCTGTTAGGCCATACCTTTGATGCCTTTCAAAAGCGAGATGGCGAAAAGCTTGATTATGGCGGTGAACAGGCTGTGCTGTCCGATGTGCATGGCGAGGCGGATAAAACCATCATCAACCAGCTTCGTGCGGACGAATACAATCACAAGCGCAAAATGTATGCCGTCATGCGCGGCGATAGTGATCAGGCCAGTGATCTCATCCGCAATGTCTTCCAGCAGCAGGTCACCATCCACCCCGATCCGGACCGACTAAAGGAAGCACCATTTAAGGCACCAAGTTTTGGCCTGCATCCCGGCACGTTACAGAAGTACGCCAAAGATTGGTGTGAACGTTTTGATCAGTCCGATCTGGAATGTGGAGTGATGTACCTGGTGGAAACGCCTGACCCGGATGAATCCAACAAATCTGTCTATGATTGGAAAATGGCTTACGATGCAAAAACCCTCTGGGGGGCACCATTAGTGGTGGTGCATCCTTCCCTGGCAACCTACGACTCGAAGCTCGGGTTTATTGGCAGTTATGGTGGCCCCTGGGATGAGCGACTTGATCTGGAAGTAAAAACATTTGACGACACCTCATACGGCGGATTCAACTACCGCCTCGAAACCTATCAGGACCATATCCGCCATGTGCATGATGCTTTTGTCAGGCTGTGGCCTGAACTTGAATGGGGAGCACAGCAACTTGAAAAACGATTTGGTTGGGAACCCGGCATTGTCCGTCATGCAGCGGAGGTCGCTGTACTGTTTCACGACGTTGGGAAGCTGAACATTAAATGGCAAAAGTGGGTACAGATTTATCAGGCAGCGATTGGACTACCTATCGCAGATGAGTCAGAAGCCTTTGCTCATACTGATTACACATCGACCAATGAACAGCACCGTGAAGCCAGCCGTAACAAACGTCCGACTCATGCCGTTGAAAGTGCGCTTGCCAGTTTTGAGTTGATGGTCCAGCGGATAGGTGACACTCATCCACTGACTCACGCCGTATTCACCGCTATCTGCCGTCACCATACACTCCACGCTCAAGAATGCCAGACCTTCAAACTCAGCAAATACAGCCCACAATATATTTTCGACACGTTACCGAACGGCTGGTTTAGTAGTGATGACATCAGCCGGGCGTTGCACGGCCTCAATGAAACATTTGAAGCCTATGACGCCGACGATTACATCATCCAGCCCGACGACCAGACAGGCAACGGGTATCTAGAAGGAGGTTTTTTAGCCTATCTGATTATTGCGCGTGTCCTGAGAATGGCAGATCAATTAGGAACAAAGGAGGGCAGCTCATCCGGGAACAAATAACTTAAGTGTCAAGACATTTTACGAGGTGATGAATGACGAACAGATCAGTGTTTTACATCGACAAACTCAACCACACGCTGGCAGATGAACTGCTGGTGTTTGGATGGGCACGAGTGGTTGACGAGTTACTTGCGAGTCAGGCGGGCGATAATCGTCGCCTGACCATCAAAGATCAGGGAGCTTACTATGAGCTACGATGCGATCCGCCGCTTGCCGAGGAAACCATTGCTGCTCAGAGTGGGAATCTCGTTTTTCTGAAGCCGATTCAAACGGTCAAAAATGCCGAAACAATACCTGCCGAAATTGGCGTGATTGACTACGAAGCCGCCAAAGAACAAACCAGCCTGTTCTTTGAGGCCCGCCGCAAAGCCGTCAAAGGGCAGGAACTTGAAATTGCACCGCACGAATACTGGGATACTCTGCGCTTAATCAACCCCGCTGCACTACCCGGTTACAATGCACTGGCGCTGGATTGGTGGAATATCCGAGACCAGCAAGCCGACATTCTGTCTGTGCTGTGCGATCTTTTCAGCACGACGCCCAATGATATTGATGGCGCTGTGGACAGATGGAAAGCGCTGGATAAGGAATATGCTTGGAACATCAGTTATGATGCGACAGGCCAGCAAATCTACAATCCAGATCAAGGTAAGGGGCAGAACCGCACCAAACTCGGCCTCAGCATTGGCAACGTGAAAAACTTCTGGCTGCTGGAATACCTCAAAGCCGTCGGCTTCTATGATGGAGCCTTAACAAAATCGGTGCGGGGTGCTAGCGACAAGAAGACATTTGTGGTTGCTCCCCGTGAGCTGACCTTTGGCGAACATCAAGCCATCATGAACAAATTTCGGGAGACAATGAGCGCCTCGGAAAGCCACAAGAAGTTTGATGTACTGGCCTCCATCCGTTACACACAGGCGCTGCTGGACCATTTCTCCGAACACCCCGATCCGTTTGGAAGGCTGCGCAATCCAAAGAAACATCTCGTGGCAGGCTTCAATACAGTGTTCTATCTGGATATGGGTAACGCAGTGGCGACCATGAATCTTTCCTTTATCGCCTTGCCGGGATGGATCACGATTGAAGATGTCAGTCAGATTGCCGTGTATCAAGACATTTTAGACGAACTTGAGAAACTGGTGCGCCAGTTTGATGAATCGCATAGTGATGTTCACACACTGCTGCAAAACATGCGAGATTTTATCTCAGGCGATAATCTTCGCGCCTTTTTCCGCTTCACCAATGCCTATACAGGTTATCTGATGGGTCGAAGCGAAAGGGGCCAGTATGTCTACCGCTATACCACACTGTTCATAGAAAGGTTGATGATGAGTACCGAAAAACGTTTTTCCGCCATTCTCGAAGGTCCGGGCTTTCAAAATGTGGCCTATGCCATTCGGCAAAGCACCGTGACCGCGCAATACCGCAAGAAGCAGGGGGATCGCAAATATGATGTCCGTTATGGTCTGGGACAGGAGCTTGCTCGTAAAGCCCGTTATGAGAGTGATTTCATCGCGGCGTTAGGAGACTTTATATTCAAGTATAACGCCGAAAACGCTCAGATTATGGAAACCCGCCCAAAGCCGTGGAGAAAGAGCTTGACTATGAGTGATGTTGAAGAGGTAGTTGCCCTGATAGATGAATATGGTTCACAAACTGTGGCAAGTTTGTTGATCGCTTACGGGTACGCCCGTGTGCCCCGTGAAACTGACGACGAAGAATTTAGCGAAGCATAATCCAGAAAGGAAAAACCTATCATGACCGATTCACTGTACAGCCTGTCCATCAGTGCCCGTGCAACGCTCGATATGCACAGCCTCAATAACGAAGGCGGTGAAGGCAACCAGATTCAGACCCGCATGGTCAACATTGTGGGCGAAGATGGTCAACTGCATAACGTCAACGCCATTAGCGGCGACATGTTCAAGCACATTCAGGCCGAACATCTGTTTCGGATTTCGCGGGAAGATGATACATTGCCTCTGTGTGCTGGTTGCCAGACATTCAACGCCAATCGCATTAACGCTGATGATGAATTTCAATCGTTTCTAGGGGAAACGGAGGAACGTAAGGACTCAAAGGGTAAGAAGAAACAAGTACAAAAGTACAATGATGCTGAGGTTATGGACTATATACTTCGGCACTGTCTGATAGACGATATTGAAGGCATTCTTGTCACTTCTGCTGGCACACAGAAACCAAGCGATGATGATAACGAAGATGATGATGACAGTTCAGAAGATTCGTCGCGCTCCCGACGCCCGAAACGTAGTCTTCCTCGCAAAAGCGTGGTTGAGTTTGGCTGGGTGGTCGGCGTCCCGGACCGGGTGGAAACCGATAGTTATTTCCATGCTAAATATGTGAGCGAAGGGCGCTCCAAAACCTCCGCTTCACGCGAAGAAGAAGCGACAAGTGGGGCCAATCTGGGGCAGGCCATCTTCCATCGCCCGGCCTCATCGGGTATTTATGCCATTGTCTGTCATGTCAATTTAGCCAGAATCGGCTTCAATGACATCACCCAGCAGTATGTGTTGAGTGCTGACCAGCGCCGCAGCCGGGCCAGAGCCTTGCTGGAAAGCATCGCCTACACCTTTCTGGAACCAAAAGGCGCGATGCGTT
>JAKEEQ010000490.1 GCA_022616515.1 Chloroflexota bacterium | reverse complement strand
GCGGTGCGGCTCAGGCAATGGTGCGGCAGCTACGCCGTCAAATTCCACACCAACCTATCACGGTGGGCGGCGTTGAACTGGAGCACCCGCTCATTCTGGCTGCCGGATTCGTCAAAGGTGATGGGTTTGACTCAGTTGACGAAGCCTGCGCTGCCGTCGAAAATGGGCGCAATATCATCCCCGGCTGGCGAACCATGCCCGCGCTGGTCGGCCCGTGTGAGTTTGGCTCCTATACGCCGCATCCGCGTTTGGGCAATCCCGGCACGGTGATGTGGCGCGATGTCGCCACCAAATCCACTCAGAATCGCGTTGGATTGAAAAATCCCGGAGCAATCGCCGCTGCTGAATTTTTCTCCCATCATCCCCTGTCACCGCAAACAGGCATCAATATTGCCGTCAGCCCCGGTGTAACGGACCCCGACATTGAACAGCAGGAAGTATTGGATAGCATCGAAGCCTTTCTGGCAAAAGGCGTCCGTCCGGCGTGGTTCACCCTCAATCTAAGCTGTCCCAACACCGAAGACGACCCAACGGGAAATCAAACAGAAGAGAAAGTCCTGCGCTTGTGTGGGGCTGTGGTTAACTTGCTGGGTGATATTCCGTTGTGGGTTAAAATCGGCCCTGATCTGGGCGACGAACAATATCGTAAATTGATGTCGGCTTTTGCCGAAACCGGCGTTAGGGCGGTGATCGCCACCAATACGCTTGGCGCACCCGCCCCGGATGGTACAATGGGGGGTATCGGGGGAGGAAAATTACACGATCATGCCCTGCGTGTCGTCAAAATCCTCGCACAAACGGGCCAGTCGATTGACATTATCGGTTGTGGCGGCGTGATGGATGGGCGGACGTATCTGGATTTTATTGACGCCGGGGCCATTGCCGTTCAATATTGGAGCGCACTGGTCTATCAGGGGCCACGCGCTCCAGCGATTATTTTGAGGGATACACCATGAACGAAGAGATTGCATTACAGGTATCGCAGGTCCTGCTGGATGTTGGGGCCGTTGTTTTCAGGCCGGAAAATCCAATCACCTTCAAATCCGGCATCCAATCCCCCGTATACATTGATAACCGCATTCTGCCCTTTCATCCCGATAGATGGCAGATCATCATTAATGGTTTTAAAGACATTATCCGCGAAGACCACATGAAGTTTGATGTAATTGCCGGTGTCGCCACATCTGGAATTGCGCACGCCGCCGCGCTGGCTTACAGTCTGCATATCCCGTGTGTCTACATCCGCAAAGAAGAAAAAGAACATGGGACACGCAGCCGGATTGAAAAAGGTAATGTGCATGGGCGGCGTGTCGTGCTTCTGGAGGACATGGTGACGACGGGCGGCAGCAGTTTGTCGGGCGTTGAAGTGCTGCGCGAGGAAGGCGCTATCGTCACGGACTGTCTGGCGATTGCGACCTACGGTTTTGATGCAACCTACGAGGCGTTCCAATCGTCAGGGGTACAGTTGCATCCGCTCACTGATTTTGCATCGTTATGGCGCACCGCCAAGCAATATGTCACGCTGACACTGCCGATTCTCCGCGCTGTTGATGAGTGGTTACAGAACCCGCAGGACTGGCTCAATGACGTTGAACAAATTTGAAGCACGGGCGGCAGCGGTCGAGTCGCTGTTGTGTGTTGGGCTGGACAGCCGTCTGGATAAACTGCCAGCGCATTTTGTGGGGGAGGAACATCCGCAGTTTGCTTTTAACCGTTGGATTATCGAGCAAACGCATCCCTTTGTGAGCGCTTACAAGCCCAATTTTGCCTTTTACGAGGTGCGTGGCGCATCGGGTTGGCATGAACTGGCGTTGACAATGGATTATCTACGCACCAACCACCCCTATATTTTCACCATTGCCGATGCCAAACGCGCCGACATCGGCACAACCAATGAGGGTTATGTGACTGCGATTTTTGATGAATTGGGATTTGATGCCATTACATTGCATCCTTATCCCGGCAAAGAAGCCCTTGCGCCCTTTCTCGAACGAGACGATAAAACCTGTATCATCCTGTGCCATACCTCAAACCCCGGTGCTGGTGAGTTACAGGAATTGGTGGTTGATGGCAGTCCGCTTTATCTGCACCTCGCCCATCACGTCGCTACTGAATGGAACAGCCACAATAACTGCATGCTTGTGGTAGGCGCAACCGCCCCTGAGCAGCTTCGCAAAGTACGCGAAACTGTTGGCGATATGACACTGCTCGTGCCGGGCATTGGTGCACAGGGCGGTGATCTGGCGGCGGTGCTGGCGGGAGGATTGAATCGTCAGGGACGGGGCTTGATTATCAATGTCTCACGCAGTGTCATTTTTGCCGATAACCCGGCTGCGGCTGCTCAACAGTACCGGGATAGCATTGAGCAATATCGCCAGCAGAGTTTCAGCAAGATGTAAGTTAAACCAGTTTATTCTTCGCGGCGAGGACGATGGCTTCAGCGCGGGTGCTGACGCCCATTTTTTCGAGGACATTGGCGATGTGGAATTTTACGGTGGAACGGCTGATGACCAGTTCGCTGGCGATTTCGTTGTTGTTCAGGCCGCGTGCCATAAGAACCAGAACGTCAATTTCGCGCTCGGTCAGGCCAAAATCGTTCCCACTTCCTTCGCCGCCATGCAGCAGCACCTGAGAAACCTCCTGTGAAAATACGGTGTGACCGTGATAGACCGTGCGGATAGTCGTGGCGAGGTCCGAGGTGATCGAGCCTTTGAGCACATAGCCAGCCGCGCCGTTGTCCAGCATGGCGTGGACACTCTCATCATCCTGAAAGCTGGACACGACAAGAATACGGATGTCAGGATAGGTCTCATGGATGATGCGGGTAGCCTCAATGCCGGACATACCGGGCATAACGACATCCATCAGGACCACATCTGGCTGGTAATCAGCGATGAGTTTGATGCCTTCTTCGCCAGAACTGGCCTGCGCGACCAGGACAAGATCGTCGTTCGCATCAAACACGGATGCCACCGCGAAATGAACCTGACTTTGATCGTCAATTAAGATGACTCGGATGGCTGGCATATAAACTCTTTTACGATAAGAATCTTTAGTTCAATTATAGCCGAAACGTCTATTGGGAGCGAAAATGCGCAACTGCGGGGGCAGCGATGGTTCCCTACAGTTTACAGGGATTTATCAGAACCTCTAATAAAAAACTCATGAACTTTACCCAAAATCACCAGTATCTCTAATGACACATGATAGCGCGGTGCAACCTTTTATACGGACGTCGGGTCTCTGTGGCCTTTGTTGGGATGCTCCGGGTTGTTCCGCACTTTCCGTCCATGGTCATACATTCGGTTGGGGGAAACTTATCAATCATATGTATGTTTTGAGGAGTCAACCAACGATGAGACATATTTTTGCAGGACTTTTTGTGATTGCGCTGTTGGTCGTTGCCACCAGCGGTTTAGCTCAGGGACCTGAAGGTGAGGTTCAAATTGATGCCGAAAACGCGGCAGTCTGGCATGGCGAGGATTGGGACAATAGATACACCGATCCGGGTGCAGTGCTTTACCATGATGGGCAGTTCCATATGTTCCGCAATGGTTTTCTTGCCTGGCCTGCGGAGGTGCAAATTGCCTACACGGTGAGCGATGATGGTATTACGTGGGAAAAGGTGGGCGCGGACCCGGTGCTGCGTACCGATGAAATCCCCTATGCAGGCACCGCAGCCCTTGCTTCCAGCGCACTGGTAGAGGATGATGGCACATGGGTACTGTACTTCTACACATGGCCGCCACTTAACAGCGATGTAGTTGGCGGCATCGGACGGGCTACCGCGCCAGCCCCCGAAGGCCCCTGGACGCCCGATGAGGCACTGGTTTTGACGCCGGGCGCAGAAAGCGATTGGGACAGCGGTCTGATTACAGCAGCGAGTGTGGTAAAGTATGACGGCACCTACTATATGTACTATGACCACCTTAAACAAGGCCAGCCGACTTCGATTGGGATGGCAACCAGCGAAGATGGTATCACGTGGACGAAGTATGATAATCCAGAAACGACAGATGCTCCATTTGCCAACAGTGACCCTGTTCTGACACCGGCTGAAAGTGAAGATGCATGGGACCGCGAACATGTTTTGCAGCCAAGTGTCGCCATCACCGAGGACGGCTGGGTGATGATGTACAAGTCGTTTACGGGTGCGCAGCAGGATCAATCGCTGGGATTCGCCACCAGCGAGGACGCGATTGTCTGGGAACGGGCCACCGAAGAACCTGTCTTTACCAATTCCGACATTCGCCAGCGCCGCATGTGGTTTACGCGCATGGTGCACCACGATGGGGTATATTACCTGTATCTGGAATTGCAGCGTAATTACCAGGGTCAGACCGACATCTACGCTGGAACCCTCGACATTGACCTCTTTGGCGAGTAGTTTTCCTCGTTAACACAGGGTTGTCTCTCCTCCGTGAACTGTTCGAGGAGGGATGGCCCTCTCCTGCATTTTTTATTTTCACGCGAATATGGCAAAATCCAATAGGTGGAAAACCAGCGTTTATAGTAACAGCAGGTGTGGGACAGCCCGGCGATATGAAAAGAGATGGACAGCATGTATGGCGTCCGTGAATTCTCCGGCAGTCCACTCGTACTATATTAGAAATCAATCAAATTGACCCTATGAAAATAACTGCCATCATCGCTTTAGTTGCTGCTTTTTTTGCCCTGTGGATGTCGCTGAACGTGTCACGCGAGACCTTTGCGCGGCTGCCCCATCTGGAAGATGAATATGCATACACCTATCAGGCCAAAATCTTTGCCGGGGGCAACATCTATATCGAGACTCCGCAACCACGCCGCGCCTTCTGGCAGCCATTTTTGATTGACGAAGGGGGCAAGCGTTTCGGCAAATACCCGCCGGGTTATCCCCTGATTCTGGCCGCCGGATACTTGCTCAATTTTCCCGCAATCATCAATGCGTGGCTGGCCCTCCTCAACGTGGGGCTGACGTATCGATTGGCGCGGGAGGTGTTCAACGAGGCAACGGGGGCAGTGGCGGCGGTTCTGATGGCAATTAGCCCGATTGCTGTCATGCAAAACGCAACGCTGATGCCACACACGGCAAGTCTCCTGCTCACCACGCTTACCCTCTTCGCCATCTGGCGTCTGGAAAAAGGGACTCATCTATGGCGATGGGGTATTATAGCGGGGCTGGCACTGGGGTCGTTGGTGGCGGTGCGACCTTTTGTCAGCCTGACAGTTGCTGTTCCACTGGTCATCTACAGTCTGGTGCGTCTGGTCGGGGTAATCGGTTTGCATCGTTCACGCCCCACGAATGACTGGCGGACGCCCCGTTGGGCGTCCCTACGCACCGCTCTGTATCATGGCGATTCCTCTTTAAACCAACGGCTCCGTAGGGACACGGCACTGCCGTGTCCGCCCGCCGTCCATCACAACGACTCCTTCCCCTCCACAAACGAGGGGGAACTGCCGCCTGCTGGCGTATGGTGGCTCAAAGTATTTATGCTGTGGATGCCGATTGCCCTGCTGACCGGGGCCGCCTATTGGGTCAGCAGCCAGCTTCCCTTTTACGATAACTGGTATGTGCTGGTGATTGGGCTTGGTATGGCGGTGATGGCGCTCGGCTATGTCGCGCTCGAATGGAGCGACGAGCGCGTCAATCCCCCGCTGCCTCGCCGTTTTATTCCAACGTTGATTCCGCTGCTGCTGGTCGCCATATTCGGTATCCTGCTGGGAGCACTGCACCCGCTGTTTTCGTATGCGGTGGTTGGACGTGGTGACCCGCTTGAATTTGCGCAGGATATGGCGGCGGGTGAAGCATACACCAACCTGTACACCTACATCTGGGAGTATGACACGCCCGGATTTGGTCTGGAGCATGGGCGTGAGGGCCGGGTGGTGGTCGCAGATATTGACGTGCCGCGC
>JAKEEQ010000489.1 GCA_022616515.1 Chloroflexota bacterium | reverse complement strand
GTCAGATCCTGGCTCAGGCTGCGGCTCAGGTGCCACCCGCGCACGGCACGGGTGAACACATCCATCATGACTGCCAGGTAGACGAACTCGCGCTGAAGCCGTACGTAGGTGATATCCGCTACCCAGATGTGGTCAGGGTAAGTTGCGCTCAGGTCTTTGACCAGGTTCGGATACCGACCAAAGGGGTGGTCACTGTTGGTGGTCCGCGTTTTGCGGCGTTTGACCGGACATTGTAAGCCCATCTCAGCCATTAAGCGTCGCACCCGCTTGTGGTTGACGGTCCACCCAGCCCGCCTCAGCAACGCCGTGAGGCGGTGATAGCCATCGGTCGGATACTGAGCAACCAGTTCTTGGATGGCAGCTCGCAGATGGGTGTCATGCTTGTCCGTCGCTCGATGATAGAATGTGCTGCGCGGTAAGCTCAGCACCGCACAAATGCTCTTGACTGGATAACTGTTTTGCAGACGCATGGCTATTTCCCGTTTCTGTCCCGCATCCCAGTCAGCAGACTCGATGCTTTTTTTGCAATCTCCAGCTCCATCGTCAAGCGTCCGACCATCCGTTCCAGGTCGGCAATTCGCTCTTGTTCGGCGCTGCTGGCGCTGTCTTTTTCAAAGGCACGGGGCGCTGCCGCCAGGAATTGCTGCTTCCAGTTGCCGATCATCGCTGAGCTGAGTTGATGTTCTCGGCATAACTCGGCCATGCTCTTCTCCCCCGACAGCAGTTGCAGCACAATCTGGCTTTTGAATTCTGGACTAAACTTGCGTCGCTTGCTCATATGAACCGTTCCTTTCATGGACTTTGTTATTTTAACATCCTGTCTAATCTCTGGGGTTCACTACAGTGGATTACAAGACTTTCATCAAAATTGGGAAATATGGGGAGACAGCATGACTAGTGCAAAGACAGACCTCATGACATGAATGTATGGTAAAGCGGTTGGGTATCAAAATGAGCACATAAGCGCTGCTGTAATTCGACGGGTGACAAGGCACCATGCGGTTGACAAACACAGCGTTTGGCATGAACCCAGCGGGGTTCATGGGATTGAGCCAGGGACTTTTCACAGGTAACCAATGAGTGAGTAAACGCGGTTCATGGGTCGCTTTGGCGTGCTGGTTGTAGGCACGTATCCAGGTACGCAGGTCCTTACTCTTGTGCCAACTGGCATTGTCCCAGATGATGACCACAACCTGTTTGCCTTCGGCGCGGGCGACAGCTAACAATCCCACTATAAACATCCACTGCTGCCAGCGGTTAGGCTGTCCTTGACTGAAATACAGCAAGACTTCATGGGTATCACGGCGTACGGCACCAAAACAGGCCAGTGCCTTGTGTTTTTCACCACGGGGTGGCTCACGTTCGACCAGACGCCATGGCTGTTGGGGAACGGCCCAGGCGTGGGCCTGTGGCTGGGCAAAACGAGAGAACCAGCACTCATCTTCCTCCACAAGCAGCCAATCATCACGCTGGTCAGCCTGTGCCCTCAGCCAGTCGCGTCGTTTTTTTCACCGTGTAGTTGGCATCTGGACTGGTTATCCAGTGTTTGGCACGCTGCCAGGTGATCCCCATGGCCTTCAACGTCGCCCGCACGGTTTCGCCAGTAACCAGTCGGTCCGTCAGTCCTTGCTCAAAGCTTACCCGGGCCAGTAGATCCAGTGTCCACAGACTTGTCGCATAGCCCCATTCACGTGGCGACTGTTCAGTGAGACGACGCAGTTGCTCCCGCGCTGCCTCATCAAACGCCCGTTGATCACCATGCCGTGCATGAGATCCTGCCTCCAGACATGCCACTCCCTTTGCGTGGAACGCATGAATAGCAACGCGTACCGCCTGTCCCTGACAGCCCACCCGTCGTCCAATCTCAGCCACTTTGAGGTGTTCATCGGCACTCATCAAGATCATCTGCGCTCGTCTGACCCGAAATCCGTCGCTTGATTTCAGACTCTGCTGCAAGATCTCCCGCTCTTCTTTTGTTAGTTCTCTGGCATATATTAGTCTCATATCTCTATTTGACACGATTTGCGTCGGTTTTTCAACTTATCAGCCCTGTTTTTGCAATAGCGCTTGTTCACCGTTTTTTTCGGCACCGGCGGCACACGGATGAGCCCGCACAATGGTGCTGTCCAGCAGGCCGTTTTCCATATCCGCATCACTGGCAAAGTAGTCCAGCATCCGTTGCCACACCCCATTGACGCACCAGCGAACAAACCGCTTATACACGCTGTTCCAGTTGCCCAATTCCGTCGGCAACAAACGCCACTGTGCACCACTGCGACTGATCCACTTGACCGCTTCGATGAAACGACGACAATCCGCCTCATTTCCCACATATGCATTCGGGTCTTCACGTAAGAAGTCCCGAATTTTTACCCATTGTTCGTCCGTTAGTCTCACATCTGTCATGCGCCTATTTTACAAGCTCAATTCAAATGTCAACAGAACCTAGATATATTTCGTTAGCCACTTATGTACAAAATGAAAGTCTGGATGTACATCACAATTTATACAACAATATCGGCACGCTCAGACAATCTGTTTCAGCCGCATTTGATAGTATAAGTAAAATGCAGCAAAGTATTAACGGGTTGCGAGGTTGGTCCAAGGACTTAAATAAGGGTGTCAATGCCAGTTCAAGAGCAATTGATGACCTTCTTATGGAACTTACAACGGGCGATGCTCATCTAATGAGAGCCCAAGATATACTTGGCAGATTCCTAGATGATAATCTCTCCTGAACAATTCATGACTCACAATTGCATGTGACCTATTTTGGCCTCTAAATATATCTAAAAAACCTTACTTATCAAGAAGAATAATTGTAATTTAGAGTGTTCTTCTCTATAATAAATTATTATTCTGATTTCCACCTGTTGGAGGTGTGCTATGCAAGAACTGATGCAAATTCCCGGCATTGGCAAAGAAGCGGCTAAAGATTTAATGAATCTTGGCATACGCCGACTTAGTGACTTGCATGGCGCGAATCCTGAACAGCTTTACGAACAACATTGCATACAGAAAGGTCAAAGCATTGACCGCTGTGTGCTCTATCAGTTTCGTTGTGCTGTCTATTTAACATGATCCCGAAAAGTTGAAATGGTGGAATTGGAAAGATGTCTGAGATTAGAACTGAACCCGTCCCCTACAAAATCTGGGGCGAGGAAAATATTGAACCCGGCGCTCGTGAGCAAATGAAACACGCCGCCGAGCTTCCCATATCCGTGCAGGGTGCCTTGATGCCGGATGCCCATCAGGGCTATGGGCTGCCCATTGGTGGCGTGCTGGCGACTCGCGGCGCGGTGATTCCCTATGCGGTGGGCGTGGACATTGCCTGTCGTATGAAGATGACGATTCTGGCAGTTGAGTCGTACGAATTTGATAAAAAACGCGACAAATTCCGCAAAGCTCTTGAAGATAACACGCTGTTCGGCGCGGGTAAAAAGTTTCAAGTCCCCAACGACCATGAGGTTATGGGCGACCCACTCTGGGACGCGGATGGCTTCATCCACAGCATGAAGGATACCGCGTGGGAACAGTTAGGATCGAGTGGTTCTGGCAATCACTTTGTCGAATTTGGCATATTAACTGTCCGCAAAGAAATTGAAGGCGAAAGGTTGACTGAGGGTGAAGGATCACAATCCTTTGGCACGATTACCCCCGGTTACTATGTCGCCCTGCTGAGTCACAGCGGCAGTCGCGGATTTGGCTACAATGTTGCCAATCACTTCACCAAAATCGCCATGAGCCAGCACGCCGGTTTGCCCAAAGCCTACCAGCATCTGGCATGGCTTGATCTCGATTCGGAAGAAGGACAGCGTTACTGGCAGGCTATGAATCTGGCAGGACGCTACGCCAGCGCCAACCATGCGGTGATTCATCACCGGATTATTGAAGCGCTGCGCTATGATGCGGCGGGCGGTGTCGAAAATCATCATAACTTCGCCTGGAAGGAAACTCATAACGGCGAGGAGGTCTTCGTTCACCGTAAAGGGGCAACACCCGCCGGGGAAGGTGTGTATGGGGTTATCCCCGGCAGCATGACCGCGCCCGGTTATGTCGTGCGGGGCAAAGGCAATCCAGAGTCGTTGAACAGCGCAGCGCATGGTGCGGGTCGCCGGATGTCACGCAGTGAAGCATTCAAGCGATTCGACTGGAACGAAGTGAACGATCAGTTGCGGCGCGATGGGGTTGAACTACTTGCCGGTGGTCTGGATGAAACACCGGGTGCCTACAAAGACATTCGCGTGGTGATGAAAGCACAGGAAGACCTGGTTGATGTTGTCGCCGAATTCCAGCCGCTGATCGTCAAAATGGATGCTGGCAAAAAAGATCGCGCCAAAGATAGACGTGATCGCGAAAAAAGCAAAACTGAACAGAAGAAAAAACGCCGCAGATAAGAATTAAGGTGAGGAGAATTTCTCCTCACTTTTTTCTTAACTTGACTCATTGTGCCCTTCATCGTAAAATTACGATGGAGCCAACAATGAAAAACAACGACAGGTTAACCCCGGACGAAGAACGTCTGGCAAAAATGATGAAGGCGATGGGAAATCCCACCCGCCTGTGGATAATGCGCTATTTAACCGAGCACCCGATGTGCATCACCGCCGACATCGTTGAGGCGACACCACTGGCTCAGGCTACCGTGTCTCAACATCTCAAGGTACTGCGCGACGCTGGCCTGATTTGTGGCACGGTGGAAGGCCCGGCTATCAACTACTGCGTTGATGATGACAATCTAGTGTGGTTTCAGGGCAAGGTGCAGGAACTCTTCTAGATATATTTTTTGCTCGCATTCATCGTATTTTTACGATGAAAGGAAACAACTATGCTTCACGACTTGCAGTATCTCGCCACATTTGTGGCAGAAGGCTTCCTCCATCTATGGATTTAGCTGCTGATTAGCATTCCGCTGGCGGTTACCATTCGCGTGTCCAATGCCCAACAGTACATCCGGCGCATCTTCACCGGACATCCGGCTAAAATGATCCTGCTGGCGACCGCTGTAGGAGCCTTCAGCCCATTTTGCGCCTGCACCGTTGTCCCGGTGATAGCGTCATTGCTCATTGCAGGCGTACCCTTAGCGCCCGTGATGGCCTTCTGGATTGCATCGCCTTCAATGGACCCTGAAATCTTCTTTCTAAGTGTCGGGCTGCTGGGTTGGGAATTGGCCGTCGCAAGGGTGGTTGCTACGCTCGTTTTGAGTCTCACGGCTGGTTTTGCCACGCAATGGCTGGTTCGGCATGAATTTTTCGCAGCGGGTATTTTGCGCGAACGGAGAGGGTCCACGTCGTGGTCATGGCGTGAGGTTTACAGGAGGATGAGAACTGTTTTTCAACCGCCGCAGCCAATGCCTGTGCTGGCAGTATCGTCCAGCGTATTTATCTCTCTCGACAGCATTTCAGGTGGCTCTTGCGGTGATTCATGCACTACCTCCAGACATGACGAGCGGGAAGAAGCCACTCGGAGTGACATTCAGCCGTCAACGGATAAGCGAATGCGCGAAAAAATCGTGGAGGAGAGCCTATCGGTCACACGGATGGTGGTCAGATTTATGACATTGGCCTTTGTGCTGGAAGCGTTGATTTTGCTGTATGTGCCGCAGGAGGCAATTGTCAGCACGCTCGGCAAGGACAATCCGCTGGCAATACTGCTGGCTGCCCTGACCGGGGTTCCAATCTATACCACCAATCTCACCGCACTGCCCCTCATCAGCGGATTGATGGAGCAGGGAATGACTCCCGGCGCGGCACTGGCCTTTTTGATTGCCGGGCCAACAACAACGTTACCCGCAATGGCAGCCGTTTTCGGCATTGCCCGCCGCCGCGTATTTCTCGTGTATCTGGCATCATCGCTGGTGGGGGCCATTGTCCTGGGTTATGCCTATCAGGCACTGATTACGTATTTGTAGAACTTACCGCTGAGGACCCTGCATAAGCGTTGCCATAAGCGGTCCCCACATCCAGTATGTTTGGGGCACCTCAAAGGGCAGCGCTTTCAATTCAGGGGAATCCGGGGCTAATGAAGGCATAGGTACTGCCGTGCCAACCATAATAAGCAGCACAACGGACAGTCCCTGCGCATTGATGAGGTCGAACACTGAGTCAAATCCAATGGCGGGCTGGTCGAGCAGCGTAGCGCCAAGCTGGCAGGCGGCAAAGGCACTATAAAACTGCGCGATGTTGACCCCGCCATCCTCGCGGAACTGATGAATATCCTCCCACGGCCTTTGCGGAAACATCTCGCCCAGATCCCCCAGCAGCGCACTCGATTTCTCGACTGTAACCGACTCGGATGTGAAGAAAAACACAAAACTCTCTTCGGTGATGGCCCGCATCTGGGTGCAGTCGCGAATCATCTCATCATAATCTTCTTCAGATTTCAAGCCGATCCGCACCCGGCCATCATCGTCCACCCCTTTGACCTCTGCCATTTTGCTCAGACCCAGAAACCCTTTGGCCCAGCGCAAGCCGGGCAGGTCGTAGCGGATAAAACATGCCATATCCGCCCCCGTCTCCAGTTCAAAGGTGTCGCCTTCTACGCCTCTATCCGTAAAGGCAATTGCCGAAATGCGCAGGTCTTCATCGGCCCTAACAATCTGGCGGTCCAGACCCATTTCGAGATACGCCAGAAAACGCTGCGTGAGCGTGTGTTCGTGGCGAATAGCATCTATCCTCAGATTGCCCATTGTCCGCGCTGCGGCTTCTACGCTGACTTCGTAGACATAGGCGGCAAGTTTTTGTAGGGCATTCGATGAACGGACAAGATCGTTATGAGACATAGGCTAGCGTGAGAAGAAACTCCGAAGAATAAACCAGACATTGGCGGGGCGTTCTGCCAGACGCCGCATGAAGTAAGGATACCACTCTGCGCCATAAGGGACATAGACCCGCATTTTATATCCACGCGCCACGAGGTCTTCTTGTGTAGCTGCGCGGATGCCATACAGCATCTGAAATTCAAAGGCCGACATTGGAACGTTGTTGTCTTTTACAAAACGTTCAGTTGATTCAATCATGTGTGGATCGTGGGTGGCGACTTTGAGATAGGCCCCGGCATCGCGGTATTTTTCTGAAAGATATAATTGCATGAGCTTGATAAAATTCGCATCAACATCGGCTTTTTCAGGAAAGGCAATATCAGGCGGCTCCTTATAAGCGCCCTTGCACAGCCGGACGGTCGCACCTTCGGCTCCAAGCTGGTGCATGTCACTTTCGCTGCGATACAAATATGCCTGAATCACCGTGCCAACATTATCATAAGTATCATTCAGTTGGCGAAAAATCCGCAGCGTGGCGTCGACATACTGGCTAGCTTCCATGTCGATGGTGACGCTCGTGCCAATTTCATTTGCCTTGTCGAGAATGCTGCGCATATTCTCTAAAGCAAGGTCCTCGCTAATGTTCAGCCCTAGCTGCGTGAGTTTGACCGAGATATTGGCGTCCAGAATGTGTTCATGGATCGTCTGTAAAAGTTCGATATATTCACCGGTGGCCCGTTTTGAGTCTTCTAGGCTGAAGACATTCTCGCCGAGATGGTCAAGGGACACCATAATCCCTTTTTCGTTCAATGCTCGCGCTGCCTCAACTGCCTCCTGAAGTTCTTCCCCGGCCACAAAACGTCGCGCAGTTCGATGCGCAACCCCAAGACCTGTGACGAGCCTGCGTGCCCATCCGGCCGCGGATAAATATAGGAAACTACTTCGCATCATTGGCTAACTCATCCCCGGCAGGAAGATAGTAAATTTTGACCCTTTACCCTTGGTGCTTTCCCACTTGACCCAGCCGTTAACAAACTTCATGCACTCCAGCACGATGGGGATGCCCATGCCGTAGCCTTTGCTGTTGGTCACCAGTTCATCGTCACCCCGGAAGAACAACTCGCCAAGATGCTCCAGTTCCTCTTCCTTCATGCCAACACCTGTGTCTTCAACATGGATAATCAGGCCACCATCGGCAGGCCCTGCCGTGACAACCACCTTCCCACCCTCAGCAGTGTATTTGAGGCCGTTTTCGACCAACTTATTGATGGCTTGCTTGGCACGGGTGCTGTCAAGATTGAGCAGGGGTAAACCGTCGGGGACGTTAAATTCGAGAGCAACCTTACGTTCTTCGGCAAACTCTTTGTTGTCTTTTTCTACCGCCATCAGAATATTTTTCGCCATATCCATCTTGGGTTCTGGACGGAGGCGGCCTGTGCGCATCTTGGTGATGTCGCTGATGTCATCGACTAGCTTCTGCATACTCAGGACATTGGTCCGAATGGTATCGACGAATTGCTTCTGCATATCGTTGAGTTCGCCCAGTGCGGGTTGATTAAGCATGTCGGAGTAGCCACGAATGCTGGTCATCGGTTTGCGGATTTCGTGTACCAGGACAGACACAAAAGTGGCAATGTATTTATTTATCTCATCAATTTTATCGCTCAGCAGTTGAATTTTCTCGTCATCGGAGCCGCTTGACTTGACCTCCCGGATCAATTCAATCGCTTCATTAACCGGATAGTTCTTGCCTACATCTGCTGTTGCCATCAAAATCCCCATTCATCGTCGATAATATATCGCTTCTAATCTACAAGCCAGAGGCGTTCTGCCAGTGCAGCATCACGCACCCGTACCGCCATCGTCTGAGCATCTTCCCAGAATGTGCTAATCTGTGAACGATAGCATTGAATAGCCTCGATCTTCAATTCTACCGCATCTTTTGACAGGGGTTTAATCACCGGCTCAACACTTAAGGGAAGACTCAGCAGCGCAGTCTCAATCGCTGCATTCCCGGAGAGGCGCTCCCTGTTTCCTGCATGGCTATGTAGTACTTCCCCTGTCTCTGAGTTGTAAGGATACTCCTCATAAAAGAAAACTGCCAGTGGTTTTGGTAAGGTCTCAAGTTGAGCCAGCGCCAGCCACCGTACCAGCATGTGATCAATGTGATTGCCTGCGCCAAGCGGAATGTAAATGGTCTCAAAAGGCAGTAAACCGTGGAGGTTCAGACCGGCATTTGCCAGTTTATCCGCGGCTTTTATATCGCCAAACAGATCATCATCCGACGTGTACAGGGCAGTACCACTCTTATCCGTGCGGTACACAGCATCCACAAAATCACCAAAAACAACAGCCGCTCCTAACATTTCAAGAGCGGCCTTATCTTCCTCACGGCGGGTGGGCATCGGATTATCTCCCAATCCCCAGCGCTGGTGAATGTTAGCGATGAGCGGCGAATCGGGTAATGGATCAGGTGCATTGCCTGCCAGCACGGTGAACACGATAACGTCATCACCGCTGGAAAGCTGGCTGATCAACCCCCCACAACTCAGCACTGCATCATCGGGATGGGGCGAGATAAACAGATGTCGCATCAACCCTCATTCGCTACGGGCAGTGCAAATGAAAACTCGCTGCCTTTGCCCAGCGCACTGGTGATATGCGGCTCGCTTCCCATCAATTCAATTAGATTACGGGTGATGGCAAAGCCCAGTCCTGTGCCGGACTGCTGCTGCACATGTTCATGATCGGCGCGGAAGAATTTGGTGCCGAGTCTGCGCACCTGATCTTCCGTCATGCCAATGCCATTATCTTTCACGGAAAACCACACCTTGTCACCTTCACGGCGTACCGAGAATGAGATTTCTCCATTGTTGGGTGTGTACTTGTACGCATTACTCAGTAAATTCACCAGCACCTGAATAAGCCGCGATGCATTGCCATACACCGCAGGCAAATTGTTGTCGATATTTTCGATAAGCGCGTGACCCCGTTCTTGAATCTGAGTCATGACACCTTCTTTGGCTTGTTGCAAAACATTATCCAGTTCCACAATCTCAACCTCGACGTTCAAATGGCCGCTTTCGATCCGGCTAATATCGTTCAGGTCTTCCACCATGACCCGCATGCGATCCACATTATTCTCGATAATGCGCACAAACCCTCTTTCACGGTCGCCGACATTACCCGTCATTTCAATCATAGATGCATAACCGCGAATGCTGGTCATGGGAACTTTGAGTTCGTGTGCTACCAGCGATACAAATTCAGATTTGGCGTTATTGGCGGCAATAACTTGGCTGTACAGCCGTGCATTCTGGATAGCACTCGCGGCCCGTTCCGCCATGCGGGTTACCAGTTCCTGCGCATTCTCGTCAAAAGCGTCGGGGTTGTTGGACCGGAGCAAAATAAAGCCAATCACATCATTAACAATCCGAATTGGCAGACACAATATGGCCCCATCACCGGGTTTTTGCCAGACCACCGCTCGCTCTGTTTCTATAACTTCATCAATGAGGGGGTGATTGAGCAAAATCTCGCCCTTATCGGCAAAGGGCGCGTCCTCACCATATGATGCATGAATAATCACGGAATGGAGGTTCTCGTCAACCAGACCAATACTACCTGCTTCCGCCTGCACCAGTCGCGATGCCCACTCAACCGTGAGGCTAAGGGATTTATCCAGCTCAAGCGATTCGTTTAGCTGTCGGTCAATCCATTGCAGCATACGCAGTTCTTCAATACGGGCTTGCAGTTCGGCGTCTGTTTCACCATACAAACGGGCGTTATCAATGGCGACCGCTGCCTGTGAGGCGAAGGTGTCCAGAGTTGCCAGATCATCCTCATTGAAAATCCCGGCACGAATACGATTATCGACGAACACAACCCCGGTGATTTGCCCGCGTGCCCGCAAAGGACTTGCCATGATACTGCGCATACCATGCGCAATGATACTGGCCTGCCCGGCATAACGGGGGTCTTCCTGC
>JAKEEQ010000488.1 GCA_022616515.1 Chloroflexota bacterium | reverse complement strand
GTGCATAACATCGAGCTACAACCGGGTCGTGGTGGGCAGATTGCTCGCTCCGCTGGCGTGAGCGCTCAGGTGTTGGGTACGGAAGGCGATTATGTGCTGCTGCGCTTGCCAAGTGGTGAAACACGCCGTGTCAGAAACGACTGCATGGCAACCATCGGGCAGGTTGGCAATACGGATCACAGCAATGTGAACATTGGTAAAGCTGGTCGCAAACGCTGGATGGGTTGGCGTCCGACCGTTCGTGGTTCCGCGATGGACCCGTCAAGTCATCCCCATGGTGGTGGTGAAGGCCGTACCGGAATCGGTATGCCAGGCCCGAAGACCCCCTGGGGTAAACCAGCACTCGGTGTTCGCACGCGCCGCAACAAGCGCACTGATAAATACATCGTGCGTCGCCGTGGCAAGAAGCGTTAGTGAGTTGAGGAAAGAGTAATGTCAAGATCACTCAAAAAAGGACCTTTCATATCACCGAAGCTCCTGCGCAAAGTCGAGCAGATGAACGAGCGCAAGGAACGCGGAGTCATTCGTACATGGAGCCGTGCCAGCACGATCTTTCCACAGATGGTCGGGCATACGATTGCCGTTCACAATGGCCGCAAACATGTCCCGATTTACATCACGGAAAACATGGTCGGGCACAAGCTCGGTGAATTTGCGCCGACACGCACGTTCCGGGGTCACATCCAGGACGCCAAGAAGAGGAAATAGGTCGGAGGTTTAAGCAATGGATGTGAAAGCCAAATCCCGCTACCTTCCCATTTCAGCCCAGAAAGCCCGGCTGGTATGCAATCAGGTACGTGGTATGGATGCAGAAGAAGCACTTGTCGTGCTGAAGTTTATGCCCCACAAGGGTGCGTATTACGTGTCCAAGCTCATCGCTTCGGCACTCGCCAATGCAGAAGAAAATTATGAACTGAACCGGCAGGACATGTTTGTGGCAGAGATTGTTGCCAACGAAGGACCACGCCAGCGCCGCTACAAAGCCGGTGCGCGTGGCCGCTACAAGCCGCGCATCAAGCCCTCGGCCCACCTGTCCGTCGTTCTACGTGAGTACGAAGAGTAGGAGTTATTGTATGGGGCGCAAAGTCCATCCAGTCGGTATGCGACTGAAGATTAATCGGGATTGGGATGCACGCTGGTACGCTGAAGGTTCGCGTTATCGCGAACTGCTGCAAGAAGACTTCAACCTGCGCCAGACGATTGAACGCGAGTTGGAGCGTGCGGGCGTCAGCCAGATTGAAATTGAACGGTATCCCAATAGTGTCGAAATTACGATTTACACCGCCAAACCCGGTATCGTAATCGGGCGCAAAGGCGAAAGTGTAAAGGAACTGCGTCAGACGCTGCAAGATGTTGCTGGTCCTGACAAGAAGGTAAAGGTCGAGGTTGAGGAAATTACGAAACCCGATCTGGATGCTGTACTCGTTGCCAAGAATATCTCCGGGCAACTGGAACGCCGTATTAGCCACAGCCGTGCCATGAAGCGTGCGATTTCGCAGGCGATGCGCCAGGGAGCCAAAGGCATCCGTATTGCGGTTGCAGGCCGTCTGGGCGGTTCGGAAATGGCGCGTCGTGAGTGGATGGTGGAAGGCCGTGTCCCGCGCAATACACTGCGCAGTGACATCGAATATGGTACCTCTGAAGCCAATACCACCTTCGGGCGCATCGGTGTGAAGGTCTGGATTTATAAAGGCGAGATTATCGGTGATGAGCCGCAGCGTCGCAAGAAGAAATCCGCTGAAGTTTCTTAGGAGACACCAATCATGTTGATGCCGAAGCGTGTCAAGTACCGCAAACAATTTCGCGGGCGTATGAAAGGTAATGCCAAACGCGGCACTACCGTAACTTTTGGTGATTACGGCTTACAGGCACTCGAACCGGGCTGGATCACCAGCCGCCAGATCGAAGCTTGCCGTCGTGCGATTGTGCGCCATTTACGCCGCCGTGGCCGCGTGTGGATTCGCATTTTCCCCGACAAGCCAATTACTGCCAAACCAGCCGAAACCCGCATGGGTAAAGGTAAGGGTTCCGTAGAATATTGGGTCGCGGTGGTCAAGCCCGGTCATGTCATGTTCGAGCTGCGTGGAGCCAATGAGGAAGTCTCTAAAGAAGCCCTCATGCGTGCCGCCTATAAGCTGCCCATCAAGACAAAGATCGTGAAGCGTACCGACCCGATCACGGACAAGGAGGTATTCTAAAATGCCAAATGCTGCTGATATTCGGGAAATGACCGAAAATGAGATTCAACAGGCACTGATGGAGGCTAAAGCAGAATTATTTAACCTCCGCTTCCAGCTCGAAATCGGTCAGTTGCAAAATCCGGCCCGAATTAAGGTCGTTCGCCGCAACATTGCACGTTATAAGACGATCCTGCGTGAGCGTCAGATTGCGCTGCAAATGGTGGAGAAGGAAGAAGAAGAGTAATGCCTAACAAACGTAAACGCCTACAGGGTGTTGTGGTAGGCAATAAGATGGACAAGACGGTCAAAGTGAGTGTGGAAACGATCAAAAGCCACTCACTCTATGGCAAGATTATCCGTACCAACAAAAACTACATGGCGCATGATGAATCCAATGCTCTTCAGGTGGGTGATGTTGTCCGCATTGTGGAAAGCCGCCCCATCAGCAAAACGAAGCGTTGGGTTGTCGAAGAAGTTGTGGAGAGCGCTACCGCCGGTGATATCTTACCCGATGGTGGCATTATCGAGCCGGATGGCGGCATCTTTGAAGGAGACATAACCGATGATTCAGACTGAGTCTCGCCTTAATGTTGCCGACAATACCGGGGCGCGTGAACTGCTGGTTATTCGTGTAACGGGTGGTTCCAGGGTCCGTTATGGCGGCGTCGGTGATGTGGTCGTTGCGACCGTTAAGTCTGCCTCTCCGCAGGGCAGCGTGAAGAAAAGCCAGGTCGTTCGTGCCGTGATCGTGCGCACCGCCAAAGAATATCGCCGCAGTGACGGCAGCTACATCAAATTTGATGATAACGCTGCGGTTATTCTGAAGGCCGACGGTGGCTCGGATCCGCTTGGAACCCGTATCTTTGGCCCGGTGGCCCGTGAACTCCGCGAAAAAGGGTTCATGAAGATCGTTTCCCTCGCGCCGGAAACACTGTAAGTCGGAGGGAGAAACCATGCAACGGATTAAAACAGGTGATCAGGTTCTTGTGATCGCCGGAACGGATAAGGGCGCGGTTGGCAGAGTCCTGCGTGTCCATCCGAAGGAAAACAAAGTCGTTGTTGAGCGCGTGAATATCACCAAGAAGCATCAACGTGCCCAGCAAGCCGGACGCCGCCAGATACAGCCGGGCATAATCGAGTACGAAGGCAAGATTGACTTGTCCAACGTCATGCTTGTATGTCCATCCTGTGGCGAGGCGTCGCGCGTTGGCTTCCGCATGACAGAAGGCGGCAAAGTTCGCTACTGCAAGAAGTGCGACGAGGATCTCGATTAGGAGCAAACACATGACCGAGAGAATTCAGAATTTGTACAGGGACGAGGTCGTTCCGGCACTCATTGAAGAGTTCAAGTACGACAACGTGATGCAGGTTCCCAAACTGACGAAAGTCGTTATCAATATCGGTGTTGGCGACGCGCTGGATGACAGCCGTGCGCTGGATGCCGCTGTTGAAGATCTGACGAAAATCGCTGGTCAACAGCCCGTCGTTACCCGCGCCAAGAAGAGCGTCGCCGGTTTCAAACTCCGTGAAGGACGCGCTATTGGTGTCAAGGTAACACTGCGCGGCGAGCGCATGTGGGCACTGGTGGACCAGTTGGTCAATCTGGCGCTGCCCCGTACGCGTGACTTCCGCGGGATTAGCGCGGATTCGTTCGACGGACGTGGGAATTACACCCTGGGCTTGCGCGACCAGTTGATCTTTCCGGTAATCGAGTATGACAAGATTTACCGGCTGCGGGGTATGGAAATCACTTTTGTGACAACCGCCCAGACAGACGACGAAGGTCGCCGCTTGTTGAAAATGCTCGGGTTCCCGTTTCAGGAAAACTAAGAGGAGCATTATGGCTAAGAAATCAATGACAGCTCGCGAAAAGAACCGTAAGTACAAGGTGCGTGTTCGCAATCGCTGCCAATATCGTGACCCGAATTCGGGCAAGATTTGCGGTCGCCCGCGCGGCTACATGCGCCGTTTCGGTCTGTGTCGTATCCACTTCCGCGAACTGGCCCTTCAGGGCAAGATTCCGGGCGTGGTAAAGTCGAGCTGGTAATCCAGGAGTAAAGTACGTATGGTTAACGACCCTATTGCAGATATGCTGACGCGCATTCGTAACGCGATCATTGCAGGTCACAGACACGTAGAAATCCCGTTCAGTAATCTGAAACACGAGTTGGCCCGTGTGCTGCTCGAAGAAGGCTACATAGATGACTATGAAGTCCTCGAAGGTACACCCTACAGTAACATTCGCATTAACCTGCGTTACTGGGGTGATCGTCGCAATCGTCGCAACGTCATCACCGGATTGAAGCGCATCAGCAAGCCTGGTCGCCGTATATACGTCGGCAAGGACGAAATTCCGTGGGTGCTCAGTGGTATGGGCATCGCCATTCTGACGACCAACAAAGGTCTGATGACGGGTCAGCAGGCGCGTCGTCAGGGTATTGGTGGAGAAATCCTCTGTTACGTTTGGTAAGCAACGGGCTGCACGAGGGACGCTAACCGGCGTCGTTCAACCCCCGCACCAACTAAGATGCCGTGCATGTTGGCTGGACCGGGGGTTGAAGATTGCTCGGGCGTTCGCAGTTACGGCGACCAAACCAGGAGACTATTGGAGAGAATATTATGTCTCGTATCGGTAAACAACCAATTCCAATCCCAAACAAAGTCAATGTTACCATCAAGCGTAACGAGGTGATTGTTAAGGGACCGAAGGGTGAATTGACACAAACTTTCAACCCTGACATCACAATCGAAGAACAAGATGGTGAACTCCACGTAACACGTCCCACCGACATGCGCCACCACCGTTCGCTGCACGGTTTGACCCGTGCACTGTTGAACAATATGGTGGTTGGGGTGAGCGAAGGGTTTACCAAGAAACTGATTATTTCGGGTGTTGGTTATCGTGCCGAATTGCAGGGCAGCGACTTGAAGCTGTTTCTGGGTTTTTCGCACGATGTGATTTATCCAGCCCCGGATGGCATTACCTTTGATGTACCGAAGGAGTCGCGTGGGACCCAAATCGTCATCGAAGGGATTGATAAGCAAGTTTTGGGACAGGTTGCGTCCGAAATTCGCAAGCTGCGCCCCCCCGAACCATACAAAGGCAAGGGTATCACCTATGAAGGTGAAGTTATCCGTCGCAAGGCTGGTAAGAGCGGTAAGGCATAAACAATGGCAAAAAATTCTCGTAACGAACAACGCAAACGTCGCCATCGTCGTATTCGTGGGCGTCTCAGTGGGACCGCTGAACGTCCGCGTCTGAACGTCTATCGCAGCCTGGAAAATATGTATGCCCAGGTAATTGACGATGAGCAGGGGCACACGCTGGTTTCTGCGTCCAGCATTGACCGGGAACTTGCCGGTGAATGTGAAGGCAAGAGCAAGACCGAAACGGCGGCAATTGTTGGTAAGGCTGTCGCGGAACGGGCAATGGCTGCCGGTATTTCGATGGTCGTGTTTGATCGTGGTGGCTTCCGCTATCATGGTCGCGTGAAGGCTCTGGCCGACGCAGCCCGCGAAGCCGGACTCGAATTTTAGGAGACGAACACACATGGCGAAACAAGAACAAGGTAAAGGTCGTCGTTCCCGCCGCGAAGAAGCGCCGCGCGACGAATTTGATGAACGTGTCATCGACATCACCCGTGTGGCGAAAGTGATTCAGGGTGGTCGCACCTTCTCCTTCCGCACGGTGGTGGTGGTTGGTGATAACAAAGGCAATGTCGGACTCGGCATTGGTAAAGCGCGTGCCGTCCCGGACAGCATTCGTAAAGCCACCGAGAGAGCGCGGCGGAATATGAACAAGGTTCCGCTTTCTAGCACAACCATTCCCCATCCGGTTGTCGGGCGTTATGGTGGTGCTGAGGTGATGCTGAAGCCAGCCTCGCCGGGTACAGGTGTTATTGCAGGTGGTGGTGTGCGTGCCGTGCTGGAAGCAGCCGGGGTACGCAATATCCTCAGCAAAAGCATGGGCAGTGCCAACATCATGAACGTGGCCTACGCAACACTGGACGCGCTGCACCAACTAAATGATGCGGCGGAATTGGCTGCGATGCGCGGTAAGGAACCGGGAGAAATTCATCCGTTCTGGGAGCGTGGAGGTACGAGCAGCGATGAGTAAGAAACTGCGTATTACGCTGAAGAAAAGCGGAATTGGTTCGCAGCAGCGTCAGAAACTGACACTGCAATCGCTGGGCCTGCGCAAGCTAAACCAGACGGTTGAACAGCCGGATAACGATTCCATCCGTGGAATGGTTTTCAAGGTTCGGCATCTGGTCGAAGTTGAAGAAGTCGAAGGATAATCCACCGATGAAACTAAGCGATTTACGTCCCGATAAGGGAGCGAAGAAGAATCGTCGGCGTGTCGGTCGCGGTATCAGCGCCGGACAGGGCAAGACTGCTGGTCGTGGTACAAAAGGCCAGGGTGCTCGCAGTGGCGGCATCAAGCCCCCCTACTTTGAGGGTGGTCAGTTGCCGTTGGTACGCCGTCTACCGTTCAAGCGCGGCTTTACAAATCCCTTCCGCATTGTTTATCAGGAAGTGAACGTCCGCGACCTGCAAGAAAAGTCCAACCTGGCTGGTGAAACGGCACGGCGTTTTGATAACGGTACTGTCGTGACGCCAGAAGTGATGGAACAAGAAGGTCTGATACGCGATGCGCTGAAGCCGGTCAAGATTCTGGGTGATGGTGAACTCAGCACAAAGCTGACCGTGCATGCACATGGTTTCACCAGAAGCGCTCAGGAGAAGATTGAAAACGCAGGCGGTTCGGTCGAAAAGCTGGAACTGCTGCTGACCGGAGCTGCCGCAACCGTCAAGAAGCCCAAGAAAGAAGTTCTTGAGCGTCTGCGCGCCGAGCGCGAAAACAACTAGAACTTGTCCATTGGATAAGATTGCGAGTAATATTGGCGGGGCGGACTCGATTGAGATTCTAACCCGCCATTTTTTGTGATAAAGCAAAACCTCACCCGCCCTGAAGATGGTGGGAAGGGGACGGTTTTAAGAGGTGAGATAACAGGAGGACGTGCCGTTGCACGTCCCTACGAAAACCCGGAGTCGTGTGTAGGGACGCCCCGTTGGGCGTCCTCACTACAAGCACCGACCATTGTTTGATATGAGGAATCCGGTAGTGTTATCATCGTGCCCCAAAAAAACGTCCCTCCGCCAGCCTGAAGATGGTGGGGAAAGCCCTCAATGTCTGTGTATCAGGTGGTGGGCAGAAACAAAAAGAAGAATTGTCTAGAAGAGGCTGAGTCGATGTTAGAAGCATTACAAAATTCATTCCGGTTGCCGGATATTCGGCGCAAGATCTTTTACACGCTGTTTATCCTGTTGATTTACCAGTTTGCGGCCCACGTGACAGTACCGGGCGTTGACCGTCAAGCGCTCAACGACCTGTTTGAAGCAAGTGGTGGTGGCTTATTGGGCGTACTGGACTTGCTGTCCGGCGGTGCGGTTTCCAACTTCAGCATTATCGCCAACGGCGTGTACCCATATATTACTGCGTCGATTATCTTGCAGCTTCTTGTCCCGATTGTGCCCCAGCTTGAGCGGATTGCACGTGAGCCGGGTGGTCAGGACAAGATCAACCAGTACACCTACTATCTTGCCATTCCAATGGCAATGCTCCAGTCCATTGGTCAGATCAACATTTTCAACAACCTGCAAGCAGCCCCTATTTTGCCGGGTTTCGGTGATGATACACTGCTGACGATCTCGGTGATTAGCACCATGACGGCAGGAACCATGTTCGCCATCTGGCTGGGTGAGTTAATCAGTGAGCAGGGTATCGGGAATGGTCTATCGATTATCATTTTCGCAGGTATTGTGGCGCAAGCCCCGTCAAACCTGTACACACTGCTCCAGAATTACTGGATCTATAATCTGGTGTTGTTTATCATCCTGACCTTGATTACCGTTGTGGTGATTGTCCTGATTCAGGAGGGAACACGGCGCATTCCTGTGCAGTACGGTAAGCGGGTGCGAGGCCGCAAGGTATACGGCGGCGGCTCGACCTATATTCCGCTGCGTGTGAACACGGCAGGCATGATCCCGCTCATCTTTGCGCAGTCCATCATTTCGTTCCCGGCAGTGATCGCCAATCTATTTCCTCAATCGGATACGACGCGGTGGATAACCCAAAATTTCGGTAACGCAACAGGATTGCCGTATTGGACACTGTATTTCCTGCTGGTGGTTGGGTTCACCTACTTTTACACCGATGTGATGATTCAGAACCAGAATCTGTCCGAAAGTTTGCAGAAGAACGGCGGCTTTATTCCGGGGATTCGTCCGGGACGGCGCACCCAGGACTACATCAACACGGTCGTACGTCGTATAACTCTGGTTGGTGCGCTGTTTCTGGGTGTCGTTGCCATTCTGCCGGGCGTTATTCAGATTCTGAACAGCGCCGTGCTGCCGGGTGGTGCTGCCTTGAGTTCCAGTTTCCAGGCGAACGCTGCCAACGTTATCGGGCCGTCCGGTCTCATCATCGTGGTGGGCGTTGTCATCGACAGCATGCGCCAGCTCGAAGCACAGTTGATGATGCGTAACTACGAAGGCTTTTTGCGTTAGATTTTTAACGGTACGATAGTCTAAGAGGCCGTTTGATAAGTGAATAAAATAACCCCCTCTGTCGCTAGCGCGACAGCTCCCCCATGTTTGGGGGAGCTGGCATAAACCCGCATGATTTTGCCGGATTGAGTTCCCTCCCCATGCTTGGGGAGGGTTAGGGTGGGGTCAAAAAATCAAGTTTTCAAATGGCCTCTAGTACTACAGCCGCACTTCTGAAAATGGTGTTTCAATAAGGGCAATAAAATGCGGTTTTGAGTGATTGAGAAATTTTATTTACCACTTTGTAAACTGCATCAATTGGTTAAGTGCAGCTGTAGTACTAGCAGGGCACAGCCAATGTGTCCCTACTTTCGGTTATGGCCGGTGTACATAAAGGATTATTATGGGAATATATATTGTTCTGATGGGGGTGCAGGGAGCCGGTAAGGGTACTCAGGCTGCTATTTTGAAAGAGAAACTCGGGCTTCCTCATGTTTCGACGGGTGATCTCTTTCGCGCCATGAACACGCTCGATACACCGCTGGCGAAGCGTGTTCAGGATTTGATGGAAGCCGGGGAACTGATTCCCGATGACGTGACCAATGAGATGGTTGAAGATCGACTTTCACAGGATGACGCCCGTCGCGGTGTGATTCTGGATGGTTATCCACGTAATCCGGGTCAGGCCCAATTTCTGGATAATTTGCTGGCAAAAAAGGGTGAATCGCTGACGGTTGTTCCCGTGTTAGAGTTGGACCGCGAGACCGCCATCAAACGGGCCGAGGGGCGGCGCTATTCACCGGACAAGCAGCGTGTATATAACATCTACTTCAACCCGCCCAAAGTCGCAGGCAAAGACGATGTCACGGGTGAGGAACTTGTCCAGCGCGATGATGATCACCGCGAAGCCGTGGAGCGCCGGATTGACCTTTATTACGAACAAACAGCACCTTTAATTGAGTATTATGAAAATGCTGGCTTAGTCGCTAGAATAGATGCCGACCAGGCGATTTCAGAAGTGGCGGTCGATGTCTTTGCGGCAATCGCTCGCCGCCTGATGGATTAACAGGATGGGGACATGCACTATAAAACGGACGATGAAATCAAAATAATGCGCGAGGCCGGGCGCATCGTGGCGAAAATCCACGACGCCATGCGCGACGCAATCCGTCCCGGTGTCAGCACATGGGATTTAGACCAGATTGCCGCCCGCATCATCGACCAGCATGGCGCAACAGCGGCCTTCCTCGGTTATCCGCCCGGCAGTCCCCATCCCTTCCCCGCCACCATTACCGCCTGCATCAATGAAGAACTCGTCCATGGCATCCCCAGTAAAGATCGCATCCTTGAAGAAGGCGACATCATCAGTCTGGATGTGGGTGTTTTTCACGAAGGGTACGTGGGCGATGCCGCATTTACGGCGGGTGTCGGCAAAATCAGCGTTGAAGCACAGCGCTTGCTGGAGGTCACCGAGCGGTCGTTGTATGTTGGCATTGAGGCGGCGGTAGTCGGCAACGAAACTGCCGATGTGTCACGCGCCATACAGGATTATGTTGAAGGCGAGGGCTACAGTGTCGTGCGCGAATATACCGGGCATGGTGTTGGCACGCAAATGCACGAGCCGCCGCAGGTGCCCAACTGGTGGCCCGCCAAACGCCCCCGGATGCGCGGCTTTAAGTCCTACCCGCTGCGGCCCGGCATGACCTTCGCCCTTGAGCCAATGGTCAACGCTGGTGGCCCCGAAACTCGCCTGCTGGACGACCACTGGACAGTTGTCCCGGCGGATGGTTCGCTGTGTGCCCATTTTGTGCACTCCATTGCTATCACCGACGGCGAACCACTCATCCTGACGCTGCCGTAATGCGACTCGCACAGAACTTGCCATGCAATCCGGCCTGTTCATTTTAGAGGTCATTGAGTGGTGAAGCGTAAGTTTCAACGGAATGTTATGATAAAGCCGTATCATCTTCAAAATGCTGACAGCACACCATATACCCGAAACAGCCTACACAGTGGAGTATCTCGATTCGCTGGTCGTGCGTCTCATTGAGACAGGGTTAATGCGTCTGTTGGAACAGGAAAACCTTCAACGGTAGATTCAGCCGTTTAGTGATATAATAATGCTAAGTTCGTGAGTGATTTCGCGAGCACTGTATCTCTATAGCACACGGCAGTCGATGCGAACACCACGAGCTATCCTCCAATAATTTAGCTTGAGGAGTGTTTGCATGACTGATAAATCTTCAACGGTTCGCCAGCATTATCGTCCTGTCGTAACCATCAAACGTCCTAAGATACGCAATAGACCGAATCCGAAATTCTCACAGCAGTCGAAACGCCGCTTTACCTTGCCACCAAAGCAAGACGATACTGAAAAAGACGAAAGTTAATCACCAACAGCCCCGCCTTCCCCGGCGGGGTTCTGTTTTCTCATTTTCACAAAACTAAATTTTTCCAATGAGAACTTGCCTGTATAATTACGATACAAAACAAAAGGTTATAGAGGATGCGTCATGAGTGTCAAAGTCTCATGGTATGACGAAGAGAACACCATCATTGTTCAGGAATTCCCGGAAATATGGACCTGGGACGAGTTCTACGACGCCGTAAAACGGACGGTGGAGCTAGAAAATCAAGTCAGCCATCCGCTATACGTGATTGGCACCCAGCCCCGCAACGGCCAGACGCCCAAAGGCAATGTCATCTCGCAGTATAACGTTGCGATCCGCATGCATGAAGACCACATGCGCTACTACCTTATCGCCACCGATAATTATCTGACGACGATTTTCGGGAACATCTTCTTGAAAACCACCGCTATGCGGGATAAGGTTCGTATGGTCAACAAGTTCGGCGATGCCCTGAACTTTATCGCACAGGACAAGAAGAAACTCGAACAAGCGGCATCGGCATAACAGTCGCTCCATCCGGTATAATCAGGTAATGATTGCGGATTGGGATAAACCAGTCCGTTTTTTTTGTCACAATTCAGGAGCAACCACCATGAATTTGCAGCCAATGGATGAGCAAACACGCGAGGTTCGCGCCCGTCTCATGAAGCAGGTCACGACAATGCAGGAGGCTGGCGAGTGTCCGACCTGTCACGGCAGTGTGTATCCGCCTGCAATGAATCGTGTCATTTATGAGGATGAAATCGTGTTATGTTTACTGGAAACCTACCCGCGCAATCCCGGTCACACGATTGTGATGGTCAAGGCCCACTACAATGACATCAGCGAACTGCCACCTGAAGTCGCCGCCAGCGTATTTTCGACCATTCAACGGGCGATTCATGCCCTGAAAACGCACCTCCGTGCAGAAAAAGTTTACCTGTGTACGATGTGCGATGGCAAACGGAACCACCTCCATTTCCAGTTGATTCCACGCTTGCCGGGTGATGAAATTCGCGGCTCACGGCTGTTCGTCAAAGAGCGCCAACTGCTAACAGATTACAACGATGATGTGCTGGCTTTGCGGCGTCTGATGGCATAACTCAGGAGTTTTTGCTTGATTTTATAAAAAAAATTTTTTATAATAAAACAGATTTTTACAAAAAGGTTTGTGATGCAAGACGTTCATTTTATCGAAGACATCGACAGCGCCGTTGCCCTGTTGAAACCGCAACGCATCGAAATCATGCAGCAGCTTGACCGCCCGCGTACCTGTCCCGATCTGGCAGATTACTTCGGGGAAAGCGCTCAGAAAATCTACTATCATATCAAAGCCCTCGAAAAAGCCGGGCTGGTTGAAAAAGTCGACGAGAAGCGAGTGCGTGGCACAGTGGAAGGTCACTATCAGGCGGTGGCCCGTTCTTACTGGCTGGCTCCCCAGCTTGTAGGGCGAATCGGTGATGAGAAAACAGCCTCCGATCAGGTCAGCTTGCGCATGATTTTGCAGCTTGCCGAGGAAGTCCAGACCGATCTGGGCAAACTCGGCACACATTCGGCGGTCGGCGAAGAAATCCCGTCGCTGTCGATGTCGGGTTATATACACCTGCCAGATGCCGCTCGCCGCGCCGAGTTTCTGGCAGAACTTCAGGCTACATTTCAATCACTGGCAGCAAAATATGGCCTTACCGAATCAGGCGACAGCAGCGCCAATTTTCGCCTGATTCTGATGTGCTATCCGCGAAAGGATACGGAAAATGGCTAATGTCGCACATATGCAGTTACACGTCCCCCACCCGGTCGAAAAAGTGTATCAAGCCCTTACCAGCCCCGATGCTATGCAGCACTGGCTGGCGGCTGAACATGCAGCAGTAGATCTCGCCAACGGAGTTTACCAGTTCTGGGGTAAGTTCACTCCCGAAGCACCACAGGAGCCGCGCCAGAAACTGCTTGCCGCTGACCCGAACCGGCTGCTTAAATTCCAATGGACGCTGTTGGATGGCGAAGACACTGTCGTTACTATGCTGCTTGGAGAACACAATGGCAGAACGATTCTGGATGTGCGGCACGACACCACCGCCATGAAAGATGATGTGCCCCGCGATTACAACTTCTTCGATTTCTGGCTGGTTCATCTGGAAAACCTGCGGCGCTATCTGGATGGCAAACCCGTCGCGGACACCCGGACCGATTATTCCGACGAGTCCACCCCTGCCATTCGCCATGAGATTACCATTGATGCTCCGCCGGAACGTGTCTTTCAAGTGTTGACCGACCCACAGGAGATGGAAAAGTGGATCGCCAATAAAGCCACTTTTACCGACGAGGAGCTTAGTTATGGCTGGGAGGGTGTCGGACCTATCAAAGTTCTCGAACTACAGCCCAATCGACAGCTTAAACACTCGTGGTTTGGCACATCCGTTGTGACATGGACCCTCTCTGAGCACGATGGCAAGACTCGCCTGACCTTCGTTCACAGCGGTTTCGATGATGACCGCAAGCGTGATGAGCGAACCGGCTGGCTCAATTTCCTGAGCTGGATTCGGGCTATTGCCGAATACGGCGAC
>JAKEEQ010000487.1 GCA_022616515.1 Chloroflexota bacterium | reverse complement strand
AACACTCGCCAGGCAACCGTCAACTGGCAGTTTACCTGTGAGGATGCACGTATTAAGCTTAAACGTCTTTATCCATCTTATTCAGAATGACCGTGTACTAGTTTACGATCTCTTGATTTGAGAGATAATCAAATAGGAGACCTTCCGGAGCAGATTGAACAAAAGCCAGATCTAACCGTCTATAGATAGTCCAGAAACTGGTCAATAATTCCAGATATTATCCCTCCTGACCCGTTCTCTTAAGAATGACTTGTAGGCAGGGCTACCTAATCCCAGCACCGCCAGCCCTGAATGTAGTAGCGCGACACAACGGGGTCGTCGAGGGTGCTCACGTCGTCGGCGGTGTCGGCAATATCCGGGTCAAAGAACTGCGCGGTGAGGCTGGTGTTCAGTCTTTAGACTCTGTCTGCTGAAGTTCTGGCAACTCAGGCATAAATTCCGTTTCAATCTCCGTATCAGGGGCAAATGCGGATGGGCTGTAGCCGAAAACAATCATCTTGTAATACAGCGCATGATATTCCGTCAAAACCGATTGTGAATGTGTGCGTCGCCATTCATCGGCAAGGTCCGCCAGCTTGCGTTCCATTCGATACAGTTCCGCACTCGGATAGCCCATTTTGTGAGCAACTTCGTCAGTTATGGCATCGCGTTTGCGGGCTACTTCATTGGCAGAGGTGGTGTCCGCGTGGGTTAGCGGTTTAGATTGCTTGGGTGCCATTCTGTCGCTCCCTGATGTTACCTGCCCACATTATACCAGTCCTTGAGCGTTGGTTTGTCGTCACGGTCACAACTCCCACCTTCTGCTATGCTTAAAGCACTCATCACTCAAGAGAAGGACACGCAGCATGACGGCCTGGCTGCCGCGAAAATTTATCATCGTTGTGATTGTCGTGTGGCTGGTCAATTACGCCGCGATGATGGGCTATGCCTCGCCCAGCCCTGACTCTGATTTTGCGGCGATGGTCCGCTTGCTTAAATGGCGTGATCCGGTCACTGGACAGAAACTTCCATTACCAATAGATCGCAATCAATCTTTAGATCAACAGATTGCGGAGCTTCAACAACTGGAAGAATTGGATTTGATTGGCTATCAACTAAGCAAGTTGCCATCAGAGATTGGCAATCTCTCTAATCTAGAATGGCTCGATTTGAGCGAAAATAACCTGAGAGATTTGCCTCCAGAATTATATAGATTAAGAAAATTGAAATCCCTTAATTTGGAGAGCAACATGCTGAGTGAGTTATCAGTCGAAATTGCTAACCTTATTAATCTGAAAGGATTAAGTTTGCGTGCCAATATGTTACGCGAATTGCCGCCGGAGATTGGTGACCTGATAAACCTCGAAGTTCTAGACCTTAGTGATAATGCATTGAGTGAGTTACCATCCAGCATTGGCAATCTAATCAGATTAGATTATCTTGGGGTTGGTAAAAACGATCTGTCTCAAATACCTTCTGAGATTAGCAATCTCATCGCTCTCCGAACCCTTGATTTGACCAGCAATGCTTTCCATGCCTTGCCCTCAGAAATTGGTGATCTATTAGCCTTAAATACACTGTATATAAGTGTGATAACTATCTAGATGAAATTCCGCCGGAAATCGGAAATCTGTCCAACCTGCAAATTTTGTATGCAAGTCAAAATCAACTGGTCACCTTGCCGCCAGATGTCGGCACACTTACTTCTTTAAAAGCCCTACATGTGGATCATAATGAATTGACGCATTTGCCACCAGAATTTGAAGCCTTGACCAAATTGGAGATACTGAACCTGAGTTACAATGAGTTAAGCGAAGTTCCAGTAGAAATTGGCAAGTTAGACAATCTACGACGGTTATCTATGATCAACAATCAAATTACTCAAATACCACCAGAAATTGAACAATTATGTTCGAGAATTTTCTGTGGATGGTAGCCCTCAATCCCACCGTCACCAGCCCTGAATGTAGTAGCGCGATACAACCGGGTCGTCGAGTGTGCTCACATCGGCGTCGATGTCGGCAACGTCGGGGTCAAAGAACTGCGCGGCGGGATGTTGTGCCACTACTAAAATTCATTAAGGCTGGTCAACCTACGCTACTCTTTCTGGCAGGGATAGTCTCCAGTCATCAGTTCGCTCAACCGATGCGTCACACGCTCCCTGTCATTCATGCGAAGGACAAGGATTGTTGTACGACCTTCAGAGGTCAGTCCGGTGAGCGTTGCATCCGAATTAATCTTAAAGTGTTCATCCCACTTTTGCTGACGAGGATCGTAGAGTTTAGTTGCATCACGGGTTAATGGGTCGAGCGCGGCAACGTTGCTCCCTTTGTAGATGTTACACTCGTAACACGCCAGGCATAAGTTGTCGTCGATATCTGTTCCACCGTGCTTGATTGCGATGATGTGATCTACCTGGAAACCTACCAGTTGCCCGGTCTGAGACACCCGGCAGTATTCACAACAGTTCCCTGCTCGCTGGCGAACAAGCCGCTTCTGTTCAGTGCTGATACTCATTCGGACTGGTGCTTCAGTTTGCGCTTCATCTTCGTTTTGAGCAACGAAAAGATACGATTCACCTTCAGGAACTCGTCAAGTTCCTCGCGCTCACTCGGCGTCAGTTGATCTTCGCCGTTGAGTTCTGCCAGATAGTCGGCACGCTGTTGCAGATCATCTGGTAGATGGTAGGCAATGATCTCCTGCGGGGATGGCTCAGTGACTAGAAAATCGGTAATCTCATCAAAGACGGTACGGGTTGGTATATTCTGCATAATCTTTCTCCGCAAACTCATGCCTCTATTATACACTGTTCACTGGCCCCTCAATCCCAGCGACGCCAGCCCTGAATGGTGTAGCGCGACACAACCGGGTCGTCGAGTGTGCTTACTCTGGCCTTGATGTCGGGGTCGAATACCTGTGCAGCGATTATTCTTCAGACTCTGTTTGCTGAAGTTCTGGCAATTCGGGCATATATTCTGTTTCAATCTCCGTATCGGGGGCGAACGCGGCGGGACTATAGCCGAATACAATCATCTTGTAGTACAGCGCATGATATTCCGTCAAAACCGATTGCGCATGTGTGCGTCGCCATTCATCGGCAAGATCAGCCAGCTTGCGCTCCATCCGGTACAGTTCTGCGCTCGGATAGCCCATCTTTCGAGCAACTTCATCAGTTATTGCATCGCGTTTGCGTGAAAGCTCGTCAGTAGAAGTGGTGTCCTTATGGGTTAAGGGTTTAGATTGCTTGGGTGCCATTCTATCGCTCCCTGATGTCAAAAGCCGCCACAGACTGAAGTCTGCGGCTAGCGAAACCCAAAGTGCACTGAAGGCACTCTTTTTGAATCCCTTCAGCGGATTTTGCCTTTCATAGCGCACGATTTTAATCAGGTGTGGTGGTGCGTACCCCAATTATACCAGTCCCTGATCGTTGGTTTGTCGTCACGGTCATAAATCTCACATTCTGCTATGCTTAAAGCGACTCAATGCTCAAGAAAGAGAGACACACAGCATGACGGCATGGCTGCCGCGCAAATTGATCATCATCGTGATTGTCGTGTGGCTGGTCACTTACGCCGCGATGATGGGCTATGCTTCGCCTAAGCATGATCCTGATTTTGCGGCGATGGTCCGCTTGCTTGAGTGGCGCGATCCTGTTACTGGACAGAAACTTCCATTACCAATAGATCGCAATCAATCTTTTGATGAGCAAATAAAAGATCTCCGTCAACTGGAGGTACTGTACTTTGCTGGCACTGTCTTGAGTGAGTTACCCCCCGAAATCGGATTTCTTGTTGGACTGCGTGAACTAGATCTAAGCTACCATAACCTCACGACCTTACCACCCCAGATTGGCAATCTAACATCACTAGAAATATTGAATTTATATGAAAACAGACTAACCGAACTGCCTCCAGAAATCGGTAATTTGACTGCGCTGGAAAACCTTCACTTAAGCAATAACCAATTGGTTCAAATATGCCCCGAAATCGGTAATCTGACTAATTTGGATCAATTGTATTTGGATACCAATAATCTGCGAGAGATACCACCTGAGATTGGCAACCTGACCTCGCTTGAAATGCTAACTCTGGCTGGAAATCAAATTATTGAACTTCCACCTGACGTCGAACAATTATGTGCAAAGATTTTTTGTACACAATAGATCTCAATCCCACCGCCGCCAGCCCTGAATGTAATAGCGCGAGACAACCGGGTCGTCGAGGGTGCTTACGTCGGCGTCGATGTCGGCAATGTCGGGGTCAAAGACCTGCGCGGCGGTCAATACCTCCGGCGTCAGATACCGTAACTCGATATCCTCCGGCACGCTCACCTGCGGCGGGATGGATGGCGCGGCGATGACGAATCCCCATTCGCCAAACGACGGCACATAGGTGTGCAGGGGCAGGATTTCATAGTCAGCCGCTTCAATGGTGTGGGCAATCGACCAGAACGCCTGTCGCACAAAATAAGGGGAGGTCGCCTGTGTGACGAACGCGCCATCGGGCGTCAGGCGGTCATGCAGAAAGCGGTAAAACTGCTCACTGTAGAGTTTGCTGATGCTTTCGTTATTGGGGTCGGGCAGGTCGATGATAATCACGTTGAACAGGTCGCTGCTTTCCTGCACGTAGCGGAACGCATCCTGATTGATGATCTCCACACGCGGATCATCCAGCGCGTCGCCGTTGATGTCCGTTAGCAGGGGATTCTCCCGCGCCAGATCCGTCATGGCCGGATCGAGATCCACCACCACAATGCGCTCCACATCCTCGTACTTGAGCAGTTCACGCGGCACAAACCCATCCCCGCCACCCAGCACCAGCACCGCTTCATGCGAACGGGCGGCACTCATTACCGGATGGGCGAGCAGTTCATGATAGCGATATTCGTCGCGGCTGGAAAATTGCAAATTGCCGTCCAGAAAGAGGCGCACATCGTCCTGATGCCGGGTGATGATAATGCGCTGGTATCGGGATTGTTCGCGGTAGATGATGTGCTGCTCGTATAACTGCTGCTCGAAGAAGTCAAAAATCGGGTTGGAGAAGATGAGACCTGCTGTCATTGTGAGCGTAAAAAACCCCACCAGCCCGAACATGCCATTGGTGGCGCGGCGCGGCAGTCTATTGCGAAATGTATACAAAATCGTGCCCGCCACGATGAGATTAAACAGGCCCATCAAAAAGGCGGTTTGCGTCACGCCGAGTACAGGGAGCAGCAATAGCGGAAATGCCAGCGCCGCCACCAGTGACCCCAGATAATCGAAGGAAAGTACATCAGCCAGTGCTTTGCTAAGGTCGTTACGTGTGGCGACGATGCGCGTCAGCAAGGGGATTTCAAGGCCGATGCAGGCCCCGATGACCACAATCAGTCCTATCATAACGGTGTAGTAGTAGACAGTGGTGGTGGCGAAAACCGCATAGAGTATCGCCGCCGAAAAACCGCCAAATACCCCGATAAAAACTTCCACCAGAATAAACCAGCGTACCTCATTCTTATTGATGCGGCGCGACAACAGCGCCCCGATGCCCATCGCGAACAAAAACAGGCCAATAGTCAGCGAGAATTGGGTGATGCTGTCGCCGAGGAGATAGCTGGAAAGCGTGCCGACAATTAACTCATAAGTCAGGGCACAGATGGCAATGATGAGGACGGAAACGAGCAGCGTGGCTCGTTCCCGTTTACTTACCTGAACCCGGTCCGCCGCCGAGTACATTGATTCCGAAAATGCTTCCTTGCCTTGCTGAACCTGTACCGGCATCGACGATTCCTACTCCAGAGTAACTTGCATAATACGCACCGCCCAGTGACATCATCAACAGGACGGTGATCAAGAAAATTGCTGCGCCTTTGAAAATCATCAGTCATCATCCTCCATAAACGATTGCAGCATATTGGCGGCAGTCTTCGGGCTGCCCGCTGCTAACAATAGAAGCCCCAGCACTCCCGCGCACCCGCCATAGGCCCAGAACCAGCCCTGCACAAAACGATTCTTCTTGACTTCCATCTCCATCGTCAGCGTCCCAACATCGCCTGACCGCTCACCATAGCTGACCTTAAGTTGGTGTTGGCCTGTGCTGGCCGGTACAAATTGACCGCTGTTATTGTAATCGGATTCATCCCACGATCCGTCTTCATCGACGCCTGTTTCATGCCAGTATTCCTTGCTGAACAGGTCCACTTCTTCGCCATCGGGGTTAATCATCGACACATCGACTTCGGCCCATGTATTGGTCGGCAGGGTGTTCTGCATCTTCATCGACACCGACACGGGGCGCTGATTATCCAGTTCGAGGGGGATAATGGCGGCTGGATTGGCGGAACTGACCTGTACGGTTTCTGTTGTCACCGTATCGCCACTCAAACCCACACTCACGCCGATGATCGCGCCGATAATGGCAAAGATGATGGCGGCTGCCCCGGCATAACGCAGGACGAATTTCATATCCTGCCCTTCGCGGATGTTGTTGGCCCATTTTTTATCGCCAAAGGCTGTCGCCACATCCGGCTCATTGAGGGGGATGCCCTCGTACATTTCGAGTTCTTGCGGCGTATACTGGATGCTGTAGCGCCTGCCCATTCCCGCGCCTTCGATCATCTGGACCTGATCGTTGGGCTGGGCCTGCCACGTTAATTCGCCTTCTGCCCCGACAATCTGTGCGGGATAGCGCTCGTGGATGCGAAAACTGGTGCCGCCATCAACCTGCACTGCATTTCCACTGATGGGGTTGATGGGATATTTGATGCGCTTCTTGTGATAGAGGACAAAGCCTGCCTCATCATCAAAGGACAGCCACAGAATCCGCCCGTCATCCGCGCCGAGCATCCACTCATCCCACACCCAGCGGTCCGATGTGTCGCTGGTATCCCAGCCTACATAATTGACCCTGCCCAGCACCACAAACGGCGTACCATGCAGCGTTGCCCGCGAACCCAATTCAATCGGTTTGAGGGGCCTTGGAGCTTTGCGGCCTTTGCTCAATAGTTCCGGCGCGAATTCCTTCACCGCCAGATGACTGTGGCAGGACGGGCATATAAGCGTCTGCGATGTCGGGTTTTGCTGGCTGACCGCGCTGCCACAATTGGGGCATTGGAGTTGTCTAATTTCCATTTTATGACTCGATTACCATGTCACCGTGTTCTAATTCCATGCCAAACGACAGCTCGATTTCGTCGGACCAGTAGTTGATGCTGGTGATCTGGCCTTCGACCGCGCCCGTGATATAACCGAACGTCTCATTCAGCGGGAATACCGCTGCGAACTGGCCTTCACTGCCACCGACCTTGGCCCGGCGTTTTTCGGTCACGAAGAAGGGCTTGCCGCTGGCATTGATGGTTTGTCCAACATTCACCTGATCGTAGGGCGGAATCTCGCCGCGAATACGACCCCGGCGATAGACCGTCCAGTTGCCCTCATCTTCTTCGAGCCAGTCCGGTGCTTCCCCATCATCCCAATTGATCTGCCATTCTTCCCAGAAGCCCGCATCATACACATAGCGGATGCGGCCCAATACCATAAAGCCCCGACCTTTAATTTTGCCGCGTGCCCCAACGCTCAGGCGCGAGGGGTAATCGGCGAGGGAAACGGTTTTGCCCTGCGGGTCCAGCCCGCCCTCCCCGGAGATGACATATGTGGAACCGCACGAACGGCACGTCACGGATTTAACAAACTGATTTTCGATTTGCAGCGCATCGCCGCACGACTGACATTGAAGTTGTTGCATTCCAAATTCCTGAGAGCCAATAATTTCCGCACCCATTATAGCATTTTCCGCAAACCCGCACCCCCTAAAAAAACGGGGTTTGAGTTATTTGGAGTGGAAATGCTGTAGAATAACAATAGAGGCAAATAGCGATTAGACCAATATGGATAATATGGGGCTAGATAATATGATTGCAAACACTCTAATAATGCCAACTGAACAACCTGTGGAATTACGAGACATTAAACGGGCGTTGCTTAGTTTTGACCACATATATATTCCGTCCCCTGAAGATCGCGAATTGATACCTCCCATAGCATATATGACTGCCTCTTCTCCGATTCCACTCCCGATTGGTATGAATAATGGCCCTGTTAGGCCGCTAGTACACGGTCATTCTGAATAAGATGGATAAAGACGTTTAAGCTTAATACGTGCATCCTCACAGGTAAACTGCCAGTTGACGGTTGCCTGGCGAGTGTT
>JAKEEQ010000486.1 GCA_022616515.1 Chloroflexota bacterium | reverse complement strand
GTCGGGGTATTGCTGTGGGCGAGGTCACTGTATATCCCAGAGACATTAAGTTCGCTCGATTCAGCGACCCCGATGGCAATTCATGGATGTTACAGGAAATCCCGCCCAATCTTTAACGACAGTAGGACTTATTAGGAAAGGAATATCACCATGGGTATTGTGGGCGCAGGGTTCTCTATGTCGCTTGATGGGTTTATCGCCGGGCCCAACGATGATTTTCAGCGGCTCTTTGGCTGGATGTCTCTGGGCAACACCGATGTTACGTTGTCCACAGGCGACAGGGATATCGAGCTTAAGGTCTCGGAAGAGAGCGCCAAATCGTTTGAAGACTTGATGCAGGCAACCGGGGCCATCGTGTCGGGGCGCAGAATGTTTGATGTCGCGGGTGCATGGGGCGGCAAACACCCTCTGAATGTACCGATTGTTGTCTTAACGCATCAACCACCGCAGGAATGGGTCAAAGATGAATCGCCGTTCACCTTCGTCACCGATGGTATTGAAAGCGCCGTGGCCAAGGCCAAGCAAATCGCGGGCGACAAGAATGTGGGTGTCGGCGGTGCAGATATCACGCGGCAGTGCCTCAAGGCCGGGCTGCTGGACGAAATCGGCATTGATTTGGTGCCTGTCCTGCTGGGAAGCGGTGTCCGCCTGTTCGAGTATTTGGGCATTGAACCCGTTGAACTGGAATGTACCAGAGTGGCCGCGGCACCCGGGGTAACGCACCTTTCGTACCGCGTTCTCAAATAAGGCAGGCATTCTCATCCACCAATTCCGATTGCCCGCTGCTTATTTCAGACAGTCGGGCAGTCTCAACATTGCGTTGTACGATATGCAGATATATCCATTGTTAATCCCCTGACAACACCTCATTATAGTTTCCACTAAAACATTGGACAAATTGGTTGCAAGAGTGATAATGAGGAAATTGTCTCTACGATGTTTCCCATATAGGAAGCTGCAAAGGTGAAAACAATGTCTACATTGGACACTATCTATAATTTTGTTCAGGTCACAGATAATCTGGCGACGGGTGGTCAACCAACAGAAGCGCAGTTCCAGACGATTGCTCAGGCGGGCTATGAATCGCTGGTCAACCTTGCACCAAGCGACGTGACCCATGCAATAGCTCACGAAGGAGAACTGGTCAAAGCGGCGGGCATGAATTATGTGCAAATCCCGGTTGTTTGGAGCCAGCCGACGCTGGAAAATTGGCAGGCCTTCGTCGAAGTGATGGAAGCCAACAAAGATAAAAAGGTCTTCGTCCATTGTATTGCCAATATGCGCGTTTCGGCTTTTGTGATGCTCTATCGCCACCTGAAATTGGGGCTTGCATTGGAAGATGCCCAATCACCCATGCTGCCTATCTGGAATCCAGAGCAGGGCTATCCGATTTGGGCAGACTTCATTGAAGAAGTTATGGAGCAAGAAAAAGAATAGCAAGGTTCGTGTGAGTCATTTTTCTATAAATTTTATAGCCTCACTCTTCAAAAATGCGGATGTTCATGGCAAAGTAGGGACATACTTAGATTGGGGAAATACCTGCTCTGATGTCGCTACCGTTTTCTGTCAGGACTCAGCTATGAGCCAACTGCGTCTACAGGATAGCCGTGCCGTGGCTTATCGGGCATTGAGTCTGGGGGCGCTGCTCAAACGCGGCGAATGGGAACTCACTGTCCAAAATTTGGATGAACGGCTCATCTTTGATGATGTACGCGAACACGTCGTCCACAAGCATAACCACCTCAATGACCAGCTAGGCCACTGGCTGGAACGCGAAAAAATCAACCACTATCTCTCACAATCAGAACAACACTTGCTCAAAAAACCACTCGGCACATGGTCGGAACGCACACTGATTAGTGTTGGCTGGCGAATTGAGGCGCTGGGAGTGATGTTGTGGGCGCTGAATCGCATCGACAGCATTCCGGCCTATGATACCCAATTCGAGGCGGAACAGGTGCTTGCGCCGCTGGATTTGGGCAAGTCCACCATTGACCTTATCTGGCTGGCCTCGCTGCGAACGGCGGATGAATTACGTCATGCCCGCGATGGGGCCGAATTATGGAATTGGCGCAGCCGGGCAACCGAATTGGAACGGCTGGGAGTGCGGCCTCCTGATGGGGTTAAATTCAGCGATGTCATACGCGCCACGGCAGAACGTGGTTTCGCCAGTGGACAGTTACCGCGCCTGATGGATGGCGATTTCGCGGTCTTCGGCAAAGCCTATGTTGATTTGACCGAAGATGAGTTTGCCCTGACCAGCGCCATCGCCTACGAACGCTACTTCGCGCTCAACTGGATATGCGAGTTATCCAGCGAGTGGGAGAGCATCCGCATTGATTTATGACGGCTCACTCACTGGTGGGCCTTACATTTGATAAGGTGCAACGGATGGCATAGATGCCATCCCTACACAAAATATGGGATAAATGTAGGGACACGATACATCGTATCCAACGAAGCATCACCTGTTATTTACGAGACAGACCATGACGCAATTGAACCGAATTTAAGCAGGGGCAATTCATGAATTGCCCCAACAAATTGTTTTGTCTATGGGATTTTTTTACCCCTGTGACCGAATGTATGCCCACGTTTCCTCAAGCGTATCGAAAATCTTGGCTTCCAGAAAACCAAAGGCCGCGCTGTTCATTCCAGCAACCGCTTGGATAACGGCAAAGCGGTCTTTTTATATGCTTACCGATACTTTCTTTTGGTTCGTTTCGGTGCGTTCCCTATGCCCACTGTTTCCCCCTCATCTACCACAAAGCGTCGATTGCCTATCAGCCGATGGAGAAGCTGATTGATTTTGGTTGACGGCATCTCCCAGAACGCATCCAGCGTTATCCGGGAAATTTCATTGAAGGCATTTTGCGGGCTGTTCAAATTAACCTGCGCGGATTGCTGCCATAACTCTCTCTGGCGCTGCTGCAATATTCTAACCCGTTCGCCAGTGTCAATAATTACCTTATCATACGTGTCCCACAAATCGTCCGGGAGTGTAGCCTGTTTTAATATCAAGCGCTCTAGTTGTTTCTGGGTGTTCACCTTGAAGAGTGTCTGGGAAGGGCTACTCGTGCGGATAGATATGCGTGAGCCGCTGCAATATCACGAACTGGAAGGCAGCATCAATCTGGGCGTGGTGACAGCCATCGCGCTTCTGTTTGCCGTCGCCGCCAATGCCTATATGGGCATCAGGCCGTTACTCAGTGACATCGGGGCCGACAGTCTCCAAGACTTCATCCGCGGACTAGAGTCTGCACCTGCGCGACTCCAGATTACGTTCATGGTCGATATGTTCGGCATTTGCTTCCCGCCATTTATGGCAATGGCGGCAGGCGCATTGACCGCACGCATCGCTGCGGAGATTTCAGTTAAAGCACAGTCCACGTATCAGGCTTATGAGCGTGACCTCGCTGAATGGCAAGTGGCTTACAATGACCCACTTGCGACGGACGACGGACAGGAGATGCTGGACAGTATTATGCAGGACAGGTTGTTGGTAAAGCAGGCACGACAGGCGAAGACGGACGGTGCTGATTTTTTAGCCAAAACGAATGGACGCTGAAAAATGGCGTACTGCATTATTCCATGACCAATTGGCAGCCCACACCAGAGACGTATCTGTGCGCTTGCGGTTGTGGAGAATCGGTCGCTTGGGCGGGAATTGACCGAAAACCACGCTATGTCAATCACACCCATCGTATGCGTTACCCGCGCCGGAAATTGTGAGGAAATTAGGAAGGCACGACTAGATGAGATGCCGCAAGGAGAATTGTCCTCATGACGAGTTTGGAGACAGCAGTGTGTTATCAAGCCATAGAACGAACACGGATTTCATTCGTCCTGTAGTCCGCCTGCTGCACGGCAGCGAACACGTTCGCAGCCATCTGACCACACATTGCATTGCCGGGCAAATGTATAAACCCTGCTCAACGCAATCCACAGGAAAGTCGATAATGCGGTGGGTTTTCTGATTGTGATGGTATGTCGTCAGACCACGCTACCCATGTTGTAGCATATACTTGGTACACACTGAAAATCTCTAAGAGGCCATTTGAAAAGGTTCGTTTGAGCTAATTTTGCGGGAGCGTCTCAGACGCTCCCCTACGCCTGAACCATTTTTCGCACGTAGGGGCGGGTCTG
>JAKEEQ010000485.1 GCA_022616515.1 Chloroflexota bacterium | reverse complement strand
AGCCCGCAAGCAGTTCAGAACCTCGGATGGATACAGCCCGCCGGGATGCTGGATGAGAAAGGCACCCCGTCGCTCCGATAATTCTTCGGCACTGGTTCCGGTCAATGTGATAACCGGGATGCTGCGGTCAATGAGCTTAAGGAAGGACTGCCCATTCATTTCGGGCATGGTCAGGTCCAGCAGAATCAGGTCAGGTCGCCATTCTCGCATCAGTTCAACGGCATCGGCTCCGTTATAGGCTCGCCAGACCATAATGGCCGGATCGTAGGTATTCATAATCCTCTCGACAAGCTGAATAAATCCCCGGTCATCCTCAATAACCAGCACGGCCTGTAAATCAGCAATTTGCTTGAGATGGTGAATGAGTTGTTCGGTTGAGATGGGCTTTTCTAAATAGGCCATCACCGTTAAATCTTCGGCAATCCAGCGCTGACTTGGCAGGGAACACCGATAATATGGAACGGGTAAATCAGGGATTGGCTCAATGGAATCCGGGCGTACATTATGAATAACTGCCCAGGGATTATGCTGGTCGAGGTTTATCTCGCGTATTGAGGGCACTTGAATAATTTGAAAATCATCCAGATAGCGTTCAATCGCGCCAGCAACCTGCGGGTCCCGGTCTACAACCACAACGCAGGGGGTAATCTCGCGAGTGTCGATGCGAGTTTGCGGAAGGGTGAACTGTGACAGAGGCAGGGAGAATATAAACGCGGCTCCTTTGCCCGGTTCACTTTCGGCACGAATATGGCCCTTGTGGGCTTCCACAAAGCGTCTGGTGATTGCTAGTCCCAATCCAACGCCGCCGTGTTTGCGACTCAGGGACGCATCCACCTGGTGAAAATCCTGAAAGATACTGGCGAGTTGATCGTGTGGGATGCCGGGGCCGGTGTCACTTACCCTGAAAATAATTTGCTGTTTCTCTTTATGAACCGCCAGTTGCACCGTACCGTCTTCGGCGAAACGACGAGCGTTATTAAGCAAATTCAGCAGGGCCTGACGAATACGGGTGCGGTCCATCTCGATGGCAGGTAAGTCTGGTTCAATATCTACCTCAAATTGAATGGCACTGTTTTCGAAAATATTCGCGGCAATCTCGACCGTTTCATTCAAGAAGGCCGGGAGGTTGGTCAACTGCATATTGACGGTGAACTGACTCATCTCAAAGTGGGACAGGTCCAGAATGTCATCAATCATCTCCAGTAAGTGGCGGCTGCTGCGATAAATCTGGAAAATATCGCGGCGCAGCTTGGGCGACCAGTGAACCTCGCCATAGACCTCTGGCGATAAATACATGACCTCGCTAAAGCCCAGAATCAAGTTAAGCGGGGTGCGCAGTTCGTGGCTGATATTGGCGGCAAATCGTTCCTTCATGCGCTGGGCTTCTTCGGCGTGTTTGCGCAGCCAGACGAGTTCGTGCTGCATCCGCGTCCGAATGTCGTAAGCCGTTTCTAAGGACTTGAGCGTTTGTTTTAGCTCGGCCTGACTATCGCGGGCTTCCATCAGGAGTGTACTGGCATGCTGCTGAGCATCACTGTACCAGAGCAAGGTTATATACAGCATGTTGTTGGTGCGCCACGCCAGTGTTGTACTGAGGGCATACATCGCTACCAATTCCTCAAGTGGATAGGTCCGCTGGGCTGTCAAATTGAGCAGGAGCGCCACCAGATACACCACCACAATCGTAATGAGGCCGCTGCGGGAAATCAAAAGTGAGCCAATAAAGGGCAAAAGCAGCCCGACGAAAACAAGAGCAGGTGTCGCGATGAGGAACATCGCGATAATCAGGGATACGTTCAGGCCCAACACGAACAGCCGCCGCGCCAGCTTCATATGCGCTCGGGAAAGTTGTTGTATCCACAAGCTGAAGGCAATCAGGGCCAGCAGCAGCATGGCGATGTCGTAGGGATAAGGATTCTGGGAGAGGGTGAAATATAGTGCCAGTGCGGAGAAAATAATCGTGAGTTGGACAAGCTGGTAGATCAGATCGGATTGGAGTTGTCGTAGAGTTGAGTGAAAGGCCATCATACAATCTCAAGATTTTGCAGAGCGGTGAGAATATCATCGCGGCTTACGGGTTTGGCAATGAACAGGGATGCCCCCAGCGAATAGGCCAGTTCGGGATCATTGAATACACTGCAAATAATGACCGGGATTTTAGCTGTCTGTTCGATAGATTTCAGGCGCTGCAACAGTTCCCATCCATCCATTTCGGGCATCATAACATCGAGGATAATGGCATCTGGCAGCAACTCATTGGCAAGCTGCAAGCCCTGCCAGCCACTCTGGGCCGATACCACCTGATAGGCATTACCTGTCAAATAGCGATCCAACAGGTTCACGAGACCTTCGTTGTCATCAATGATAAGGATGGTCGGTCCATGCCGCCGCGTATGGATGGAAATCCAATGGGTTGGGTCGTGTCTTTCGTGGAGTTTCCAGCCGAGATGATCACACAATTCCACGATAAACGGTTTCTGATCAACCAGGCTGGTCCCACCAGATATGGGCGTGTAATTAATTACAAAGGACAATCCATCATTACTGGCCTGTACACTGATTTCCACGGGACTTGGCGCTGCATTCTGGACGGCATGACTCAGAATCGTGACCAGAATCTGGCGGGCGATGGAGTTGACGGTAGAAAGGCTCAGCGGATTTGAGGGATAGTCTACCTTGAATTGAATATCATGGCTTTGGGCAAGCCGGGTGACGGCACGCTGTGCCGAGTCCAGCAGTTCTGTAATGTCGACGGTGGCGATGTTTTTTTCCATACGGGCGAATTCCGATTGGACGGAGGAAAGCTCGGTGGCTGGCTTTTCATCGCCTGCGTTGTCACTTAAAGAACGCTGCCAGATGACTTCGGCAACGCCCTGCTCCCCGCGCCGCAAATCACGATACGCCTGGCGCACCGAAATGCCAAGTTCGTGGGCGGTCTCTTGAATCGTCATGCCCTCGACGTAATGCAGATGCAGAACGTTATAAAGACGGGCATGGGGTGATCGAAAATAAAATTCGTCGCCGGGGTTGAAAGTTTCGATGATGTCTACCAGTTCACGTCGCAGACGCTGTCCCGCTGTTTCGCCGGGCTGCGCTTCAAATTGCCCGGCCAGCGAATGTTTCTGTAAATAGGGGAAGTCATAAAGATGTTCCAGAGCCTGTTTTATTTGTTCAACAAAAGCCTCTGGTATGGTGGCATTGCTCATAGCTAACTACCTGTCATGTCAATGTCATGTTGTTGGCAAAAAAGGCGATCTATCCGTGTTATAGTCTCTATTCGGGAGAAATGTCCCCGTTTCTCTGTCTCTAAAATAGCTTTAAAAGGAGATTCTAGTCAATGAAGAGACGTCTACTTGTTCTATTGACATTGTGCATGCTGGTAACGGCAACGGTTGTACCGGGCATTACCCAGGCACAGGATGGTGAACTCAGCGGTGACCTGGAAATTTTCTCGTGGTGGGCTGGTGACGATGGAGGTCCGGCAATCGAGGCCCTAATTGCGCTTTACAGCGAGCGTCATCCGGGCGTTGAGGTCATTAACGCTACTGTCACTGGTGGTTCAGGTGTGAATGCACGTGCTGTGCTACAGACCCGTATGCTTGGCGGCGATCCGCCAGACAGCTTCCAGGTACACGCCGGTCAAGAATTGATTGGTACGTGGGTTATTGCCGACCGCATGGAGGATTTGACATTCCTGTATGAACAGGAAGGCTGGTTTGACGCATTCCCGGCTGGCCTGATCGAGCTTCTCACCTATGAGGGCGGCATCTACAGTGTTCCGTTGAATATTCACCGTTCAAACGTGTTGTGGTACAACCCGGCCCAGCTTGAAACATGGGGGGTCGCCGTTCCTGCCACGTGGGATGACTTCCTTGCCGCTTGCCCGACCCTTCAGGATCAGGGTGTAACCCCGCTGGTCGTCGGTGAGGCGTGGACGGTCAATCACCTCTGGGAGAGTGTAGCTTTAAGTGTGCTCGGTGTGGACGCCTGGAATGGTATCTGGACGGGTGAAACCGATCCGGCTGGCCCGGAAATGATTGATGTCTGGGCGAAGTTTGGTGAGATTCTTGCCTGTACAAATATCAATGAAGATGCCGGTTCCCTGACATGGCAGCAGGCCGTTGACCGCGTGGTAGACGGCGGTGCGGCTTTCAACGTGATGGGTGACTGGGCGGCTGGTTACATGGCGACCACGCTCGAACTCGTTCCCGGTGAAGGCTTTGGTTGGGCACCCGCGCCAGGTACCGACGGCGTTTTCATGATGCTGTCCGACAGCTTCGGTTTGCCAAACGGCGTTGCCAACCGCGATAATACGATTGCCTGGTTAGCTCTATTGGGTTCGGTTGAAGGTCAGGATACTTTCAATTCGCTTAAGGGTTCCATCCCGGCCCGCGTTGACGCCGATACCGCCAATGCTGAACTGTACAATGCGTATCTGCAATCTGCCGCTGCCGACTGGAGCGCGGACACTATTGTAGGCAGCCTTGCTCATGGTTTAGTTGCCAATCAGCGCTTTATGAATGACTTCAATGTTGTGATGGAAGTGTTCTTAACCAGCAGCAGTGCCGATGCTGCGGCGCAGGCGATGGCGGCTGTATGTGCCCAATCGGGTGCCTGCGGCTGATCGATACGGATTTGAATGTTAGTTAGTAATGGACCCTGCCCGCCTGGGTGGGGTCTCTTTTTAAGGGAGACGTTATGTATTCCAGACGAGATAGAATAATCGCATTTTTGATGCTCACTCCCTCACTTATTCTGCTCGCCATTTTTGTATACTTTTTTATCGGGCAAACGGCTTATTTTTCAATAACCGATTGGGGCAATAATCCCACTGAGAAGCCCCCACTTGCCGAAAACGTTGACCGCGACATCATCGAACTCGAAAACTATGAGCGATTAATGACAGACCTGCTGGAATTCCGCTTCCGCAATTCACTGGTGAACACGTTCTTCTTCACGTTGTTTTTTCTGGCGGGGTGTCTCATTCTGGGATTTTTGCTGGCCTTTCTACTTGACCAGCGTATAGTTGCCGAGGGTGTATTCCGGACCATCTTCTTATACCCGATGTCGCTGTCGTTTGTGGTCACGGGTACAATCTGGCGCTGGTTGTTTCAACCTAGAGGCGGCATCAACGTGCTGCCGGAGAAATTGACTAATCTGACGATAGGCGGCACTCACATTTTCCCCGAATCATGGCGAACGGAGCCACTGGACTACGGTTGGTTGGAGAGCCGCACAACATTATGGGGCTTTAACTGGGCCGATGTTCCGCAGTACCTAACCTATATTGGCCTGGCACTACTGTTTATTGCGGTGTTTAACTCCCTTTTTGGGGACCGCTGGCGTTCGTTGGCCTCGCTCAGTATTGTTCTCGTGATTGTGCGATTCATGTACGCGATTGGCATGCTGCCACAGTGGTATACTGCCCGGTTTTTTGAAAATATTATCCCCGATACCATAACCTTGCTCGTCATTGTGATGGGCATGCTGGCAGTAATCAATTTTATCCGGGGCAGCAGTGACTTGAGCGAGCTCAGATTGCCCGCCGTGCTGCTTGGCGTGCGTATTATCATCCTGTTGTTCTATGAACTGGAAGTGTATGACACCGCGTTTTTCCGTGACACGCTGCCTGAACTGCTGACATATGGCATTCTGGCTCTCGGTGGCTTCAGCGTATTCACAGCGATACAGGAAGAACGCTACAAGCCCGTTATCTATCTGGGAAGTGCGATTGCGCTGGTGTATGCAGCCAATGAGCTTGGCTGGTGGGAAAACTTCTGGTTGCCGCTGGATACACCACTCGCAGAGATACAAAAAGGTTATAATGCGGCGCTGTCGGGCATCATTATTGCCGCCGTCTGGCAAATGTCCGGGTATGTCATGGCGTTGTTTCTGGCAGGCATTCGCGGAGTCCCGGAAGAATTACGTGAAGCCGCACGGGTGGATGGCTGTGCAGAATGGCAGGTCTATATGCACATCATCATGCCCAACCTGCGAGCGGTAGCGTTGAGTGCCATTATTATTCTGGGCCATATTTCGCTGAAGATTTTCGACCTTGTGTTTGCAATGGCTGGCCCAGATAAAGGGACCACAATGGTTCCGGGGCTGCTGCTTTATACAGATGGTTTCCGGGGAAGCCAGTTTGCAAAAGGCAGCGCAATTGCTGTTGTGATGCTGGTCCTTGTCTCGCTTGTGATTATTCCCTATCTGTACTCCAACTTGAGAACGGAGCGCCGCACATGACCGCTTATCAAACACAGCGTATATTATGGCGGACAACCGTCTATATTTTACTTGTCCTTGTGTCGCTGGTGTTTTTACTGCCGCTTTATGTCGTTGTGGTGACTGCGTTGAAAGAGCCAATTGAAATCCGGGTCGAACGTGCCTGGGATTTCCCATCGAAGTTGTACTGGCAAAGTTTCAAAGATGCCTGGTTGGAACTGCGCCCTCAATTTCGGAACAGCCTTGTGCTGACCGTCAATGCGACAGCTATATCGGCTGTTATGGGGTCGCTAAATGGATATGTGCTGGCAAAGTGGCGCATTCCCGGCGAAAAAGTCCTGTTTCCCTTGATGTTGTTCGGGATGTTTATTCCATATCAGGCAATTTTGATTCCTTTGTTCACGTTCCTGAGTGATATTGGACTGTCGGGTGGACTGCCGGGATTGGTTCTGGTACATGTGGTCTATGGCCTGCCGATTACCACATTGATCTTTAGAAATTTTTATGTGCAGATTCCTGACGAAATCATCGAAGCCTCAGCGATTGACGGGGCAGGCTTCTTCAATATCTACACGAGGGTAGTATTCCCATTGTCGCTGCCTGCCTTTGTAGTGGTTATCATCTGGCAATTCACGCAAATCTGGAATGAATTTCTCTTCGCAGTGATGCTCACCAAAGACGATACAGCGCCTATCACTGTTCCGCTGGCTGCACTAGCCGGCGGTGAGGCTGTCCAATGGAACTTCCCGATGGCAGGGGCGATTATTGCCGCGCTGCCAACGGTGCTGGTCTACATCATCATGGGTCGTTATTTCATTCGCGGCTTGCTGGCCGGGTCAATCAAAGGCTAGTAGAGGCGTTTCCTGCCCCTACAATTTACTCTCTGAGATGGTGTCGTCGAGTTGAGTGACTGACGATTCGAGACGTTCCAATTCATTGGAGACGGTTTCATATTGGGCGGTTAGCTTCGCCAATTCTTGCTGAAGGGCTTTGATTTCCGCCTCAAGATAATACTGTGCGTCGGTGTCGCCGCGTGCAATCGTGCCGAGTGACATGCGCAGCAATTCACCGATGAACATCCCCAAAACAACGATTGCCAAAAATGCTACACTGAAAGTCTGGAAATAGCCACTCATCCATGTCCCGGCTCGTGTTTCGCTGCCGGAAAACAGGTAAGACAATATTGCGGTGACAATTGAGACAGAAAAACCTGCGATGGGAAAATGATTGAGGTACGTCTGAAACATTGCAACATCTCCCTCTTATCCAACGAGTTCACTGCCAATCTCTTTCACAGCCTGAACCAGCATGTCAAAATCTTCGTGGCGGGTGCGATGGTTGGTGTTGGCAACCCGTATCGAATAGATGCCGTTGAGGATGGCATAGGACGGCACGGCAATCCCACGTTCATGCAGTTCATAGATAATATCGCGATTGAGGTCATTAAGCTGTTCATCAGTGAGGCCATCCTTCACGAAGCGGAAGCAGGCGATATTGATGGGTGAGGGGGCGGTTATATCAAATTCCGGGTCATTTTCCAGCAGCGAGAGCAAATAATGAACCTGTTCAATGTTTTGCTGGATGAGACGCCCGTACTTTTGAATGCCGTGATTTTTCAATGACATCCACGCCTTCAAGGCTCTAAAGCCGCGTGATAACTGGACGCCGTAATCGCTGAACCAGCGATCACCCGCCGCCGTGCCGCGATTACCATGCGTGAGATAGGTTGGCGTCAGCGTGAAGGCGTTATAGTGAGCGTCTTTGTGGCGCACGATGGTCCCGCCGATTTCAAAGGGCATGTACATCCACTTGTGAAAATCGAAGGCAAGGGAGTCGGCGCGGTCCATTCCGTTCGTCAGGTGACGGTAATCCTCGGTGATGGCAACCAGCGAGCCAAATGCTCCATCGACATGAAACCACATCTTTTCACGGGTGGCGATGTCGGCGAGGGCGTTGAGATCATCAAATGCACCTGTATTCACCGTGCCTGCATTGCCGACGATGCATATCGGATGGAATCCCGCTTCACGGTCGGCGGTGATAGTGGCTTGTAGTGCCTCAAGATCAATTTCGTAGGCGGCGTTGGTCGGAACAAGGCGCAGTGAATCGCTGCCCAGACCCAGCAATTCAACATTTTTCTGCATACAACTGTGGACTTCGGAGGACGCATAGACCGTCATACGATGGTTGGCGCGGATGCCTTCTGTGCGGATGTCGTAGCCTGCCAGTGTGTTGCGGGCAACGGTCAACCCGACGAGATTCGCCATCGACGCACCGCTGACCAGCAGGCCGCTGCTCTCAGGTGGGAAGTGATACATTTCCTTCACCCAATCCAGCACCTGCTCCTCAACCAGATTGGCGGCGTGGTTGCCGCCCCCGGTGTTTGAGTTCATGGTGGCGGCAAGAAATTCGGCCAGCGCCCCCATTGGCGTTCCGGTGCCGAGCACCCATCCCCAGAAACGCGGATGGAGATTGCCCAGCGGATAGGGCATCACATATTCCATGAAGTCTTGATAGACGTCGGCTTCAGCTTGTGGCTCCTGGGGCAAGGGTTGTTTAAAATAGTCACGAACATGCTGTGGCATTTCTTGCCAGGTGGGCCGGTCACGCAGAGTCTGGACATAATCCATCATATCGTCAATCATCTGGTGGCCTAAAGCCCGCATAGCATCCCAATCGTTGGGATCAAGGGTTTCATCGGTACGAATATCGTCGGGTATTGTCATGTTGCCATCCATATATTGTGATTTTCAGAAAGTCTAACATGAGGAGCTATTACCATGCGACTTAAAGGTCTCGCCTTTTTTATACTCATTTCGCTGATCGTCAGTTCATCCCGTCCGGTACTCGCGCAAAACGGCGGAGCCATTGAGCAGATTGACCGGGCGATGACCGACGTAAGTCGCCAGGAAGGTCGTACAATCTCACGCAGCAATTCTATCTGGTCATGGACGGAGCGTACATACGGCGATACCAGTTTAGGTTGTCCGCAGGAAGGCGAGGTTTATACACAGGTCGAGACGGTAGGCTATAGCATCACAATTGAAGTGACGGGCAATACCTACAACTACCGTGCTACACCGGATGGTAGCATTTTTTTTGAATGCGCCGAAAACCAACCCGGTGAAGGCACACCACAAGCGTTCCCAACGCCTACCGTGCCGCCAATTGGCACACCGTCCGGCTCAAGCACCGTCCAGCCGCTATCGTCCGCTGAGTGGTGGACATGGGCCTATTCACCTGATCTGGACATGCTCTATCT
>JAKEEQ010000484.1 GCA_022616515.1 Chloroflexota bacterium | reverse complement strand
GTTGAAGCCTTTGATATTGAGGAGCCGCGTGTTCGAGAGGCAAAACCCTTTGTTCCCCATGTTATCGTTGCCAGAGGAGAAAATTTGCCCTATCCCGACCGCTATTTTGACGTTGTGTTCTCCAACGAAGTGATCGAACATGTGGAGAATGATAGGGGGTTTGCCGCTGAAATAGTGCGGGTCACACGTACGGGTGGCCGGATTGCCATTTTCTGCCCCAACCGCTGGTATCCGGTGGAGCAGCACGGTCACTACTGGCGCGGGGAATATCATTTTGGCAACACGCCCTTAATCAATTACCTGCCCGATCCACTGCGCAACCGGCTGGCCCCGCATGTGCGCACCTATACGGCACGGGGTATCCAGCGTGTTTTCAGTGATTTGCCGGTGCGGGTTATTCATCACTCCAGGATATTCGGCGGCTACGACAACATTGTGCGACGCTACCCCACAGCGGGACGCATCATCCGGGCAGTGCTGTATGCGGCGGAGCACACACCTTTACGTTTTTTTGGATTATCCCACTGGGTTGTGTTTGAGCGCACCAAGTAGCGACTGCCCGGAACAAGCGGGTTCTGAAGTGCGTTAAAGAAATTTAAAGAAATTTTGGGCAATTGCTTGACATTTACAAAAATTAACACTATTCTTATATGAGAATACAATTAGAGCTAAAGATACTCTTGCATAAAAAGTTCTTGAATAAAGAATTCTTCACTAAAAAGTTCTTTTTAATAGAGTTACAAAAATTGTAAAGCGGCTTTAATTATTAGAGGGCATGGGGCGATCACTTCGCCCCACTTTCTTTTTTGGGAACTGACCAACTTTTCCTGCAAATTCTGCGCCCACTCACAAATCTCTGTCCAATCTCTGAAATCACCCTCCGATGCATGTTTCAATTTCATAAACTATCGCTCGTGTAGCGGCAGGTCACTGTCCTCTCATATAAAACGATTCGAGCAAGAATAGTGCCTCTTCAGTAGTTATGCGTTACGCAAGATTTGCATGTACGTTGTCATCAATATCGAAGGTGAAATCCGGTGAATATTCGTCTACAATAACCCAATGTAATGCAACCGTCGTCACAAGGAAATTGAACTGTTGGGTCGAGATAATTCCGTAAAAGAGAAACCCCTCCCGCCATCACTGTATACGGAGGAGTATTTCACAACGGCCTGCGAAGGCTATTCTGAGTTTCTGGACAGCGAAGGCGAGCATTTGTCACGGCGCTTGAAGGCGGCTTTTGAACTGGCGACGATAGAACCTGGTATGCGGGTATTAGATGTTGGGTGCGGGCGCGGCGAAATTCTCTTGCACTGTGCACGATTGGGAGCAGATGCTTATGGTATTGATTACGCGCCGGTTGCGATGTCGCTCAGTAAAAAATTGCTGGAAAAGGTCGAAGAAGAAGGGATTACTTCTCAGGTCGGCATATCACAGGCCGACGCCAAACATCTGCCGTTCCCCGATGGATACTTTGACCGGGCATTGATGTTTGATGTGGTCGAACATTTGCATCCGTGGGAACTGGATGAGGCGATGCGTGAGGTTTATCGTGTTCTCAAACCGGAGGGACGGTTCATTGTTCACACGGCACCCAATGTGTGGTATGACCGTTATGCCTATCCGGTCGTGCGCTTCTTCCGGCGGTTGATGGGGCAGGGTTCAGAATATCCCCAAAATCCACGTGCCTTTCTGGTGAATCAGAATCAGGATGTGCATGTGAACGAGCAGTCGTGGTGGAGCTTGCGCCGGGCGTTGCGGCGAAATGGGTTTGACGGCAAAGTGTGGCTCGACTCTCCGCCACAAAATCGAACAGAAAATTTTCTTCTAGCAGCTATTCGTTATATATTGTTTAAGTGGATACCCATGCGATGGTTTTTTGAAAGAGAAGTATTTGGGGTAGCAGCAAAAAACAATGCGTGATAAAAGACCTGTGGACGAACTAAGCGTTGAAGAGCTGGAACGAATTCTGGCAATCAAGCGCCGCGAAGAACGCATGAGTCGTTTCCGGCAGCATAAGGATGACCAGCGCACGGTTAACGTTCCGTCCAACAACCATATACAACCCGTGCAGCATGAACGAGCGGCGGATGTCCCAGCCCCTATGGAACCGGTAAGTTATGACCTGACGGTTGACGCGCCGAAGTTTGAGGATGACCTCGCCGTTATCGAAGAAAAGTCGTACTATTTGTCCGAGGAACCGGCATTCGTTGAGGACATTGAGGAACCGCAATCGCGAAACCGCGTGATTACGCTGCCGGACGGGCAAAAAAGCCCCAAGCAAAAAGCAGTGGAATATGCGCTGCTGGCGCTTGAAATTATCTTCATTGGTGGGCTGGCGATTATCCTCTACCGGGCATTTGTGGGGCTGGAGAGTATTCAGGACAACACAAACCGCACCCAGCAGGAACTAAGTCAGGCCATTGCGCAGGGTCGTGTCACACCAAGCCCCACGCCGATCCTGAATGTGGGGAATTATATTTTGCCGGGCGGGCACACTCCCCCCGATGAGAATGGACAGTCGCAGTTCAACTATGACGAGTTAGATAATGTTCCTGCGAATGTGCGACCTGCCATCGAACGTGAGGTACTAAACAACCGTGTAGTCGCTCAACCTGAACTGCCCAACGACCCGGTTGCAATAGACATACCGGCAATCGATATATCCAATGCATCTATTGTCGGCGGTGATCACTGGTATGCGCTGCAATCTGGGATAGGTCATCGTATTGACAGTGGACGCCCTGGAACAGATCAAAATGTTGTTTTGACGGGACATAACGATGTTTATGGTGAAGTATTCAAACGCTTAGAAGAACTGCAAGTGGGCGACGAATTTTCTATTCGGGATAACAGCGGACGCCAGCATACCTATCGGGTCACATTCAGCGATGATGTCGCACCCACTGATGTACAGGTTCTCGATCCCAATAATGGCGTCGGGGCGACACTTATCACCTGCTGGCCTTATCGAGTAAATGACAGACGTTGGATAGTGCAGGCGGCTCTGGTAGAATAACATCACGACATTTTTCGTTTATTATGGGGAAGACGATGGCAAAGAAAAAGGGACGAAAACCCAATATATCTTCACAGGCTCTGGACCGGGCACGCGCTGAACTGGCCCTTGAGGGCGATGTGGATGTTACCACAGAAGAAACTCCCAGAGAGCGCGTTACGGAAAGCAAGCCAAAGCAGCAGGTCGTGCGGAGTTTTAAGAAAACCATGACCCGGGACGAACTTTCACGGGAATATGGATACGTCATTCAAGACCTGCGCAGCATGGCGATCCTGGCTTTGATTTTATTTGTAGGTATGGTGGCAGTCTCACTTACGTTTATCTAGACAGTCGAAGCACCTGCAAGATGAAGCGACTGAAATTCTGACAGTCGCTTTTTTGATTCACGCGGCCAGTGCATCGTCCACTGTGGGAAAGACATTAAAAAACTTGTCAAACCCAATGATTTCGAGCACACGCATCACCTTGATATTGGGGGCTGCCAGTTTAACATCGCCACCTTTATCGCGGCATTGGGTAAGCACATCTGCCAATATGCGCAGGCCCGCACTGTTTAGATAATTCGTCTCGGAAAGATCGAGCACGATATGATAATTGCCGTTGGTGATGGACTTATTCAGGTACTCCTCCATTTGAAGTGCACCGTCGGTGTCCACGCGGCCATCTATGACAAAGACCTGCTTTCCATCTTTGTCCCAACTATTGATGGTTAACATCAATTTCTCCCAACTCTCTCGAAGCCAAGTACTTCTTATCTTAAATTGAATTAGAAATTTCGCAACTTCTTACTCAAGGCGAGTGGAAAGTGATCCAAATCCATACCATGCTCGTCGTTGATTTCTCTGGCGCGACATGTCCATCCAGGAACCGTAGGGCGAAGGCATCGTTATCCTATTCACAGGATCAGTGGGCGATAAACGGAACGGATTGGCGGGCTCGATGTGTACAATGAGCAGACAGTTGTAGTAATAGAGCACTGCTTCTCCAGACCTGCGCCGCTCAATCTCGTCTGGCTGCCCGAAGGTTAAGATCACATCTCCAGCGCGAATTCGTCGGCTATTCGGTAAATCAACAGGAATGTTAAGCTCAAGAAAAGAAATCGACGAGCGATTGAACGACATCATGCCCTGATAGCCTTCTGGATGTGTCCACTGGATATTCTGCCCCGGCGACGCATCAACTATCAACTCATCTGAAAGCTGCAAAATGCGGTTTTGGGCGTTTTCAGCGGTGGTACCGGCGGCAGAAATACCTAACCAACAGGCCCTGCCATTGTTGCAGCGCGTAGCTAACGCATGCCATGGGGTTTGCTCGGACGGAATCAAGATGAGCGTCGTCCGAACGGCCCCCCAGCCTATAAGAAATAGCAGCAGTAACCAGCGATGCATTTTTTGTCCCCCGGAAATTTTCGCAGCCGGGAAAGAATCTTCAGGTATATAACGGTATACTCTTGATTCTCTGACAACATGACAACCTTAAAATTTTCTTCCGGGGTGGTCATTTTAACGAAAACCTATGCCAAATGGTTTAGATATTGTTATAATGACGCGCTGTATCGTTGGCTTACGAGAAAATGCTGTATGGGATTCACATTTACACTTGAGGCGACTGACGGAATTGCCCGTGCGGGTAGGTTCCAGACGCCGCATGGTGAAATTCCAACACCCATCTTTGCACCAGTCGGCACACAGGCCACCGTTAAAGCAGTCTTGCCACGTGATCTGGAAGCGCTTGGGGCATCTCTCATACTCGCCAACACCTATCATCTCCATTTGCGTCCAGGTGATGAGCTTATTGCGGATCTGGGTGGATTACATGAGTTCATGCAGTGGAACGGCCCAATATTGACCGATTCCGGCGGTTTTCAGGTGTTTAGTTTGACAGACCTTCGCAAAGTCGATGATGACGGCGTGACGTTCCGCAGCCATATCGACGGATCGAAACTCCGCTTTACACCCGAATTTGCCATTGGCATCCAGCACAATCTCGGTGCAGACATTATCATGGCATTCGATGAGTGTGCAGTACCAGATGATCGGGAAATCGCAACTGATGCAATGAATCGCACCCACAAATGGGCGCAGCGTTGCGTAGAGTATCATTACTCCGCTGGCAATCCAGAGAAGCAGGCGCTTTTTGGTATTGTGCAGGGGGGAATATTCCCCGACCTGCGTGAACAATCCGCAGCATTTATTACCTCACTTAAGTTACCGGGATACGCAGTCGGTGGACTGGCTGTTGGAGAAACCAAGGAAGAAATGCTCGCCACGCTGGATGTCACGCTGCCGCTCTTGCCAGAAGACCGCCCTCGCTATTTGATGGGTGTCGGAAGGCCAGAGGATATTGTGAATGCGGTAGCGCGTGGCATTGATATTTTTGACTGTGTGCTCCCCACCAGAGAGGCCCGGCATGGAGCGGCATTGACACGGGCTGGACGCTTAAATATGAGCAATAAACAGTTTGAGCGAGACACCAATCCGATTGAGGCCGATTGTGATTGCTATGCATGCCGCCATTTTACACGGGCCTATATTCGCCACCTTATGAAAGCCAAAGAGATACTAGGTTTACAGTTGCTCAGTATCCACAACCTCAACTTCCTATTGAGATTGGTTCGCGATCTGCGCGAAGCGATTTTTGCAGGGACTTTTGATGAGTTAGCAAATACCCTGCTCGACCGTTGGGTCCAGAAGAATCCTGCTACTTAGTCGCAGCGCATCGATGAAAGGAACGCTCATTTGGATTTGCTAGAAGCAATTATTCTTGGGATTGTGCAAGGCGCAACCGAATTTTTACCTGTTTCTAGTTCCGGGCATCTGGTGCTGGTATCCTGGTGGTTAGGGCTGGATTCTCCGCCGTTGATTTATACCGTGATGGTTCATCTGGGTACAACGCTGGCAATCCTGCTATTTTTTTGGAAAGATTGGTGGCAATTGCTCCAGGCAGGCTTCCGGGCAATCAAAACCCGCAATTTTCATTGGAACCAAAACCTCGAAACACGCCTGCTGACACTTCTGATAGTTGGAACAATCCCCGCCGCTGTAATTGGCTTCCTGTTGGCGGACTTTTTTGAAGAGCTTTTTTCGACTCCCGCAATTGTCAGTATAAATTTGTTCATTACGGCAGGTTTACTGATATATGGAGAATGGGCGACACATCACTCAGAAATGCTACTCGATGACTCCCGGCAGATCGGTGTGACGGACTCGTTCATCATTGGGTCGGCACAGGCACTGGCTATCCTGCCGGGAGTTTCGCGTTCAGGAAGTACAATAGCAGCCGGGATGGCACGCGGAATGGATAGAAGCAGTGCAACACGCTTCAGCTTCCTGCTCGCGACGCCGGTCATTCTGGCGGCAGGTGTCATGCAAGCATTTGAGGTTGTTACAAGCCAAAAGAGTTTAGAAGATGGATTAGTTACTGCGTTGGCGGCTGGATTTGTTTCGTCGGCTATCGTCGGTTTCTTATGTATCGTCTTGTTACTCAGACTTGTACGTCACTACGGTTTCTATGGATTCGCCGGGTATTGTCTTTTGTTCGGTTTAGTGAGTCTGGGGGGAGTGTTGGTGCGAGGTTAAATCGTGTTTGGCGCAGCCGAAAAAACCAAGCGAACGCTGGCAGTTCTGACACTGGCAATAGCAGGATGTCGAGCGCCGATTCAGGCGGTTACCCCGACCCCGGACATTGTGTCGTTGAATTTTGTTACAACCAACAGCACGACGTCTATTCTACGAACGCTTGCGGCCAACTATCAGCGGGACAACGCGCTCGTCGCTATTATTGAGCAGTCTGAACATGGCTTGACCGTTCCTCAGGTGCTGTCATCCGGCGACCGCGATGATGTGACCTATGCCCTTACGACGTATTTATATCCAGACCAGCAGCTATGGTCTGCCCCGATTGGACAGGATGGCATTGCTATCATCTCTCACCCCGAATTACGCCTCGAAAAATTAACCGCCAGTGATCTGAGAGCCGTTTTTTCCGGTGCGGTAACCCGGTGGTCTCAGATTAGCAATCAAGTCGGCGAGATTGTTGTGGTTAGCCGGGAAGAATATTCGGCTACACGGCTGGCGTTTCAAGACCTCGTAATGGGCAGCAGGCGCATAACATTTAACGCGCGACTGGCTCCGTCGAGTCAGGCGATGCTGGATATTATTGCCTCCACGCCGGGTGCCATTGGGTTTATCAGTTTTGCGCTTGTCAATGAAGGCGTTCGGTTGGTTCCGGTAGCGGCAAGCGCTGATCTACCCGGACAAATACCAACACTGCCCACCATCTTTGACGAAACCTATCCGCTGCGAATGCCACTCTTGATTGTCGGTCCTCACGCACCCACCCCCGGTGATGGATATTATGAGTTCATTTTGTGGGCACAAACAGAAGGTCAATCACTCATCGCACAGCAGTATGCACCCTTGCCCACCCACCCCTGACAGATTTGCGTTATAGTTAAATAGGATATTCGCAATCACATTAAGTGGGTCTTCATGCGAGTGGGATTAATCGGTTATCCTGTCGAACACAGCGTATCACCTGCTATGCACAATGCTGCCTTTCAACACATGGGGATGAGTGACTGGCATTATGATTTGCTCCTCACGCCCCCGGAGACGGTCAAGGAACGTATCGCCTCACTGCGTGGTGGAGATTTCGCGGGCGCGAATGTGACCATTCCCCATAAACAGGCTGTGATGGAGCATCTGGATGTGCTCGTACTCGCCTCACGTGCCATCAACGCCGTCAATACCATTACGATTGAAGATGGGCAGTTAGTTGGGCACAACACGGACAGCGCAGGCTTTTTGCTGGATCTGGAAGCACATGGTGTGCCCGTTTATGACAAACATGCGTTGGTGCTGGGAGCAGGCGGGGCAGCCCATGCGGCGGCGCTTGGACTTTCCAACAAAGGCGCAACCGTGACGGTTATTACCCGACGAGAGCAGGCCGGGTGGGACCTGCGCAATAATTTACGGCGTGGGGTATCGCGCCAACTGATGATCCATGTTCAGTCGATGAGTGCATTAAGTAAGATAGCGCCGGATGTCGATTTGATCGTAAATTGTACGTCGGTTGGCATGTATCCCAACATCGAAAAATCTATCTGGCCCGAGGATGTTTTGTTCCCACATGGGGCAGTGCTATATGATATGGTGTATCGTCCGCGTCAGACGTTGTTGATGAAACAGGCCGAAGATGCCGGAATGACCGTTATTGGCGGTCTGGGGATGCTGGTCCAGCAGGGAGCGCTGGCGTTTGAATTGTGGACCGGGCAAGAGGCACCAGTTGATGTGATGTATCAGGCGGCAGAAAACGCATTAAGGGAGGACTAATGGCAACCATATCGTACAATCAAGTTCGCGTCATTCTGGAGAAGGAACGGCGTTTTGTCGGGATGGATATGAGTCGGTTGGATTTAAGTCGTCTCAATTTTTCCGGTTGCGACATGCGGGGGGCAAAGTTCCAGTATGCGACCTTGAAAGAAGCCAGTTTTGCCAATGCCAACCTCGAAAATGCCGACCTGAACGGGGCTAATCTGGCTGAAGCGGACCTTGAGTTTACGCGCCTTGTGCGAGCCAGGCTGTCTCACGCAAAACTGCATGGCTGTCGGCTGGTTGAGGCTAATCTTGAAGCCGCTATTTTGCATTACGCCAATTTGACCAATAGTGATTTGCGTATGGCAGTGCTTATGGATGCTGATGCCGGGTCAGCTTATTTCATAAAGACCAATTTGACTGACGTCAATGCCAGAGACGCTCAGTTTACCAGTGCGAACTTTAATGGCGCTCAGGCGACACGGGCTGATTTCAGCGGGGCTGATATGGGGGAAGCCAATCTTCAGAGTGTGAGTTTTGTACAGTGTGGATTTGTCGAAACATTTTTGAATGATGCCAACTTAAGACGCGCCCTTCTCATCGAAAGTGACCTGACCGGGGCCAAGCTGCGCCGCACTGATTTAACAAATACGAACTTTGCAAATGCAATTTTAACTGATGTTGACTTTAAGGGTGCTACGCTCTACCAGACCAATTTTGATGGCGCAGTTATGGACAATGTGAAGAATCTCGAAGAATAAACGCGGCGGACTTCTATTAAAACGCACAAACCTGCTTGCCATTTCCCATAGAGGCGTTTATCGTATCTACCATTGAAACGACACTATGGGAAATTGCATTTATGTTAAGATTTTTAACCGCTGGAGAGAGTCACGGTCCGCTGCTGACGGCTATTCTTGAAGGGATGCCCGCCGGGCTTGAACTATCGGCAGAGGATGTCAATGAACACCTGCTGCGTCGCCAGCAAGGATATGGCAGCGGTGGTCGAATGCAAATTGAGCAGGATCAGGTTCAATTTACTGGCGGGGTCATCGCTGGAAAAACTACGGGCGGGCCAATCAGTATGCTGGTCCATAACCGCGACTGGAAAAACTGGGCCGAACGCGATATTGCCCCGATGCCCACCCCGCGCCCTGGACATGCCGATCTAACGGGAACCATCAAATACGATTATGACGACCTGCGCCTGGCGCTGGAACGGGCCAGTGCACGGGAAACAGCGATGCGCGTTGCGGTGGGTGCAGTCTGTCGCAAATTGCTGAACGAATTCGGCGTCGAGATTGGTGGATACGTCCGCTCCATCGGTGATATTGAGGCAAATCTTAGTGACGAGCCGCCAGATTATCCCGCCCGGTTTGCCGCTGCTGAGGAGTCGGAGGTGCGCTGCCCTGACCCTGATGCTTCTGTGCAAATGCAGGAAGCCATCCGGCAGGTAAAAATTGATAAAGATACGCTGGGTGGAATTATCGAGGTCGTGGTCCTCAATTTGCCGCCCGGTCTAGGGTCGCATGTGCATTATGACCGGCGCTTGACGGGCAAATTGGCGGCGGCGGTGTGCAGCGTGCAGAGTATCAAGGGTGTCGAAATCGGCTCTGCATTTGAGAATACCCGCAAACGCGGTACACAGGTTCATGATGAAATCTACCTTGATGACAGCGGTACTCTTTGCCGTCACACCAACCGGGCCGGAGGGCTTGAAGGTGGCATGACAACAGGTGAGCCGTTGATTGTGCGAGCAGCGATGAAACCTATCAGTACGACGTTGACACCGCTTGGTTCGGTGAATCTCGCAACAGGTGAACCGGATCAGACCACCTACGAGCGGAGTGACTTTTGTGCCACACCGCGTGCAGTGCCTGTCATTGAAGCAATGGTAAGTATCGTTATGGCGGATGAACTGCTGGAGAAATTGGGCGGTGATACCATTGCCGAACTCCACACCCGGTTTGATGCCCTGCGCCGGGGCAAAATTGACGAATTCAAATTACATAACACCGAATGGCGGTTTGGTTATGTCTACCCGTAAGCTGGTATTGACGGGGTTTATGGGCACGGGGAAGACGACGCTTGGCAAAGCGCTCGCAGAAGTACATGGTGTACCGTTTGTGGATATTGATGATGTGGTTGTGGAGCGGGCAGACAAGACAATCCCTGAGATTTTTGTTGATATAGGTGAGGCTGGATTTCGCTCATGGGAGCAGGCAGTTTGCCACGACATCGCTGCACGGGAGGGGGCACTGATTGTGGCAACGGGCGGCGGCGCACTACTAAATCCTGCCAATCGCATGGCGTTTGGCGATGCAACAATCATTTGCCTGACAGCACAACCTGTCGTCATTTATGACCGCATCAAAGATGATGTCAATCGACCGCTGCTCAATGTCGAGGACCCACAGGTGGAAATTGCAGTACTGCTGTGGAAACGTGCGCCAGTTTATGAAAGCTTCCGGTGGCGGGTGGACACGTCAGGACTACACATAAACGAACTTGTTTCTCATGTTAGTCATATATGGAAGCAAGACACTGCCATTCGCGAACCGGAACAGCGTGTGCAATCACCAGAAGGCAGCTATCCACTGCTCATCGGGGAGGACTTACTCGATAATCTTCCCGATATTCTGGATGTCTATGGACTAGCTCATCGCAGAACGATCATCGCCACAGATACTCATGTTGCGCCTCTCTACGGCGAGGCATTGATGGCGCGGTTTCCAAAAGCAGAACTGGTCGTCATGCCTGCCGGGGAACAATACAAAAATTTGGACAGCGTTGTTCGTATGCTTGATGCGGTCGCGCGGCACAAACTCGACCGTAACGGTCTCATCATCGCTCTTGGCGGCGGCGTGGTCGGCGATACGATGGGCTATGTGGCGGCAGCGTACATGCGCGGTGTGCGGTTGGTGCAAATCCCGACTACCCTGCTGGCGATGGTCGATTCTTCCGTCGGCGGGAAAGTTGGTGTCGATACAGCAATGGGGAAGAATCTGGTGGGGGCATTCAAACAGCCGGAACTGGTATTAATAGACCCGCGTGTACTGGATACCTTACCGCCGGAGGAAAAACGTGCTGGAATGGCAGAAGTCATCAAAGCGGGTTTTCTGGCGGACCCTGAACTGCTGGAGGAGAATTTAACGATGCTGGAAACAATTAAGCGGGCAGTTCAGGTGAAGATTGATATTGTGCAGCGTGATCCCTATGAGCGCGGGGAACGTGCTCATCTGAATTTAGGCCATACCTTCGCCCATGCCCTTGAGCAGGTGAGCGGCTATAGCTGGCGACACGGTGATGCGGTTGGAGTTGGACTGGTTGGGGCAGCTCTGCTCTCCCAGCAACTGCACATGATTAACGCCGAAACCGTGAACTACGTTCGAGAAAAGGTCCGCGAACAGGGCTTACCGACATGTTATCGCCATTACGCACCGGAGAAAATCTATGAGGCGATGGCGATGGATAAAAAATGGAAAGACGCTGAGTCCCACTTCATTGCCCTGCAAGGCATCGGCAAACCGGTGATTGTGAAGGGCGTGCCGCGTGAAACGGTGTTGGTGGTTTTGGAGAGGTTGAAAGAAACATGAAAATCCTCGTGCTGCATGGCCCCAACCTGAATCTGCTGGGCCAACGTGAGCCGGAGATTTATGGGTCGATGACACTGGCTGATATCAATCAGAAATTGTTGAACAAAGCAGAGTCGCTTGGCGTGACGGTGGATATTCATCAATCGAATCATGAAGGTGAGCTAATTGATCTTATCCAGCAAACAGACGCTGACGGCATTTTGATTAATCCGGGTGGATATACCCATACGTCGGTGGCGATACGCGATGCCATATCCGGCGTTGGGCTGCCAGCCGTTGAGTGTCACCTGTCCAACATCCATGCGCGTGAGCCTTTTCGCCAGCATTCTTATATCTCCCCGGTGTGTGTTGGTCAGGTGAGCGGATTTGGCTGGCGGAGTTATCTGCTGGCGCTGGAGGGACTAGTACATCGCGTGAACGAGTAACCGCTAATCAGATGGATGTGGATATTATTTTATTGGTTTGTTTACCGTCAGAATTATAACCGAAAACAAATTAATGTACGTAAAATAAATATGTCAATATTTACCTTCACGCTGGCTGACAAACTCCCTACAGAATACACATTTAAAAGCATTTAAAGCCATTTAGTGATGGCTTCATTGAAGCTCAAGTTTTGTTTGAAAATTGTAAAGAAGCCATTAAATCTATCGCAGGACATATGATATTTTTAATAGGATATATAACAGTAGTCTTGTGCCCCCTCTCCCAAGCATAAACCTGCTAATCAGGAGAATAATTGAACATGTATCGTTTCAGGTTGCTTATTATTGCTACTATTGCATGGTTATTTCTTGCGCTGAATATTGAACGCCCGGACGAATTACTGTTCCTGGGCCACATCAATATCAGTTCATTTGTATATGTGATTGGCGCATTCATCATGATCAGTCATCTCGTACTGGTCCAGATGAACCGGATGTCATGGCAGGTGATTCTGGCGCTATTCGGAGCCATGTACATCATTGGTAAGATACTGACATTCAATTCCGGCATGGATGCAGCAACCTACACGTATATCATGGTCCTTGAGATAGTTGGTCTGGGCATAACTGTCGTGATCAGCCGAAAACTTGCACAGTCTATTTTCTCATTCGGGGATGCCATCCGAGAATCAGTACTTAATCCAACCAATACACTTATCCAACACACCCATCATGGCGAACTCGCCATCCGGCAGAAAATTGCTCAGGCACGCCGTTTTGATCGTAGATTGGCACTGCTTTATGTAAAAATTAATCATAGTTGGAGCAAAAGCGAATATACGCGCATCTTCAATCAACGTGAAGAAATTAAATATATGTATCTGCAACTACGGATTGCCGAACTGGTTACGTTTTTGTTGTGGGAAACGGATGGCAGAGCATGGAACCAGGGCAACCTGATTTTGTGCTTGCAAGGTCCAACGCAGGAACGTGCATCAATGATTGCTGAACAGGTTGCGCAGGTCCTCAAAAATGTGATGGATATTGATGCATCTGTATCCGTTGCTTATTTCCCCGATGATGGGTTGGTATATGATGATTTGCTGGAAACGCTCAAGTCCAACGAAAGATTGCCTGTTCCTCGTCAGACTGTTTTCAACCTAGTTACCCGACCGGCGAAGCACCGCGCCCAACGTGCGCACCAAGATGAGGATGTCGAGCCACAACCCCATCTTCTCGACGTACATTAAATCCCACAGCAAGCGCTCGTCAAAGTTTGTGCTGTCGCGGGCTGACACCTGCCACAGGCCGGTAATACCGGGCTTTACTGTCAGACGGGCGGTCTGGTGCAGGGTATGCTGCTCTAATCCCCATGAACTGGGACGGGGACCAATCAGGCTCATGTCACCCTTCAGGACATTTATCAACTGGGGAAGCTCGTCAATGCTGGCCCTGCGAATGAATTTGCCAATGCGGGTAATTCGTGGATCGTCGCTGGTTTTGTCGGGCCAATCATAGCGAATCTCGCCATTACTCAATTTGACGATGGTTGGCTGCAAAGGCGGAGCATTTTTATACATTGAGCGGAATTTAAACATGCGGAAGTATTTTCCGCCAAGGCCAACACGATTCTGTTTAAAAAATACAGGCAAACCGTCATCAATGATGATCAGTACAGTCACCACAGCAAAAAGTGGAGAAAGTGCGGTCAAGATGACCGAAGCAGCGGCAATGTCCATCAGTCGTTTGACGGGGCGATAAATAGCGCGTGAGGTCGGACTTTGATAGGCTAGCTTGCCAACCCAACCTGACTGATCCTGGATACGCAGGCGATCAGTGATACTGACACTCACATCACCATGCCGGGATATATCATCAGCAATCTCAGTTTCATTCTTGTGAACCTCCATATTGTTACGTGCGATGTCTAAAAGGTCATCGACATCGTTAGCATCTTCAGGGAAATAGGCCACACCGGTCCATAGTGTTAAGCGTTCATCAGACTTGATGAAGCCAAAAAGCTGGTGGATGAATTTTTGAGCTTCCTCATGATCCGCTTCAGGCAGACATACCGCAATCCCATAACCGTATTCAAATACAATATCTGTGCTGTACGTGATTCCCATCACATATCGACCAAGTTGAACTTGTAGATACCGAGCATAGAAGCTCTGGGCGAGGTGCTGGTCAACAACCTCGCCGTTATGGCGGCTTGCGGCTAAATAGGCATCATCGCTGTATACGCGGGCATAAATTAGCGCCAGATTTGCATTAAGACGCTTCAGATGCTGGATTTCTTCAGCGGCGCGTCGGAGCGCAGTGTCGAAGGGCATAATGTGGGACGTTTCGCTGGTCATGATGTAGTTGTTGAACGCATTTTCGGTATTGACCAGATAATGGCTGACCTGACGCATGACGAGCAGCGTAACGCTCACCACAATAAAATCTGCTACCATTCTATCAAGCTGGTGTACACGGGTCCCATCAAGGATGTACAACGCTTGCTCGATGACAAGCACAAAAGCCACCGAATTCACGAAGTCAATCTTGCCCAAATTCGGAAAGGCCAAAATGCCAAAGCCAATCATCACCACCATGAGATAGGCGATATTTGTGAAATTGATGATGGGTTCGCCGTTAAGGTCCAATCGTTCCAGATTAAAAAAAAGCGTAAACCAAATAATGGCAACCAGCGCAACAATTCGCAAGTTCGTGATGTTGCGGGTAATAAACAAAAGTGGATTGTCCTGCATGAATTGTCTCCTATTATGTCTCCCCGCGTCATTATAAGGGAAAGCGTAGCAAAGATTTTGTTAGATTTTGTTAGAGCAGCATTAAGTCATCCATGAGGTAGTCGTAAGAACTTTGCATTTCAGGTCGACGAAATTATTATAACCACGATTCGCTGGAGAAATATGTAATGGTAAAAGCAATCTGGAACGGTACTGTCATTGCCGAAAGTGATGAAACGATTGTAGTCGAGGGAAATCACTATTTCCCGCCGGAATCAGTGAACAAAGAATTCTTGCAGGAGTCTGAACGAAAAACGGTCTGCTTCTGGAAAGGGACCGCGAGTTATTACAACATCGCGGTCAACGGTGAGGTTAATACCGCCGCCGCGTGGTATTATCCCGACCCAAGTAACGCCGCGTCGAAAATCAAGGATTACGTGGCCTTCTGGCGTGGTGTGAAAGTTGAAGCATAGAATGTAGTCTTGGCCCGCTGTCGTTCTCCGGTGGCGGGTCTTTTGTTTGCTGGTGAATCGTTGTAGGCTAGGGACATTATTGCGGTAGTGATATTAAGGACCTTTATGCCTGCCTATTTTGACCCCGCGCAGCCAGATTTTATTGCCAATCCATATCCCACCTTTAAAAAATTGCATCAGGACACGCCGATCTTCTGGCATGATGGGATGTGGTTCGTGAGCAGCCATCACGACCTGACGACCTTGCTGCGTGACCGACGGTTAGGGCGTCAAATCACGCATATTGTTGACCCGGCAGCGGTTGGCATCCCGCCGCGCCATCCCGCGAATGCAGCGTTTGATATGCTCAGCGACAACTCAATGTTCGACAAGGAACCACCGGAACATACCCGCATCAAAATTCTGGTGCATAAAGTGTTTACACCGCGACGAGTGGAGCAATTGCGGGATAAAATCGCCGTTATTTGTAACCATTTGATTGATGACATGGACAGTGAGTTTGATTTGCTGGAAGAGTATGCCGTACCGCTGCCAGTGATGGTCATCGCGGAATTGCTTGGCATCCCGGAAGCGGACCGGGGGAAATTGCGACCATGGTCAGCCGCGATTGTGCGCATGTATGAGCTTAATCCTTCTGAAGACACGGCACAGAAGGCGGTGCAGGCCGCCAGCGAATTCACAGAGTATCTGCGAACACTGTCCAGACAGCGCCGGGTAAATCAACAAGATGACTTAATCAGCGGACTGGCCGCGGTGGAAGATGGCGGGCAGACGCTGAGTGAAGATGAACTGATAGCAACCTGTATCTTGTTACTGAATGCAGGCCATGAGGCGACGGTGAACGCGCTGGGTAATGGTATGCTGGCCCTGCTCAAACATTCGGAGCAATACATCATGCTCAGAAAAAATCTTGATCTTGTACCGGGTGCGATGGAAGAAATGCTTCGTTATGACTCGCCGCTGCAAATGTTTCGGCGCTGGGTGCTGGAAGATTTTGCGTACAACGGCGTTCAGTTCAAACTGGGGCAGGAAATAGCGTTTCTGTTCGGGGCAGCCAATCATGACCCGGCAGTCTTTGATCGCCCTGATGCATTCGACATCACGCGCAATCCTAACCCCCATATCACATTCAGTGTTGGCATCCACTATTGTCTGGGTGCGCCACTGGCACGATTGGAGTTGCAAATAGCTCTGCACACCCTTCTGCAACGTTTACCCAACCTGGAGATTGTTGAAGCCCCGGAATTTCATCCAGCTTTTGTTATTCGTGGGTTGAAATCATTCAGACTACGCGGAAGCGGTTGAGTTCCTTACGCAGCCGTTTCCATTCAGGCAGTACGCTTGCCAGTAAATCATAGTACGCTTTGCTATGATTACGTTGGATGAAATGGCATAGCTCGTGGATAATGACGTAATCTACGTGAGCCACCGGAACCTGCATGAGCCTCAGGTTGAGGTTGACGCGCTTAGCCATTCCGCTGCAACTCCCCCAGCGTGTTTTCATATCCTTTACCCGGATTTCTGGATAGGGTATACCGAGGGGTTCTACGCGATGATACACCGCCTGTAAACGCTCCTCAAAGATGATTTTGGCCTGTTTACGATACCATTTTTTGACCGTGTTTTCGCGCAGGTCTATGTCGGAGGCGTCTGTTACATAGAGAATCATGTATTCCCCATCCAGTTCGATGCGATTCCGTTTGGCGACCACGACCTGAAGCTGGTAGGGCTTTCCCAGAAAGTGATGTGTTTCGCCGCTGGAATATGTTATTTCGAGGGGTGGGTGATTAGCAGCAAAACGCTTGAGCTGCTTGCGTATCCAATCGGAGCGATCTTGCAGCATATTTTCAATATCTGCCATGCCCACTTTTTGGGGTGCGCGAACGGTCACGCGCAGGTCTGGATAAACCGTAATGCCAAGCGTTTTGCGTGTTGAGCGAACCAGTTCATATTCAATATCGGTGCCGGGAACCGTCTTTTTTCTTGCCATTGTGTTGTGATGTGTCCTGAATGCTATATGGCTTGTGCGTCCTGAAGTGCTCGAGTCGTAGCTACTTTAGGGCGCAGAGTAAATGCCAGTGAGGCCATTCCAAGCAATAATATCGCTACGACGATAAACGAGGCACGCAAACTCGTTGCATCGGCGATGAGACCAATCAGTGGCGGTCCTGCCAGAAATCCGCTGTAACCCAGAGTAGCCACTCCAGCGATGCCGCGTCCAGCCGGGATATTGGGCATGTTTCCGGCATGACTGAAAGCAATTGGAATTACAGTGGATAGGCCAATTCCGATCATGCAGAAACCCATGATAGTTGGCACTGGTTGCGGAATCAGCACCGCCAAAGTAAACCCGGAGGCTGCAAACGCACCACCAACTCTTATCATAAACACCGGTTTGAAGCGGTTAATGAGATAATCGCCAAAGAAACGCCCGATGGTCATCATCAGTGAATATGCGGCAAATCCGATGGCGGCCAGACTCGCGGATGTGTTTACCGTGTCGCTCAAATAGATAGCTGACCAATCGGCCATTGAGCCTTCACCAATTGTGGAACACGCGGCAATGATACCGATTGGCAGCAGCGCCTTTGACGGCAAACTGAAGACAGGGGCTTTGTCTTGATCTGGCTGAGGATCATCTTCCAGGAGAAAGCGAGAGACATACAGCAAACTCAAGGCTGAAATGACAGACATCAATATCAGGTGAGGTAGTATGCTTAGTCCCAATGCAATCAGTCCACTGCTCAATGCCGCCCCAATCATGCCACCGATGCTAAATGTAGCATGAAATGATGACATGATTGATTTGCCGTGAAGTCTTTCGGCGACAACTGCCTGAGCATTCATCGAAATATCCATGAAGCCGGTCATGACACCAAAAGAGTACAGGATTCCAAACAATACAATTGGCACCGGCGCGATACTCAAGAATGGAAGTACAAGCGAATAGACAATACCCGCTACGGTTGTAACCCGGTGGCTGCCATAACGCGAGACAACCCCGCCAATGAGGGGCAGAGCCGAAATCAGGCCAATTGCCATACCGAGCAACACAAGACCCAATGTTCCTTCAGACATCGCTAATTTGTCCTGAACTTCAGGAATGCGCGATACCCATCCGGCAAAAACAAAGCCATTGGCGGCGAAGAAAACGGCGATAGCAATGCGTGCACGTCGAATCATTGACGACCCTTTACTAAAAAATCGAAACGCCTACCAATCCTATCACAGAATAATCGTGGGTTTTCTATTTAATTTGACACTTTTAAAATATGACACTCACCAGTCAATACGTTGAAGCAAATGCCATGAAATTAAAATTCGCCCTCCTCACATTACTGCTGCTGTTCCTGATTGTTAGTTCGGGGCTGGTTGCGGCACACGCTCCAGTTTCACCAGCCAACCCAATGGCAGAAGCGCCCTTACTGAAATTTACAGCGACGCCGGTAACGTCTCATATAATGAGTCCGTACACGATTGAAGGGCTGCGGGCACGAGCCTATCCCGGTGGTGAGATCCATATTCGCGAGACACTGCGTTCATTCGATGACTACACTCGCTATCTGATTACGTATCCGAGTGACGGCCTGACCATTACCGGCATTTTGCAGGTTCCGACGCAGGGAAATGGTCCGTTTCCAGTAATTATTCTGAATCATGGATACATCCGGCGCGACGATTATTGGCCTGGAGCTGGAACATGGGAAGCGGCAGATTATCTGTCACTGCGTGGCTATATGACCATTGCACCGGATTACCGTACATGGGGCGAATCCGATGAGGGAAGTAGTTTCTTTCATGCCGGGCTGGTGACAGATGTGCTTAATCTGGTTAGCTCACTATCATCACTACCCTATGCGGATTTGAATCGCATTGGCATGTGGGGGCACAGCATGGGCGGTGGCATTACGACCAAGGTGCTGACGATTGACCGGCGGGTGAGAGCAGCCGTACTATATGCACCGAACAGCAGCAATGACGCCGAGATCATCGAACGATGGGGACGGGGCTGTATTTCACGGACACCGGGCGTGCGCTGTAACCGGGCCGACATTTTGCCTGAAGATCTGCCGCAAAATATTATTGATGCCTACAATGATGCCATTCTCAACAATGAGATGATGCGCCGCATGTCGCCTTATTTCTATCTGGATTTGATTACTGCACCTGTTCAGATTCACATCGGTACCGCCGACGATCAAACACCGCCCGCCTGGTCGGAAAATCTCTACTGGGGGCTGCTCAATATCGGCAAAGATGTTGAGTATCACTCATATCGCGGCCAGGGGCATCTTTTTGATGGAGATGATTGGGTACTGTTCATGGAGCGCGTTTATGAATTTTTCAACACAAAACTGGGGGTTCGTCCATGACATTTCCTGATCATGTAGTAGCCAGTTCGCTGTGTTACGTGTTTTGGGATGCTAAGGTGCTGCTCATTAAACGGAAGCATGCGCCCCATGAAGGATTGTGGTCGCCACCCGGCGGCAAAATAGAAATCGGTGAAACACTCGAAGAATGCGCTGTCCGCGAAATTAAAGAAGAAACCGGCCTACATATTAGCAATCCAGTGCTGCGTGGAATTGAAACAGCAATTGATATTGCCTTTCCGGTCCACTGGCTGTTGTTTATCTTCCGCGCAGATAATCCGTCCGGAGATTTGATACAGAGCACAGAAGGCGAACTGCGCTGGATTGGGCTTCATGAGATTGCGAGCTATAATCGTCCCTATGCTGATACACGGTATTGGGAACATCTGTTAGGGGATGATTCAGCGCTCTGGCGGGGCAAATTTGTGTATAACACGCCAGAGCGTTTGATCGAAGAGTCGATTTTGTAGTAAAGGAATTTTCATGAAGCTCAAACGTTTAGGCAATACCGGGCTGCTGACGTCTGATATTGCGCTGGGTACGATGATTTTTGGGGAGACGGGACCGCGTGGCACCCCGCCTGATGAAGCGGAGCGCATTATCCATGCCTATCTTGATGCAGGGGGCAACCATCTCGATACCGCCAATATTTATGCTGGTGGTCGCTCTGAAGAAATTACAGGCAAAGCTGTCAAAGGCGTACGCGACCAGATTATCCTTGCCACCAAAGTAAACGCGCCGATGAGTGATAACCCCAACTATCACGGGTTATCTCGGTTCAACATCATCAAGGCGGTGGAAGACAGTCTGAGTCGCCTCGATACCGATTACATTGACCTGTATTATATGCACTGCTGGGATTTTAACACGCCGATTGAAGAATCACTGCGGGCTTTTGATGATCTCGTCCGGCAGGGGAAAGTGCTGTATATCGGTATGTCCAACTTCAAGGCGTGGCAGGTGATGAAATCGCTGGCGGTCAGTGATGCCAGTGGTATGGAGCGGTTTGTTGCCGGGCAATTCCAATACAGTCTGGTAATTCGTGATATTGAGTACGAATTTTTTGACTTGTTCGAGAGCGAAGGCATCGGCCTGACCCCATGGGGACCGCTTGGCGGTGGCTTTTTGACGGGTAAATATCAGCGCGGCGACAAGCCTGATGATGGTCGCATTGCTGTCATGGAAGATGACACCGAAGAAGCATGGCATCGCCGGAGCACGGAGCGCAACTGGGCCATTATCGATGCGGTGGGTGAGATTGCCGAAGAGCGCGGCATCACCTATTCTCAGGTTGCGGTGGCATGGACCCGCCAGCAGCCAACCGTGTCGAGTGTCATCGTAGGCGTGCGCACCATGGAGCAACTGGAGGATAATCTGGGAGCCGCTGACATCGAACTGAGTGACCAGGAACTCCAACGGTTGGATAAGGCCAGTCGCCTCCCGGAAATGTATCCATATCGTTTTATCGAGAATTACGGACGCAGAAAAGCTGAGGATTAATTAAAAACTCCCTCAAATATAAGGACGGACTCGCAACGGTGAGTCCGTCTGTTTTTCAACATTCACCACTGGTTGTTTCTTGCCCCAAACAAAACCAATAAATAATTGTTGCCCACGTGAGCGCCATTTGCGCAGAAATTTGAATGACTCTAGACTAAAAAGTACCCGTTCCCACTTAAAGGAGTTGCAAAGTGCGCAAAAACATTATTTTTATTATATTGGTCCTAACAATCCTGGCCTCGGTTCCCGTTGCCAGCGCACAGGACGAAGACTTTTGTGAGACGCTCACATTTATCGAATACGGAGATAGCGCCACAGGTAGCATCACGAATGATGTAAACGGTTATTTTGATGCTTATTGTTTTGAAGGCGCAGAAGGCGATGAGATTGTAATCGACGTGGAAGGTACCAGTGGTGACCTTGATACACTCGTGCGCCTGTGGGATAACAACATCGAGACTCTCTATGAAGAAAATGACGATGTAGAGGATGGCAATACCAACTCGCAAATTGTGACCACTCTGCCCGAAGATGGCGATTATTTGATTTTTGTGTCCCGCTATGAATTTGAAGAAGGCGACAGCACCGGCAACTTTGAGCTTACGCTGACGCGGACAGGCGGTAGTAAGAATACCGGCGGAGGGACGAAAGGCGGCAGCGACGATGATAAGAACAGCGATGTTGCCGACCCGTCGGAGGTCATCACACTTGATTGTGATACTGGTGAAACGCTGTATGGCGGTCTGCAATTCGGCTTCATCAGCATCAATCCCGGTTTCAGCTATACCGTGACCGTATTCGGCATTGATGACTTTGATCCTGTGCTTGCCGTTGAAACCGAATTCCGCGTTGGAAGCTGCAATGATGATGAACGTAACGCCGCTGGCAGTTTTGCGGTTGTACCCGGCGCGGGTAATCTGTTCGCTAGTGCCAACACCGCTCAGGTGCGTTTTTCGATGCCACGGGCTGGCAGCCCGGTTGTTACGGTCGGCAGTTTCGATGGTCAAGGTGGTCAATTTGCAATGGTGATTGAAGGACTGGCTATCGAGCCGAGCACCGAACTTGACGGCTTCGTCATCCGTGTTCCCGAAGCACTGGCCGATGAAACCTTAAGTGTCTACATGATAAGCCGCTACACCGATCTTGATCCACACCTGCAAATTGCGGCTGGTGAAGGTCTGGATGGTGTGTTCTCCACTCAGGGCGAATTCTTTCCTGACCTGATTGACTACAATAATGCGTTCTTCATTGCCGAATGTGACGACGCAGGTTCGTTCAATTGTGAAGAAGGCACACCTGCCCTGCCGGGTGGTGGCATTGATATTGCCAACGGACGCACCTACATTACGGGCAGCTTTGACGCCGGAATCCAGCTTGTGCCGGAGACGACCGAGCCGCTATTGTATGTTTTTGGCTCATCGGACAGCCGCAGCCGGGGCGAATATGCGATCTTGATTATCGGAACAGCACCGACGGTCGATATCGACTAAATAATTAGACACGGTAAACTTTCAACTTGGACCTCGCCTAATAGCGGGGTCTTTTTGATACAATGTCGCCATTGATTGCTTTGTGGAGTGGCAATGAATTTAAAAGCGCAGGCGGTCGAGCAGGTACTCAAGCAACTTCTTATCTTGAATGCGCTGGTCGCGGCAGGGAAAATCATTGTTGGTGTGATGACCGGCACTATTGCCATCATTGCCGACGGATTTCACAGCGCCACTGACGCCTCGGGCAACATTGTCGGGCTAATCGGTCAGCGCATGGCATCACGACCGCCTGACGAAGATCATCCGTATGGTCATGAACGTTTTGAAACGCTGGCGACGCTGGCAATTGGTGGTTTACTGCTGCTCGGTGCTTGGGAGATTTTGCAGATAGCCATTGAGCGGTTGTTGGAAGGCTCTGCGCCTGAGATTGGCCCCCTGCAATTTGGTATCCTGATCAGCACACTGGTTATCAATATCGGTGTGGCAACCTACGAGCGGAGACAGGCCAAACGCCTTGAGTCGCAACTACTGCTGGCAGATGCGCAGCATACAACAACCGACATCTGGGTAACGATTTCCGCAATGTTGAGTCTGGTGCTCGTGGAAGCAGGTTTGGGCTGGATGGATGCCGTAATTGCGCTATTAATTGTGGGCTTCATCGGTCGGGTTGGCTGGCGCATTATCCGCGATACGAGCATGGTGCTGGTCGATTCGGCCCCCCTGACTGCGAAGGAACTTAAAGCAGCGGTTGAAGATACACCGGGTGTACAGAAGGTGCTGCGGGCACGGAGTCGAGGAAGGGAAGATAACATACAGGTTGACCTTGATGTTCAGGTTCCGGGTGTGATAAGTGCAGAACTGGCCCAAAATCTGGCATCCACGTTACAGCAGCGCATTTGCGAGGCTTTCCCTCAAATTGATGAAGTGCGTGTGCAGTTATCGGCAGATAACAGCGAAAAGCTGGATTATGTGACAGCGGCACGAGCAGCAGCAGATGCGATGGGGCTGGGTGTTCATGAAGTTATCGGGGTATCAACGCCGGATGGTCGTGTGCTGGAATTGCATGTAGAGGTGCCGGGTGGTGCGACGCTTGAGGATGCGCACCACCAGATTGATGCTTTTGAGGCACGTTTACATGAGGAACTTGAGCTGGTCGATATTGTCACCCATATTGAACCACAGGCCACCCCTACCGCGACCCCTAATGAGACGCCACAGATGGAAATTTTCCGGCAGCAGGCGCTTGACCAGCTCAATCAATTCTTTCCTCAGGGCAACTGGCATGCCGCGACAGTGCGGCGTGATGGGCGCGGGTTTGTGCTGACCACTCACTGTCATCTGCCGGGTGATATGAGTATCGAGTCCGCTCACGCTATTGCTGAAGATGCGGAACTGCACCTGCGCACCAACTTCCCACAGTTTCACCGAGTGACCATCCACACCGAGCCTGAAGTACAATGATTACAGTGGAGGTAGATCAGGCGTGTTCGACGGCCAGCAGTGATTCTTTGCGATCAATACCCCAGCGATAGCCTCCCAGACTGCCATCGGAGCGAACCACGCGGTGACAGGGTATCACCATCGCCACCGGATTCGAGCCAATGGCGTTGGCTACCGCGCGACTTGCCGTAGGTTGACCAATCGCGTTCGCAATATCCGCATAAGTGCGTGTCTCGCCATAGGGGATTTCTTGCAATGCCTGCCACACCTGACGTTGAAAAGCTGTTGCCTGCACATCGAGAGGTAGCGCCAGATGAGGTTGGTTGCCGCTAAGATAGGCCAGAATCTCGTTGACCCAGCCTGTCAGCACGATGGTATCGCGTTCAAGCCCTGCTGAAGGGAATTCACGCATCAGTTCCGTTTCGAGTGAATCGACATCATTACCTAAGCGTACCGCACACAGCCCACGCTCAGTTGCAGCGACGAGCAGCTTGCCGAGATTACAATCCACAATGGTGTATAGGATGTTCATATTGCTCCCTCCTTGCTGGTAAGTGCCCGGTGTCATGCCCAACACCATATCCGCGCATGTATACAATTTGCTGGTTGACGAATATCCGGCGGCGTAAATGGCTTCGATAATGTTCTCGCCATTGCCCAGCGCGGCCCGAATCTGCTGCAAGCGCAGCGCCTCGGTGTATTGCTGTGGCGATATACCAACGATGTCCTTGAAGGTACGCTGGAGATGAAACGGACTCAACGCAAATTCATCGCTCAAATGCTCAAGCGTCAATGCGTTCTCAAGATTGGCCTCAATGTAGCGGCAGATGGCCTCGACCTGCTCCACCTGTGGATCGATATGGGCAGTTGGCATACAGCGTTTACAGGGCCGGTAGCCTGCCGTCTCCGCCAGATGCGGTACGTTGAAAAACACAACATTTTCACGCTTTGGTTTGCGGGAAGGGCAAGACGGTTTGCAGTAAATTCCTGTTGTCTTCACCGCATAGACAATCTTGCCGTCATAATCAGTGTTACGGTTGGTTATGGCGTCCCAATATGTGTCCATCGATTCCTCGTCTCATGCTTTCAAATATCATATCATCGGAGGAGTTTCCTGTTTATCGAATTCTTGCGGGGTAATATCAAAAAACTGCTGTGCAGACTATCCACACAGCAGTTCGTGTTCTATTTTGTTGAGATTATCAGGTTATCGTACCGCCGCCGAAAGCGAACCACAGGCCGGGCAGCTTCCGTCAGGCCGGACAATGGCGTAGCCTCCCACCGGATCGTCGCCATACGCGGTGAAATCGACGTTCCAAACAATCATCAGGCGTACCCGACCACTGCTGCGTGACAATGCCGCCGCCCGACCGAGCCATTCGGCATGTTCAGCAACGCTGGTATCCGACGCCCACGAGAAGTGACCGGGCAGCGGGCCATAACCTTCGGGCGAGAGATAGCCAAGTTCGGTCCAGCAGACCTTGCGTGCCCCGCCAAAGGTGTTGGAATACAGGTCCAACATGCCCCAGAAGTAGCGTGTATAGTGACCGCCGCGCGGATCGCCGCTGCGGAAGTCCGGGCTGATGATGCCTTCGTTGTAGTGCGCACCCACACAGTCCATGTAATTGGATGCTCCAGCCGAGCGCATCTGGGCAAGGAAGACGTTATCGTCGCAGCCACCTGCCTGACACGTTCCACCGAAGAATCCGGTAGGTGCGGGTGCGCCGCTGATGACCATCACATTGGAGTTGCGGGATTTGATTGCTGTATAAGCGGACGCCAGTAACTGTGTATAGTTACCGCCGCTGATCTGTCCGGCAGGCCATTCACGGTCGATATTTGGCTCGTTCCATACCTCGATAGCGTCGGGGCCGAGCGCGGCGACCTCACCCACAAAGGCCGCGTATTCCTGAACATACTGGTTGAAGTCACCCATCTGGCTCGGAACACCGACGATACCCAGCAAGATCTTGAAGCCGTTGTTGTGCGCCTCATTGATGGCTCCGGCAGCAGCCCCCGTGCCTTCCCCCCGGTTCCAGCGAATTTGTTTCTTGGCCCAGATCATACCGGCGGATCGCATTTCGCCGACGCGCCCGTATCCGGCAACGTGTCCACCCAACTCAAATGCACCACTCGTCCCCGGTGGCACAGGCGGCGGTGGGTTACCGGGAGCGGGCGTGGTGGGTGGGGGTGTAGTGCCTCCACCAGATGGAATACGCAGCACCTGACCGACAAAGATCAGGTTGGGATTGGCGATGTTGTTTTCCGCCACAATTGCCTGAATGGTAGTGTTGAAACGCTGGGCAATTTTGAACAGTGTATCGCCGCTCACGACAGTGTAGGTCACAATCTCGCTGCTTGGTGGCGGGTTCGAGGGTGGAGGCGTAGGATTCGTTGGTGGTGTGTCGGGCGGAGTGGTTGCTCCTTCTGGAATAACCAGCACCTGACCGACAAAAATCAAATTTGGGTTCGCGATATTATTCGCGGCGACGAGCGCTTGAATGGTCGTGCCAAATCGCACCGAAATGCGATAGAGATTGTCGCCCGGTTGCACTGTATAGGTTTGCCCGCCCTGAGCTGAAACCGATGGGGCCAGCACCACTGCGAGGGCAGCTACCAGCAGTACAATGATGCCTAACTTGGCGAGGCGTGTCTTTGCTAGCATAGATGGTCTCCATGACGAATAAGTAAGCTGAGATTAACTGTACATAGTTTACGATAAATGCGCCAGCCATCAGGCAAGCATCAGGTGGGCGTTGTTTGAAAGAAGAGTAGAGGTTTGAAAGGGGATAGAAATACATTCGCCCGGTGTATGTTCCGGGCGATGCGATGCTATTACTTGTCTGAAACAGCCTTTTTGAGTTCCGCACCTGCTGAGAAAGCCGGGCGCTTGGACGCTGGAATGGTGATCTTTTCCTTGGTACGCGGGTTAACACCCTGACGCTTCTTGGTCTCACGTACTTCAAATGACCCAAATCCAGTCAAAACGATACGATCACCGCTGGCGAGTGTGTCGGTAATGACGTCCAGAACGGTGTTCACGGTGCGCTGCGCGTCTGCTTTAGTAATCCCTGCTTTTTCTGCAACGGCGGCAATAAAATCTGTTTTATTCATGGTTTTTGATAGCTCCTTGACAAAGTTATAGCGCCGCACATTTTACGCATTTAACCAACTTCTGCCAAGTAGCAAATTTTAATCTAACGCAAACTTAACAGCATTTACTATGTCTGAAGGCCGTACCGGCTTTACCAGAAACTGGTCAACGTTATAGTTGAGAGCAGTGTCGCGATAGTTTGGATAGGCTGTCACCACCACGCGCCGGATTGATTCTAGCATTTCACTTTCGGATAGCATTTTCAAGACATTTGTTCCTGCCATGCGCGGCATCATCATATCCAGAATGAGGACATCTGGCTTACTGAAGTTGATTTGTTTGATAGCATCGACGCCATCTTCTGCCTCTGAGACACTATACCCCTGACGTTCCAGTGTCTGGCGATAAATTCCCCGCAATTCGGCGTCGTCATCAACAATAAGGATAGTTGTCATGAAATATCTACCTCTCTCCCCATCACGACAACCAAATCCTACCACATTTTGTATCTTGCGGGCGAATGCATTACATGTTGACGTTAATGGCGCTGCCGCTTTCGTAACGACGTAACCCCGTCTGGAAAACGACCGTCATCAGGGTGGCTCCTATTGCAGCGGCAATTGCCAGATAACCCAGCAATTTCAGATTTCCTGTCTCGACAATCTCAACCGGAACGGCCCCCACAAACGCTGCCGGGATCAGAGTATATAGAATGAGGCGTACCGCTCCCTGAAACAACCCTATAGGGTATAGAGAGAAGCTAATCATGGCATTGCCGAGGAAAAACGTGATTTCCTTCGCATTGCCAATGTAAAAGGCGAGGCTACCAAAAATGCCAAAAACGGACACAAATATCACCGCCGCCAGCACAGCACTGACAAATGTCAACACTATCGAAACCGGGTCAAAGCGTCCTGTGAAGAAGTACGAAATCACCCCGAATGAAAGGTCCCCAAATGTGAACGGATTCATCCAGCTAAAGAGCAGATGGGGCAGCACCGGACGGGGTAGAGTGAGATAGTAATCGAGACGACCCTGTGCCACAAATTCGGCAATACGATTGGCGTTTCCGGCAAACGTGAGCGCCATCCCAAATCCCAGCGTAATGATAGCGAACAGCAGGAAAATCTGGTCAATACTGTAACCACGCAGTTCTCCAAATTTATCGAAAAACAGAATCCAGAACACGAAATAGATGCCGTTATTGATGAACATACCAACCGCTTGCATCAGAAAGCTGGCCCGGTACTCCATCGCACTGGCAATATTGAGTTTGATCAGTTGCAGGACAAACTTGATCTCCCTTAACATCGCGCTATCCTCCATTAATCGTGACACGTTTGACGCCATAGCGGTAGAACAGAGTTAACAGCCCCGCCATAACGCCTATCCAGAAAAACTGCATGATGACAACAAAGCCGAACTGTTCCCAATCCCAGGCGACAAACAGCTTCGACGGCGCATAGACCACCAGATTAAACGGCAGCACCCGTGCAATGCTCTGGACTGTATCCGGCAGAAAGTCCACCGGAATGAGCAGGCCACCCAGCACAAACGTGATTTTGCTATAGATGAAACGGAAGGCCATCACATCCTCGAAGAAGAACGCCAGCAGTCCGATCATCGCCATGATGCAGTAATCCAGCACAAAGGCCAAGACCGTCACAAACAGCACCAGCGGCATGACTTCAAGGCGAAAACTTGCCAGCAGTCCGGCCTGTGTCCCGGCTACGAACGATCCGAAAGCCAGTACGGAGACCAGCCGAATGCCTACACCGCCCAACCCGTGAAAGAAATGGTACAGTACGTAGTTATAGGGGCGGCCCAGTGTATAGGCCAGACTGCCATCTTTGACTTCGTTCTGAATGGTCGTCACCGGATCTATCTTGGAAAGCTGCACCAGTTCCGCCCACACAAAGTACCAGATGGTCATATTCAGGGTAAGGCCATTGATGACGTTGGTATTCTGGCTGGCAAACGTCACTTTCCAGATCTGGGCGAAAATAAAGATGAAGATGGTGACAAAGATACCCGGTGTCAGCGCATCCCACGCATAGGCCAGACTGTTCTGGACATTGGCTCTGGCAATGGCGCGATACTTACGTGCTTTGGCCCGCCACGTACCCGCATCAGCCGCAAATGTCGTCATGCAGGAACCTCCTGCTGTTCTTTGTGGTTCAGATGGATGGACTCTTGAGCCGTATAGATTTCGCGGATGACTTCTTCCATCGGCGGGTCTTCAATGGTCAGGTCCACCACCGGCGCATAACTCATTAATGCCATGATGAGATCATCGACAGGGCGGATTGACGTGTCCAGCCGGATTTTGGCTCCCCATGTTCCGCGCTTGAGCAGTTCCGCATCACGCACCGAGAAATCTTCCGGTATTTCGCGCCCGAAGCGTACTCCGATGATTTTGTGGGTCAGATATTGGCGTTTTAGTGCGGATGTCTTGTCGTCAAAAATCACCTGCCCATGATTGATGATGACCACCCGCTTGCATAATGCCTCGACATCGCCAACATCGTGGCTGGTCAGGAAGATGGTCAGGTTTTCTTCTTCGTGCAGTGTCTTGATTGCCTCGCGCAAGTGCTGCTTGGCGATGACATCCAGCCCGATAGTCGGCTCATCCAGAAACAGGATTTTGGGCGCATGGAGTAGGCTGGAGGCAATTTCGCAGCGCATCCGCTGGCCTAAACTCAGTTTTCGCACCGGGGTTTCCAGAAAATCTTGAATTTGCAGTGCCTCCACCAGAAAATCACGGCGTTTCTGGTAGGCGGTGTAATCGAGTTCGTAGATATGCGCGAATAATTCAAAGGTGTCGATGGGTGGCAGGTGATACCAGAGCTGCGGTTTTTGTCCGAAAATCGCGCCGATGTGATAGGCAAGCTGTTGTCGCTGTTTGTAAGGGACGTAGCCCAGAACTTCAGCTTCCCCTTCGGATGGATGCAAGATGCCGGTTAACATCTTAATGGTGGTGGATTTGCCTGCGCCATTGGGACCAATGAAGGCCAGCAGTTCTCCCTGTTCAATCTCAAGTGAAATCCCTTTGACGGCTTCGACAGTATTCCACTCAGGCTTATACAGTGACCGGATGCTGCCCATTAGCCCCGGTGCCTTGCGTTTCAACTTAAAGGTCTTTTTGAGATTGTGTAACCGGACCGCTTGCATATTCACTCCTTTTTGAGCTTTTATGAACCAAAATTGGTTCTAGAAATTCTATAACATGTATATATGCGTTGTAAACTGGTCGATATGCACAATTCACAGGGTTATATCAACTATATTCTAGAAATTGAAATTTTGTTGATGGGAAAACGACATTGCGAGAGTATCTGTTAATTCTATGACAGTCGTAAGGAGCGTAACCGTTCCCATACTGGCGGAACAGGTGTAATCTTTTCGCGCATTGCTGGCTTGAGTTGGCTCAAGGCCAATAGCCCCATAAATGCAAACCCAACTGCATTTACCCATCCATGAATACTGACCATCGTGGGGATGTTGAAACTACCCAGTGCATATAAGCTGGCAAAGAGCATCGTGGCAATCACTGCCAATGCCGACACCGCCAGTAGTGTTTTGGTCATCATATCGGAGATAGCGGGCAAAATAACAATCAGCACGACAAGCGCCACACCAAACAGCGCCAACGCCAGCCAGATTGAGGCCACCACCTCGATGGCATCTGAGAAAGTTATACCCAATGCGACGAACAGCGGCGCAATCACGACACTTGTTATGATGGGCAGATAAAACTTCCACAGCGAGGGGCGATGTTGGTGAATTAATCGTCCAATCATACCGGCAATGACCAGTGCGCCAAGCGGGATGACGTGAAAGTGGGCGGCGGTTAGGCGGACAATGGCAGCACTGAACTCCAGCGGCTGGAAATCCGCCCGGTCCATCACCAGCCACACCGCCCCCACCGGGAGATAAATCAGCCCCAGATTGACGGCAAATTCTTCCCACAATCCCCAGCCATGATCGAGCAGGCGAATAACGCCCAGCAGCGCTACCAACACGGTGAAGACCAGCCATATCAGCGCAAATAACACCGCTAGAATGCCGGGATTGAACAGGAATGCGGCTGATGCGATGAGGGCCGCAATAGGATGCATTTGAGTTAGCAAAGTGTACAGGCGATGATCGGTTGGTAGGAGTGCCAACACCAGCGGCGCGAGCACCAGCATCGCGAAAGTGATGATTAGCGATACTTCATCCATAAAATTGATGGATGTTGTGAGGAGAGTTCCAGCCAGAATGACTATCCAGCTTGCCAGCCCGATATACACATTGCGCATCGCAGCGCACACTCCTGTTTACGCAGGTTCGCGGATAAACTCCCGGCGTTCAATCAGGCCACTGCCCAGACACAAATCATCCTGATAGATGACCGCGCCCTGCCCCGGCGTGATGTCACGCAGCGGTTCATCGAATCGCGCCCGAACACGACCATCGTCCAACACCGTCACTATAGCAAGGGCTGGCTTTGCCTTGTAGCGAATTTTGATTTCCGCCTCAAACTCTGCTGAGGGTGGTTCCCCGGCAATCCAGTTGAAATTGCGGGCGGTCAGGCTGTCTGTGCCGAGTTCATCGCGTGTGCCGACAATTAGAATATTATTGGGGACATCCATTTTGAGCACGTACAGCGGCTCATGATAGCTAATGCCCAGACCCTTGCGCTGACCAATCGTATAATTGGGCAGGCCGTTGTGCTCACCAACTTCTGTGCCATCCGACAACGTAATTGGCCCTGTCTCAAACATCTCAGGGCGATGCTGCATCAAAAAGCGGCGGTAATCACCATCTCCCAGAAAGCACAAATCCTGCGAGTCGCCTTTGCTGGCGACGGGCAAACCAAATTTCTGGGCCAGTTCACGAACTTCTGGCTTGGTGTACTCGCCAATGGGGAACATGGCTTTTTGCAACTTTTCCTGAGTCAGCACACTCAAGACATAGGACTGGTCTTTTTCAAGCGTATACGCCTTACGTAATTGCTTTTTTCCATCTTCGGCGGTTGTAACTCGCGCATAATGTCCCGTCGCCAGATAATCGGCTTCCATCGACAGCGCGTGGTTCAGCAGCCATTCAAAGCGGATATGGCGGTTGCATTGCAGGCATGGATTGGGAGTCAGCCCGGCGTCGTGCTGGTCAATGAAAAATTCCACGATGGTCTTATAGAAGAACTCGCGGGTATCTATAACATAAAATGGGATGCCGATTTTGTTCGCGATACGGCGTGCATCTGCCATCTGGTCAGGGGTGCAGCAGCGGTTATGACCGCCATAACCGTTCACGCTCTCCTCCGACCACAGACGCATCATCATACCGATGACGTTATAGCCCTGTTCAACCAGCAGGGCTGCCGCCACCGAACTATCCACTCCGCCGCTCATCGCAACGACAACTGTTTCCATACCAATAGCCTCTACACTTGGTTACAATAAGCATCGTAAACTTTTACCGGACGGCGGTCAAGATAAATAATGTTAATATTGATTGAAAAAATTCCAGCACAGTAGGGAGATGACGATATGCGAACCGTAGAGTGGAATGCTGGCAAGGTGAAGATGATCGACCAGCGCCAGCTTCCGTGGGAATTTGTTCACGTTGACTTTGAAACACACGAAGACGTCGCCACCGCGATTAAAGAAATGGTGGTACGTGGCGCTCCGGCGATTGGCGCGGCGGCCAGTTTTGGCATGGTTTTAGCCGCCAATCAGAACACCACCAGTGATTTAAAGGCACTGCAACAGTATCTCGGAGAAGCTGGAGAACGGTTAAAGGCAGCACGGCCAACCGCTGTTAACCTCATGTGGGCGGTCGACCGCATCCTGCGACTTGCCACGTCAAGTGACCTTGTGACGGCTGAAGAACTGCGTGAAGCCCTGCTGCAAGAGGCACAAAATATTGCCGATGATGATGTCGTCATTAACCGTCGGATGGCAGCCAATGGAGCCACACTCATCAAGGACGGCGATACGATTTTACATCACTGCAACACGGGTATGCTGGCAACAGTGGATTACGGCACGGCACTGGGCGTTATCCGTATGGCCCATGAGCAGGGCAAGAACATTCACGTCTTGCTGGATGAAACCCGTCCCCGGATGCAGGGAGCGCGTCTGTCGGCATGGGAATGCAAGCAGTTAGGTATTCCATTTGAGATCATCCCCGATTCGGCGGCGGGTCATTTTATGGCGCATGGTGAGGTAGATATTGTCTTGGTGGGGGCCGATAGGGTGGCGTCCAATGGCGATACCGCCAACAAGATCGGCACCTATCATCTCGGCGTGCTCGCGAAAGAAAATGGTGTGCCCTTCTATCCGGTGGTGCCGACATCCACGATTGACATGAATATCCAATCCGGGGCAGACATTCCAATTGAGGAACGCGGCCCCGACGAATTGCGAACACCTTACGGCAAAGCATTGGTCCCGGAGGATTATCCGGTGCGCAATCCCGCCTTCGATGTCACGCCCGCCAGGTACATTACCGGCCTTGTCACCGAAAACGGGATTGTACGCGCACCATTCATTGAGAATATTGCTCGTGTTGTGCAGGAGCGACCATTAAACCTGACGTGATTCCAGAAATTCGACGACGGCTTTGGCTTGATCGCCGCCCATGAGCGCATGACGCATCAACGGGATACCATGCGCTCCTTTGCTTTCAAGGGCCGCCGGGTTGGCATCAATAATGGCTTTGACAACCTCAAGCTGGCCTAACATAGCCGCTGCAACCAAGCTGACCCGCGCACCGTTCTCAATCAGGTACAGAGCAATCTCGCGCTGACCGGTATGCGCCGCGCCTTCCAATCCGTTCTCAAAATCACCGCCGCCCCAATCCCAGCTTGCATTCAGCAGCCGGGGTTCCTGTGCAAGAAATTGTTTCACCTCTTCCAGATCACGATGGCAGGCGATAACAAACTGCTGGACAAGTTCACCGTCAAGTTGCGGTGGACGTTCATTATCAGACATTTTCAAATTCTCCTTATAAAACAACTTTAGCGAGGGCTTCCAGCCCGTCCATATCATCCAGATCAAGCCATTGCAGCATCACACGATAGATGCCCGTTTCCGCCAATTCCCCGAGCTGATCTTGCACCTGTGACGGTGTACCAACGATCATCCCCCGTTCACGTATGGCGTTGATGTCGCGGCCCTCAGATTTTGATTTCATTTCAGCATCGTCACGTCCAAAAATAAGTCCAGTCATCATCGACCGTTTCACCTCAGATGGACTGCGGTTGTTTTCTTCGCAGTATTGATCCAGCAATTCAAGTCTTTCCTTCAAAACAGTAGTATGCATAGAAGTCCCATTCCACTCATCAGCGTATCGGGCAACCATCGGCAGGATGCGGTTCTTGCCATTACCACCAATCAGGATAGGAGTTTTACGTCGTGGTTTCGGCAGTAAGTGTGCGTCCTGCAAGGAATAATACTCTCCCTGAAACGAAACAGGCTCATTCGAGCGAATAAGACCAGTAATCACCTGCATGCCTTCTTCAAGACGATCCAGCCGTTCTTTGACGGACAATAGTGGAAAGCCAAACATATTGTGTTCGCGATCCTGCCAGCCAGCTCCGACCCCCAAAGTAAAACGCCCGCCGGACAGATCATCAATCTGATAACCTTGTCGCGCCAGCCAGACTGGATGCCGGAACGAGACAGGTGATACGAGCTGTCCGAAGTCTATACGCTGTGTATTGTCGGCAACCCAGACCAGTGATACCCACAACTCAAGTGAATCAAAATCTGGTGTGTTTCCATTCGTAAAGTGATCACTACGGTAAATCCCGGCAAATCCGAGGTCTTCCACAGCCTTTACAGTTCGTTTCCAGTTGTCCCAATTCACCCCCATCTGGCCTTCGATCATGATTGCAATATCCACGTTTTTCTCCCTTGACTATCTGCTTCATAAACGAGTACAATTTACTATGTTGCCGGAGTGGCGGAATTGGCAGACGCGCTACGTTCAGGGCGTAGTTCCCATTACGGGAGTGTGGGTTCGACTCCCACCTCCGGCACAATCAAAACGTCAGATAACTTGTCTGGCGTTTTCGTTTTTATACTACCTACTAAATTTCAGGTTCACATTTGTTCAGATATCCAGTGACTCAAATCACGGTCCAGTAAATCCGCCAGCAGCAAAATATCATCGCGATAGGTCTCGATGAGCCTGTCGCGAAATGCCGGGGACAATGGCTGCCGCTCGCTGCGCTCGGTAATCATTGCCTTGTTAAGTACACGCTTCAGCAATGGTGATTTGAAAGCCACACGGCGCAATTTTCGAAACTGGCGGCTGTGTCGCAGCGTGAAGCCAAACTTACCGAGACGGTATGCGCCTGTTTGATTGACGGTTTCAAAATCCTGTCGACCGTCATCGGGTAAATCCAAAAAATGCAGCACATCCTGATAAATCTGTGCTGGATTGGCGCGGAAATCTTCCTGAAGGATGAGCATCACCTGCTCGTCAGGAAAGGTGTCCAGCACACATTTGACCTGCTTACCCAGCATTCCCAGTTCGGTATATTGAAGCACGACATTACCGGGGCGATATTGGATTTTGACAAGAGGAGGTAGGTGTTCGCCTTTTGCCCGCAGCGGCTGTAAATCCCATGCCTGCTCGAAATCAGTGACATCCTCACGATTATAGTGAATCAGATCTTGGTGGTAGGAATGTACCAGTTCTAGCGGATTTCTTAACATCGCAAGCAGTCGTGCGTCCGGGCTGAATTCCCGGATTTTCTGAATCGCATCGGCACTGGCAAGATAGCCTGTTGATGCCTCGCCCACACAAGTATGCTCATTGGAAGCGTGCACAAACAAATTCATGTATGCGTCGAGTGATTTTATGGGCCGATACAACGATGTCTCTGCGAAAAAGTGTGGCTCTTTCGGCTCAGACATAAACACGTTCGGGTGGTCCTGCAAATAGGTATAGAGGGCGGTTGTGCCGGTGCGTGG
>JAKEEQ010000483.1 GCA_022616515.1 Chloroflexota bacterium | reverse complement strand
CAGCCGTAAGGAGGAGTAGACCGCTAACGCTATAGCCAAACACCACCCATTTAGTCTGCTGGCGCTGGCTCGGACTCGAAAAATGCCGGTAGCGATAGACCTGGATATACAGTGCACTTCCCCACACCGTCACGAACAGGAGGAGAAACAATGGTCGCGGCCAGTTGTAAGGGAAAAACTGCGAATCTACCGGTATAGTATTTGACGCAACGGCAGTGATGACATAATAAATAATCAGATAGCGTGCCCAGTGGGGGACAATACGTCCATCAGGAAACAACGCCGGAAACAATAGAAGCCCACCCCACGCCACGGTTCCAAGCATGGAACCTAGCAGCCATAGCAGAGGACTATCGAGTGGCAAAGTCCAGAGCATGATCGGCCCGTAGCCGCCCATCCACGACGAACCAAGTGCCACAAGGAAAACCGCCACAAGAATTCCAATCCGATCATTTTTCCGCCGCCATATCATAAACGCTGAGACCCCATAAAAAACGACCAGCGACACAACTGTGAGGACGCTGAAGTAACTGAAAAAGACCTGCGGCGAAATACTCGATTGTGCCAGTACCATTGGTGGGGAACGGTACTGTTCATACATAAACGATAGGATGATGAACACCTGCACAACACCGCCAACCGCCAATAAAATCCAGATGACGCGAATGAGTGCCAGCAGATAACTACCAGTAACTCTGAGGCTGGTGACTGTACCCGGTTCACTAGAAGCGTCGCCCATCTCGATACCCCAACTAGTACAACTGTTGATTCTATTGTAGGCATATCTGGTGGTCAGCGCACGTTTTACTCTGGTCATAGTGATTCCAATGGTTTGTCGCCGCCAGCTTTTTTCAGCATGCCAGCCTCCTCTGTTTGATCACCGCGACTGAATTCTCCGCAATAAAATGAGCGGAATCTCCCGGCCAGCATACCGGCGGGCAATGTCGTAGACCGGATAGGCAGTAACAAGCTGTTCCCAGTGCCGGGTCCACTCCTCACCTTCAAGAAATTCGGCTCGTACCGGGTAGCGTTCCGACCCTACCTGAACTTCCGCCTCGGGGTGTGCGCGTAAGTTGTGCACCCATCCGGGGAGTGCAGGCAGCCCACCGTTTGTCCCGGCCACAATCACGTCGTCACCATCTCTTATGTGCCCTAACGGCACCGTGCGCAATTTTCCGGTACGGCGACCGCGCGTTGTCACCAGCAAAACAGGCGCACCACCCGTCGCTCGATTAACGAAACGGCCATTGAGTCTACGATACAGCCAGACATAGCTGCGCATTCCCTTCGGCATCGTCCACTGCATGAAGCGCAAAAAGCGCCCCGGTTTTTCTCGCTGAATTACCTCGTCATTCATAACTGTTTCCTTCATCTTATTCGGGTGTCAGAGGTAGTGATTGCAGATATAGCCACAGTGCCACCATATCATCGTCAGAAAGTCGTCCGTACATGTCCCAGGGCATATGGTCTACATCTATCTCATGACCATTGGGGGTAGTGCCCGTTCGCAATAGTTGCGAGAAGTCGTCTTCGGTCCAATCCGCTAAATCTCCAGCCTGCGTGATGTCTGGCGATGTTGGAATCTCACCGGGGGGTGCGTTTTCGGGCTGGATGCCACCTTTTAGATTATCCCCATGACATAACGTGCAGCCAACGGCACGGGCCAGATACGCGCCATATTCCGGGTTGGGGCCAATGGAGGGCATCTCATTGAATGGTGCGTCATGATTGATATACTCGGCGGGGAAGGGCTTTCCAAACAATCCGAGACCCACCAAAGTTCGTCCGATGACTGAGATTTGGGGTTCTGGCTGTTCATTATCCACCGCCGGGATCGTTCGTAGATAGGCAATCACGGCCCCTAAGTCCTCTTCGCTCCAGTGAATGAATATTTCAGCAGGCATAATGATGAGCGGTTTGCCAGCAGGATCAAGGCCATGACGAATCGCCATCACCAAATCTTCATCACTGCGCTCGGCAATCCCACCGCGACCCGGTGTCAGGTTGGCCGCATAAATTGTGACGAGACCAGCTTCGTCAACGAATTCGTCGCCCCTTAAATCCCCGCCGTGACACTCTACACAGATGAGGCGTGCCAGATACTCACCGCGAGCGATTGCCGTCTCGCCAGTGGGGATAACTACGGTTTCGGGCTGAATGTCGTAGGTCTTGTTCAGTCGGGAAGTCGTGCGGATATTCATAATAACCATGAGTATCAGAACAATACCAAGCAGGACACTCAGCACGATGCCACTCCATTTTAGAATACGTTTCATTGAATAATCTCCAAGTGACTATTTTTGATAAAGCATGATGAGCGACCGATGTATCGTTGTCATGTTCACCGGAAGCTGCATCCATGTGTCACCGTAATTTTCTGAATGCCAGATGTCCCCGTTGCTCAACCCGGCATACAGATGACCCGGTGCAGTTGGGTCGGTAATCAGGGAATAGACTGCGTAATCCAGCGGTTGTGGCAGCCCGCCACCGAGCCGCTTCCAGCGACCATCCGGCGTGGCTCGGAAGATGAAGCTGTTGGAATGACCATCCCAATGCATGCGGGGAAACATATGGATTTTCGGAAATTTCACGAGCGGGGCCGACGATACATACCAGATCGCTGGATTCTGCGGGTCAGCGGCGCAGGCAAAACCATACGCGCAGCCACCCATGCCTTTCCGTGATGCTGTCCAGGTTTTTCCGCCATCGCGGCTAACTGATGCTGGTGGTCCGCCACCGCCCTGATAGACCCAGTTACCGTCCGAGAAGTGAAATGTGAGCGAGTGACAATCGCGGATGGCACCTTTCAGATGGCCCTGCCACGTCTTGCCGCCATCCGTGCTTCGCAGCAAAGCGCCGTATTCGATGCCAGCCACGATGTTGTTCGGATCGGTGGGTGAAACAGATAGACCCATCACATAGGGATCACCCGGTTCGGCTGGTGTAAACCAGTGCCTGCGCCGCATCTGCCGGAACGACTCCAGTTCGTTCCAATTCTCCCCACAATCATGGGACACAAAAATGGCAGGTGGTTTGGTCCCGACATACATCGCGCCGGGTTCCGCACGGCAGAAGGCAATCGACTTGATAGCCTGCCCCTCCAATCCGGCGGGTCGCCACGTCTTACCCCGGTCATCCGAGCGCAGTAACCCGCTGCCCTGCGTTCCCGCATAAACAACATTCGCGCGGTGTAGATCAGCCATAAGGCAAGTAACAAATTGCCCATCGAGCATTGACTCGACAGACCAACTGCCACCGGAATCGCGTTCAGCGCGTGCCAGTCCGTTACCGGTAGTTGAGACGAAAACTTGTGCGTTCATGACCCCACTATCTCTCGTATACCGTCCACGATTGCCTCGGGATCGCTCCCGTAAAAGAAAACCATCCGCAGATAGCCATCGGGGTCGATTAAGAATGAGGGTGATGTGTGTTGAACGAAATATTCTGTATCCTCAGCGTTTCGGTCCTGCTCAAACATCAGGCCATATTCTTTGCCAAGCTGCCGCAGGGTGTGCTCTTCGCCAGTCAGTCCGATGAAACTGGAGTCGAAGTAACTGAGGAAATTTCCCATCAACTCCGGGGTATCGCGTTTCCCGTCGACACTGATGAAAACAAAGGCGACATCATCCGCATCACGGCCCAATGCTTCTTTAACGAGCGTGTAGTCTGCGAGAGTGGTAGGGCATACATCTGGACAGTTTATGTATCCAAAGAACATCAGAACGGCCCGCCCTCTTAAATCACTCAGGCTAAGTGCTTCACCCCTCTGGTCCGTGAGGGTGAAATCTTGCACGGCATACGGTGGCTCAACGATGGCTGCGCCTCCCGGCTGATTGGTATCAGTCGACTCCGATTCAGCAGATGAAACAACCTGTGTGCTTACCACATTTCCGGCAAAGACTCCTATCGCAAACAGCGTCAGCATCAATATGCTCGGGAGTACATAGCGTAGTCTAGCAGTCTGTTCTTGATAGGCTTGTTTCTCCATCATGCTCGCTCCTTTAAGTGATTGAGGGCCTTCATACAGAGACCCTCAAATGTGTCACTAGTTCTTTACTCTGCCGGTGGCATAACAACCACCGCCCCCGTCATTCCCGGATGGACGAAACAGATATAGTTGTAGACTCCGGGTTCGACGAATGTTAGTGTATAACTCGGACCCGCCAAACCCTCGCCTGTGAAGGTCTGACTGCCGAAACCTATGCTGGGAATCAACGCACCGCTGTTAAAGTTGTCGCCATTGCCAATTTCTGAGCCGCTTTCAACCGATGGGTAAAAATTCTCTCCCAGGGCAAGAATGGGTGGCCCCGCCTCTTGTGGTACGATTTCAAACTCCGAGCCGGGGGGTACTGGCGGCCATGCAACAAAGTGTGGTTCCTGGCTGTTATCCGGGACACTCCACGTCACACTTTGCCCGGCTTCGATCACTGCAACGGACGGGAAGAAATCGAACACGTGAGCTGCCCCTACTTGCAGTCCAGCACTGACCAGTAATGATCCATCGTCGGCAAAAGTCGGCTGCTGCATCAGCGCTTCCATCGCACTCTGTACACTCAGACCACTTTGCATTTCCAGTTCTGCGACAGCCACAGCCAGTGTCTCTTCAGGACCGGGGATTTCGGTCTCATCATCCACCACATTTATCGTGCCAAGCATGCCGGGATGAAGATCGCAGAAGTAGGGGTATATCCCAGGCTCAACATCCATGACCAGCGAGAACGTCCAACTGGGGTTTTCGGGGTCAAGTGAAAGCCCGCTGTTGGCTTCACCACCCTCATAAACAGCGCCGTCAACAGTAGATGGGAATAACCATGCCGGGTTAATCTGCGGCAGCGGTTCACCATCCACTTCCGGCGCAATAACCAGTTCGCTTGGCTGCGTTTCAAAATGGACATTGTGAAACCCGCCTGTGATCCGCCACATGATGGTATCACCGCGATGCACTTGCAGTGACTGTGGCGCAAAAGCCAGCACGTGCGTGTTGAAAAAAGTGCCATCCCCGGCCAGAACGGTATATGTTTGCGGCTCCATTTCTTGAGCTTGCGCACGAATGCGCGGAATCAAGACACCAGCCAGTACACCCAGCAGGAGAGCACCCGGCAGTGCCCAACGAAACAATTGCTTGAATGGAAGATCAAAATCACGATGACGCATAGTAAATCACCTTTATGTTTATTAGCTCCTGATTGCAGAGTAGTCTGAAGGGTGTCCCGTTGTCATGAGGCAGGCGTCCCGGACGGGTTGGGAATTTAACCCTGGATAGGCCGGGACAGCGATGATAGAGGAAAATCTGGAATTACTTTACGAAGTTAACAAATTCCCGCCCGGATACGATCATCCAAGCGGGAATAATTTACAAAGTTAATTAAAGGTAGTTGATTCGGTGATGTAATGAACAGGTGAATTACTCGTCTTCTTGTGGTAACCGAATCACCACCAGTTGATCGGCTCCCGATTCGGCTCCCCAGATTTCGCCTGAACGACCCAGAATTTGTCTTACATTTCCAGAAGGGCTTGGTAGCAGGAATTCAGTGAATTCCTCTGTCTCAGGATCAAAACTGACAATAGCATTGGCACCAAAATCGCTCAGCCAGACAATGTCATTTTCGTCAACATATACAGCATATGTCTGGGGGTTGCCGCCGGGTAGTCGCCACGTTTGCCACTCGTCGTTTGCCGGATCATAAACCGATACATTCCCGCCATTCCATTCACTGACCCAGATACGTCCTATCGAATCCGACCAGACACGCCGCGCTCCCTGATTTGGGGTGGGTGGTTCCAGTACGGTGGTTTCGCCAGTTTCGGTATCCACATGACCTACAAAACTACCCGCCAATGAGGCATAATAGACCTCTCCATCGGGCGTAGACGTTATACCATAAGGCCCACGACCACGCGGTGCATCAAACACTTCCATGTCGCCTGTTTCAGGATCAAGCCGCCCGTAGATGCCATTTTGCCCGGTAAACCACAGCATACCGTCATCATCGAAAACGGCAGTGTTGAGATTGACGGATGGGGCATCATCAGGCAGTGGATAAACCGTGACTTCTTCGGTTTCGGCGTCCACGCGCACAATGGCATTTAACCCGCCATCAGTGATCCAGGCGGCATCATCCGGGCCGACAATGACACCATGTGGCGCAGAGCCTTCACCAAGCGGAATGTGGCGTGTTTCTCCGGTCTCCGGGTCAAGGATACCCAACTCACCAAGCCGCTGGGCCGTGTACCAGACCGTGCCATCGGGCGCAGGAGCCACGTCGTGTGGGCGGGAGCCTCGCGGGACAGGATAGGCTTCCATTGTAGGCTCGTCACTGGACTCCTGCGAAGCAATTGGCGCTGCTGTCGCCATTAACGCAATGACAACACAAACGACCATACACAAGGAATATCGCTTCAAAATGGACAGTAACGAAATACTTTCTCGACGGTTGTTTGGGTGTTGCTGAGACATCATGCATCCCATTTCTACTTGTGTCGAAGGGATTTTTATTTTATGCGTTCGCTGGTGTCAATTGCAACGTTTACTTCTGGAGTTTGGTTATGAAGTGAAACTGTAGTGGACTTGTCACCGAAAAAGCCCCACTGGAAGTAGGTGGGTCATAGGCATCAAGTTAAGGAAAATCACGGGCCAAAAGCTGAAAAGTAGCGGGGCGTGTTTTTCTTTTCTGAATGCTACAGCGAGCGAGGGTAGGT
>JAKEEQ010000482.1 GCA_022616515.1 Chloroflexota bacterium | reverse complement strand
CCGAGGAGACTGAAGCTGAACCTACTGAAGAAGGTTAAGGACATAAGCCCTTTCAGTTGACAGTTAAGTAAGTTTCTAGACCCTCCTCCATTGCGAGGAGGGTTTTTATTTGTCAAATTCGGGCGGTATGCTAATCACATTCCGCCACAAAATTCATCGCTTCTGTTCCCCTTAAGCACTATAAACATTTCATATACATTTGACGCATTTATCAAGAATCTTATACCTATACGATACCTTACTTTGGATAGCCAAGGAGGAACAAAATGAAGAAGCGTACCTTGATATTTGCCCTGACTATGCTAATCCTGCCAATGGTGCTTGTCGCCTGTGGAGGCGGCCTGGATGAGGGCGAACTAGAAGACGCCTTAGAAAAAGCCTTTAATGATGGCGATGTTGGCGACCTTAACGACTTAGTCTGTGAAGACGAACAGGTAGGCGCGGCTGAGTTCGCAGTACCATTCGAGGTGGACAGCGTTGACTGTTCTGTTGACGATTCGGATGTTGAGTGCGATATTACTGTCGCAGCCGAGGGTCAAACGGTCGACTTAACCCTTGCAGGTACAGTTGATGATGATGACAAACTTTGTGACATAACTTTGCCACAGATGGAAGCACCCGCTGAAATTCCAACCATTGAGGCGACTACGGATGACACCGGGGGTGAGGCCACTGAAGCCACTGAGGGTGAGGACACTCCTGCGCCTGAATCGTAGCGAGTCGGACCGATCAGTCCGCCCTCCTCAACATTGAGGAGGGTTTTTGTTTAGTTCGTTCATAGCTGAACCGAAACACTGTCGCGTTAATCTTTTCGGGTATATTCAAGCGTCCAGATGGGAGTCCATTCTGGATTTTCTTTATTGATCATTTCTAACTTCCACGAAAAGCGATCTTCCTCAATATCGAAAAAGACTTCGCGGACTTTGCGTTCTGCATCAGGGTTTTCCACTGTGTCACGGCTCTGACCAATGAACTTCTCACCATCCCACTCCCCATAAAAAACTGCAATACGATGGCCCGATGTATCCAGCCATGCCTGCTCCCAGCGATCTAACGTCTCGTTGAAGGTGCGCATACTCATGGCATCAATTGGCTCACCCCCCAGCATTCCCCAGAAACGTTCCTGAAGGGCATGGCCTCCCAGCATTGGCTGAACGGACGAATAACATACATCCTCCACCCATCCGACTTCATGCTTGCGCATTTTCGACTGGATGTCCCACTCGCCAATGAACCAACTCATCTGTTTTATCTGCGGTTGTGGTTCGCCCACTTTTATCTGTGCTTCAGTCATGATTTTAAGATTCTCCTTATCCTAACCTTTTATTGAGGACGCAGAGCGCCCGTGTTTCCAACAAATTGTCTTTAAGGAAGTGCAGCCTTCCCCGCCTGTTGGTGACGGGGAAGGCATTCGGAAGAGGGGATTGCACCTCCCTACATGGGAAACCTTAAGTTTTGGTGATCGGAAACTGTATCTCGGTCACGTTGTCATGCCGGTCACCATGCTGAAGCCCGATTTTCAGATAGACTTCACGGGCTGGCCCGACAATCTCGTAATCATTTTGTCGAATCCAGTGACCTATTGTGCTGTAGCCCTGGCTGAGGGTGGCGTATGATCCGTGATGGACCAGACTTGCCATCGTTTCAACGGCTGGCACACTGCGTGGTGACAGGAATCGCCCGTTGCCTAGATCAATATCGTGATCAGGTGGCCTGTCCAGCCCGAAGGCGAGTTCCCAATCCACCATCTCATTGTCATATTCTGCTCCATGAAACAACGCCAGACAGGTCGAAACATCCCGTATGTTGTGATTTTCGAGTATTTCATGTGTCTCTTGAATCAAGGGACCCCAGTTGCTCATTTCCGGTGCGGGTTCACGTATGGTGAGTGCCTGAAAACCATCCACTGCTTTGACAACGACCGACGAGTCCGGAATTTTGCCGCCCCGCTCAATGAAATCCAGCTTGGCTTCCACCCATTTAAGGCGGTTAAGCTCCTGCTCAATCTCTTTCTCGATCTGGGAGCGGCGCAACCTGAGCATACCGCGCATTTCGTCAGTAGAAATATTGTCATCCAGCATGGTTTTGACCTCTGCGAGGGTGAAGCCCAGTTGTTTGAGCGCCAGAATCTGATTAAGGCGCACAAGTTGTTCCGGCGTGTAGTAGCGGTAACTGGTCTGTGAATCAATGTGGGCAGGCTTGAGTAAATCCATCTCGTCGTATAGACGCAGGGTTTTAATGGAAATCAGACCCAGCTTTGAGAATTCGCCAATCTTGAACATGATTACTCTCAGTCTAATATGGGGCAACCACAGGGATTACCCCATGAACCCAGAATGTAAAACGCTTCTCACGACGCTTTGCAACGCTATACCCTGAGTATGGAGTCTACCCCGGGGGTAGAGTCAAGAAGGAGTTTGGGGGATAACAATAACGGCTGCCTCGATGTCGCGACATCGATAGAGATCAATTTCGGTAGACGAGGGTTTGAGGGGTACATAGTCCATGTGAACACCAAATTGAGGTTTGTGCTTAGTTTCAAAGTTTAGGGTAGAAATGAAAGGGCAGAGAACAAGAAAAGACAGCACGTCACTATCATCCAAACTGAATCCAGAAGTGCAACTGAAAGCGGAATGTCGTCGCTTGAGTGCAGAGTACAAACGCCACATCATTGGTGAAGCAGAGGTGTGTCGGCATGGGGAGTTAGGGTCGTTGTTACGACGCGAGGGCTTGAACTGCGCTCAAATCAGTAACTGGCGCAAGGCACAGGCCGCAGGGACGCTGGACAAGCAACAGGGCCTGGTTGCCAACTCGAACCGTGCTGAGATACGCCACCTGAAAGCGGAAAATGCGGGTTTGAAGCGAAAATTGGAACGCGCCGAGGCGATTATTGAAGCATCAAAAAGGTAGCCCGACTGCTGGAAGAGGAGCCATCGTGACCGACCTTGCTAGCCAACCAGGAGTGAATATTCCCTGTCAGCTTCGTTCATGTGCTCGCAAGTCTCCCAATGGATTAGCAACGGGTATGTTAGCTGGTCGGCGCGGGGCCAACAATCCGAGGTGCCGCCCAAATAAATATGTTTCAAAGCGTACAAACTGCTTGAGTTTGGCAAACAATGTTGCCTTATAAGGTGTTAACTCCCGCCCAGCATGACCTGACGGATAGTAGGCGGTTACATGAACATCGCCCAGACTATCATAATGTTCAACAATGGGCTGCGAAGTCCATTCCGGCTTATCTTCCAGCAGGTCAGCGAACGCTTCTGTGAGGAGTAGATATTCATCCGCGTCAACTGAATTTTTCAGCAGGCGATGAATGAGAATGACATCCTCCCCCGCCAACTCCATGAAACCGCGAACATCTTTAAACAGCGCTTCACCACTGTGTGCAATCACTTTCAGGCGAAGTTGATCGGCCTGCAAACACGCCTCACATTTACACAGATTACACGAAACAATCTCATTCTCGCGATTATGGAATACTGTGAAGAACTGCTCCATCTGGTCGAGAACGCTTTGCGCTACTTCACGGGAATTTTCCCCTGTTTCGGCAAAAAAGAAGACAGCATCGCCTTCGAGCTTGTTGATTGTTAGAGGATGATCCGCCGAATCGAGTACAGATTCGATTAAATCGGTGATAATGAGTTCGGCATGGATGAGGCTGGTACGGTGATATTTCATGAATGAGGTGTAGCCGCTGATGTCCGCCAGCACCATTACCACTGATTTCACTTCCACTGAGGTTACTCCCGCTTATTGTGACTGTGTATATTTTACTTTACGAGTTTCAGTCAGGCTACTTTGTCGTATCGTCGACAAATCGCGTTGGTGGCGTCAATGAATGATTACCCATTTGTGATGTAATGGGATCAAATAGAGGTGATTTTTGAGATGAGAAAGACAACATGCGAAAGATTATTTTACTGAGTTTGCTGGTGTTTTCATTGTGTTTTTTGACGCTGAAACTGTTTGCCGGGGTTAAGGCAGTAGATGGATTCATGCCCATTACGCCTGACACTGCCCATTTCCTTGAGTTAGGCTACATCCTTCCAGCAATAAGTTGCAACTTAAGCCCGGATGGACGATTTGTGCAGACATATTACGGAATTTATGAAATTGAAACCGGACAGCAAGTGTTTTCAGATGGGGTTGATTGGAGCAACAGAAATTTCAGCCAGGACGGAAAGATGCTACTCAGGACAGAAGGGGTTTATGATACCACTACCCTGGAATTGATTTTCGCGTTTCCGTCACTGGGAGAAATATTTCATTTTGCGTTTAGTGAAGATAGCAGTTTGCTGGCGGTGGGGGGATATGGTGTTTTCGAAACTGCAACGTGGCAAAAGCGGTTTGACATTCCCGATGGCTGGTTTATGAAGTTTAGCCCTGATAATAGATGGCTTGTGATAAGATCTGAGGTTTACGATGTGCAAACTGGTGAGGTGGTGTTTCAGTTCAGCGAGGGCTTCACACTGGAATTTAGCCCCGATAGTACCATGATGGCAACCTCCAGACAGGTTTTTGACACTGGAACCTGGCAGGAGCGCTTTCATATTTCTGGTGATTCTGAGTTCAGCCCGGACGGACGCTTGATTGTAATCCTGAGAGATGGCGTACACGATACCGCCACAGGAGACTATTCAGCAGTGCAGGCCGAATACAGCGAGTATAAGGACTATGCCTTTAGCCCGGATGGTAAGCTGATTGCTTTTGGGGTGGAAGATCATCGAGTTAAGCGTACAGACACCGGAGAAACATTGTTTTATTTTGACGGTAATCCACCTATTTTTAGTTCAGATAGCCGTTTGCTGGCAACACCATCAGGCATCTATGGAGTACAATCGGGTGGGCTTTTGCTTGATCTTCCTTTTTATACTGGCCCTCCCGATAGTCAGATAGAATTCAGTTCTGATAACACTATTCTGGCACTCACACCGTCAAGTTGGTTTAAGGGCGGAAAATTCTGTGCGTTATATGGCATTCGAGGTGCACCGTGGCCTTATCGCAGTGGATCGGTTCGAATAAGGCCGAACCGTATCTATCCCGTCTATGCCACCACCTCTGATCGCAACTGGCTAAGAATTGACGATGAGAGATGGATTGCCATGTCGGATGTAGAGGAAATAATTTCATTGCCACGCGGGATTCCAGTTGAGACGCGGGGTAACGGAACGGATGAAAATATTTCACCAGCGAGCTAATGCTGCTTTCTCTCACTCAACATCAGGTGCTTTCTCACTATCAGTGCCCTGCAAACAGGGTTATGCTAATTCTTGTGTGAGGTGGTTGTCTTACATCACCTTACCAATAATTCGTGCTTTTCATATAGGAGAATATGATGTCTAAAGTGCGGGTGGCTGTTAACGGCTACGGCGTGATTGGCAAACGGATTGCGGATGCGGTGGTGGTTCAGGATGATATGGAGTTAGTCGGAGTGGCCGATGTCGTCACCGACTGGCGCGTCAAAGTTGCGCTGCAAAAAGGGTATCCCGTGTTTGCATCGTCGCCGGAAGCGGCGCAACAGATGCAGGCCGCCGGAATTCCCCTTGCCGGGACACTTGATGATCTGCTGAAACAGGTCGATGTGGTGGCGGATGCGACGCCCAAAAAGGTTGCTGCCGCCAATCTGGAGAAATATCGGGCCGCCGGGGTGAAATCTATTTTTCAGGGCGGCGAGAAACACAACCTGACCGGGCATTCATTTGTCGCACAGGCAAATTATGCAACTGCGTTGGGACGAGATACGACACGGGTTGTATCATGCAACACCACCAGTATTGTCCGCACGCTGGGCGTTCTGAAAGACGCCGGACTGCTCAAGCGGGCACGCGGCGTTCTGGTGCGCCGGGCGACTGATCCATGGGAATCTGATCACGAAGGCATCATGAACACGGTCGTGCCGGAGCAGCATATCCCATCGCATCAGGGACCAGATGCCCAGACTGTGATTCCTGAACTGGACGTGGTCACGATGGCTATCAAGGCATCGCATACGACCAGCCATTTGCATTCATGGTATGTACAACTCACTCGTCCCGCCAGCCGTGATGAAATTCTGGACGTGTTTTATCACACGCCGCGCATCGCATTTCTGCGGATGGATGAAGGCATCGTCGCGCTCAACAGTACACTGGAAATGATGGCTGATCTGGGTCGTCCACGCGGTGATATGTGGGAAGTCGGGCTGTGGGAGGACAACCTCGGTGTGGAAGGCGATGAGCTATTTTATAACTATCAGGTCTATAATCAGGCGATTGTCGTCCCCGAAACCATTGACGCCATACGGGCCTTGACCGGCATCGAAACCGATGGTCTGCGGTCCATTGCGAAGACCGATCAGGCAATGGGACTCCTGCGCGAATTTGTGCCTGTCGCTACCGAACCCGTCCCGTAAAACAAAAACACCCGATGGCGATCACCGGGTGTCTTGCTTTCAGTTGTATCGAATGTGTTTATTCAGCGCGTTTGATGGCGAGTTTGACTTCGCCAATAGCGCGGGTTACTTCAATGTCACGCGGGCAGGCGGGCGTACAGTTGAAAATGGTACGACAGCGCCAAACACCATCCGGCTCGGCAAGGATATTCAGGCGCTCTTTGGCGGCTCCATCGCGGCTGTCGAAGATAAAGCGGTGGGCTTGCACAATAGCCGCTGGACCGACATATTTGCCACTCGCCCAGAAGCTGGGGCAGCTTGTCGTACAGCACGCGCACAAAATACACTTGGTGGTGTCGTCAAAGACTTCGCGTTCGGCCTGCGACTGAATCCGCTCACGACCATCGGCGGGTGGAGGTGTGGCAGGTACAAAATAGGGCATCACCGCGCGGTAATGATCAAAGAACGGTTCAAAATCAACCACAAGGTCTTTAATCACTGGCAGGCCCAGAATGGGTTCCAGTTGGATCGTGTCGCCATCCTTCACGCCAATGCCATCCATTAGAATCTTACAAGCAAGCCGATTCACACCATTGACGCGCATCGCATCAGACCCGCACACCCCATGCGCACACGAGCGGCGCAGTGTCAGCGTGCCATCCTGTTCCCATTTCACACGATGAATCAGTTCGAGTACACTGTTGGTTGGTTCAACGCCGTCCAGCGTATAGTCACCCCAGTAGGGTTTTTGATCGGTTTCGGGGTTGAACCGTCGAATACGTAGCGTAACTTTCATCCATGAATCTCCTTAGTACACCCGTTCTTTCGGTTCGTAGCCCAGTGACAGGTCAACTGGACGGTCAAAACGGACTGCCAGTTTGCCAGCTTCGGAATAGATCATCGTGTGGGCTAGATAATTTTCGTCGTCACGTTTCGGGAAGTCTTCGCGGCTGTGAGCACCCCGGCTTTCCTTGCGTTCCAGTGCAGCGAGGGCCGTTGCTTCGGCGGTATCGAGCAGTGCACCGAGTTCCCACGCTTCGAGCATGTCGCTGTTATACCGATAGCCGTGATCGTCAATAGACAGGTTGTTTCTGAAGTCATCCTGCAACTGGCGAATGGTATCCAGTGCTTTCTGTATCCCGTCTTCGGTGCGGAATACACCGACATGGTCCATCATAACTTTGCGCATCTTCTTGCGAATTTCGATACCGCGCACACTACCGCTGGCATTGCGGATACGATCCAGTTCAGCCTCAACTTCAGCCGTTGGGTTATCTGGCAGCGCCACGAAATCAGCATTTTTGCAATAGTCGAGCATTTGCTGTCCGGCGCGGCGACCAAATACCACGAGGTCGGTCAGGCTGTTCGTGCCGAGCCTATTCGCGCCGTGTACACTCACGCAGGCCACTTCACCAGCCGCATACAATCCCGGAATAACTGTTTCGCTGCCGTCGCGGATAACCTCCGCATTTAGATTCGTAGGGATACCGCCCATCGCATAATGGGCTGTCGGTTGAATCGGGATCGGTTGTTTAACCGGGTCAACACCGGCGTAAGTCTTAGTGAAATCCAGAATATCTGGCAGCTTGTTGATGACATCTTCAGCGGTAAGTCGTCGCTCCTCTCCGGCCTCTGCCAGATAACGATTGACCGTTTCGGGGCGAACATCAAGGTGAACGTAGTCCTTGCCCTTGATGCCGCGACCATCTCTTATCTCAAGGTAAATCGCGCGGCTGACCACATCCCGGCTGGCGAGGTCCTTAATCGTCGGGGCGTAGCGCTCCATAAAACGCTCCCCGCGATCATTAATCAACACGCCGCCCTCGCCGCGCACACCCTCCGTAATCAACACACCAATCGGGTAGAGACCCGTCGGGTGAAATTGGAAGAATTCGAGGTCCTCCAGCGGCAGCCCCCGACGCAGCCATATAGCAGTCGCGTCACCTGTTAAGGTGTGGGCGTTACTGGTGGTTTGCCAGATACGGCCCCAGCCGCCTGTCGCAAACGTAATCGCCTTGGCCTGAAAGACATGCAGTTCGCCGGAGTCAATCTCCACTGCCACCACACCTGCCGGGCGATCACCGTTCATAATCAAATCCACCACATGAAATTCATCGAAGAAGGTCACATTTTCTTTGATGCAGTTCTGGTAAAGCGTCTGCAAAATCATGTGCCCGGTGCGGTCGGCGGAATGGCAGGCGCGTCGAACGGGCTGTTTGGTCTCGTTGTTAGTATGACCACCAAAGCGGCGCTGTGAAATTCGCCCTTCTTCTGTTCGGTCAAAGGGAAGGCCCATCAGTTCCAGTTCAATAACGGCGTCAATGGCTTCCGTCGCCAGCACTTTAGCCGCATTCTGGTCGCCGAGATAGTCGCTGCCTTTAACGGTATCGAACGCATGCCACTCCCATGAGTCCGGTTCAAGATTACCGAGCGCGGCCCCGATGCCACCCTGCGCTGTTCCGGTGTGGCTGCGGGTCGGGTATAATTTGCTGATGACTGCCGTTTTGATGCCGCGGCTGGCATACAGCGCCGCCATGAGTCCGGCTCCACCGGCCCCCACGACAATTGCGTCAAATTGATGTACTTGTGCCATTATTTTGCCTCTATCGTTCCTTGTTTAACCATCTCAGCCACCGAACCAGAAGGTAGAACTCTCGACCACTGTGATGCTTTCCTCGACAATACCTGCGGCGGTCTCCTCGACACCAGCCAGCAGGGCCGCCATGCCGAGAATAATCAACGCCGCACCACCATAGAGGATGGCCCAATTGAGCGCACGGTTGACCATCCGGTTATTGGCATAATCATTGACGATATAGCGTAGACCATTAAAGCCATGCAGGACCACCAGTGCCAGCAGCAATCCATCATAGACACGCCAGATCGCTACACCGGCAAGGAGATAGTTCCAGCGATCACCCACAAATTCGACGGCAGTCCCTGTCTGGTTGACAAATTCGGTACCCACAACGGTGTGATCGGCAGCCGTGATGTCAAATACACCCTGAATGATGTGCATCATGGCGAGATGACCGAAGACCAGCGGCACGATCAAAATACCTGAAATGCGCATGTAACTCCAGAACCATGAATCGATGGCGCTGGGGCGTTTGATCACCTCATCGTCTGGTTTTTCACCCGTAATCAGGGCATACAGGAACGACAGGATGAGGGCCGCGACCACAATCACGATAAACCCCAGCAGGAATTGTGACTGTGTGCGCACGAGTTCATCCAGCCCGGCAATCTCACGGTCCTCGCCGTAGAAGTCAGCGACATGACCGAACATGAGAACGAACACCGGCAGCAGGACGATCCCGGTCAGCACAAAGACAATGGTGGCAGCACGCTGCTGCAAATGCCATAGCTGTGGGTTGTAGTCAAAATAAACGATGCGCAGGCCATTGAAGGCGTGGTAGACCACGGCAGCGACCAGTGCAAATTCGCCAATTGTGAACAGGGGACTCTGATATTCGCGGATTGCTTGCACATACTGGTCGGGGTAGAAGGCCGCCCAGGACGTATCAATAACATGCAACACGAGGAAGAGTACAATCCCGACACCTGAAAGGCGATGGAACACCCAGCTCCATTGCCCGATTTTGCCCCGATAGCGGAGCGTTTCGGTGATGGTTGTTACAAGGCTTGCCATTTTTCCTCACAGAATGTGAAAGTATCTAATTAAGGTATCACGGCAACATTGTAACTCTGTGACCTTGTGCTTGCAAAGGGCAATCGTCGCTGTGATAGGCGTAATTTGTCATGTTATTTTTGTGGAAATTGAAACAAACTAGTGTGTTTGTTAACAGTATCTGCATGTTAGTTTATATACATGGGTCGCGTGGCAACGAAATTTGGCAAGGAGACAGACAGCCCAATTACAAAGAGCCATAAAGTGAAATGGTCAGATAAATCCTGACTATTTCAAGTATGGTCTTACCATGCGATGAATTTGCCTAACGGTGTAGTTGCTATTCAGGAATCTGTGTTGGATGAAAAACTAAAGGACCTCTTGCATTGAATCCAATGTCAAATTCAATATTCATCCCCTCTCTCATAACAAGTCCATCGAACTTGGAGCCCGGACAGATTATTCGAGGATAATCTGGCACATCGACCAGTGCGTAACCTGCCTTCACAACGACAACTTTCCCATGTTTTCTTAAATTTATATCGAGATTCTTGGGATCTCGGGGTACAAACTGGATAGTATTTAGTTCTCTACTGCTAAAATTCCGTCTCGCTGACTCTCTGAAAACCTGGTCCGCTTCTGTGAATTTTCCACTCAGGAATAGCAAGCCACCTAATGTGGCTATAAACCTTGAATCGCTGTACCCATAAAGCGTACTAAGATTCAGAATTGCAATGGCCTTTTCATAAGGATTCCCCATGCGTTCTAACGAAATTGCATATTCCGTGGTTATTCTAACCTCATTTAAATCTTGACGTAGTACGGGATCAAGAACTTCGATTGCCTTTTCCGGTTGATTTTGTTTTCTGTAGGCTCTCGCTAACAAATAACTGGCAATATTGCTATTCGGGGACGCTCTGACTGCACGTTCTAGAGCCTTAATCCGAGATTCTTGATCCCTTAGCCAGTTTTGAATTTCTGAGGACACTATCCATAAACTATCACGCACTCGAGCGTTGCGAAGTCCATCACTAATTGTTTCTTCGGCTCTTTCAATATACCTTGTTTGCTCCTCCTCATCAGTTACACGACAAGCCCACCTGAAATAAAGGCGTGCAAGGCTTTGATAACCGTAATCGTCTTGCCGTTTCATTTTGATTACCCGCTTAAAATTGTCCTCACTCTGCGCAAGACGACGACGAGCTATATCTAAGCTCTCAGTTTGTAACGCCATTTCTGCCAAAATTGTACCTTTTGTATGGTACAGAACTCTCAGCTTGGGATTTAGAGATAAAGCCTGCTCGATTTGCTGTAAAGCCAAATCCGGCCAGTTCGATCTTAGAAGCATTCTTGCGTAGTGTTGTCTGACATAAGGACTTATTGGATCTTTTTTGCATGCCCTATCAAAGAATCTTATCTTTCCCTCAAGACTTTCAATGTCATCTACTAACCGATCAGATCGAACAAAATAGTCGAAGGCTTCTTTGTCAGGCATATAGTTAAGATTTAGTTTTTCTAAAGCAGTTTGAAGAATATCTTCCCTACTTCTTAAATCTCCACACCTTTCCCAAACGACTGCTGCAATTACTCGATGCCTAGCTCTAGCACCATATACCTCATCACTGCCGTAGTCTAATGGATCGTACCGTATAACTCCTTCGGTAGCGTCTCCTGTATGATCATACAACTTTGTCAATGACAATCCGAGCATTTCAGCAAGTAATTTATCTCGGATATACGCCCCATGTTGATAAAAACAACAAACTATCAGATAAGCTTGACGTGAAGTACTGTCCCTTATACCGTAAAATTCGGATTCAAGGATTGCATCAAAACTCTTTCCTTCAGTACTTTCTCTCAAGGTAACTAGTAGATCTTTGCCATGTTTTTGTTTAATTGCGGTATGTGTCAAGCATGTTGAAACAACTTCCTAAAAAAGATTAAGATGGATTTGCCACCGGTTGGGGTGGGTTAATCCAGACGGCAGGTGGAGCGCCTT
>JAKEEQ010000481.1 GCA_022616515.1 Chloroflexota bacterium | reverse complement strand
GGCCGAGCAGGGGATTTCTGAAGACGACGTCAACGTAATTTCACGGGCAACATTTGGAATTGATCCGCTTATCAACGGTGAAGTGGATGTCCTTGCCGCCTGGATCACCAATGAGGGTATTATGGTCCGGGAAGCTGGCTTTGAGCCAAACTTCATCCTGTTGAGTGATTATGGCGTTGACACCTACGATTTTGTTGTGTTCACGACACAGGACATGGTTGATAACAGACCAGAGGTTGTCAACGGTTTTGTTGATGGCCTGCTTGCCGGAATTCAAGATGTCATCTCCGACCCCAATAAGGCCATTGACTATACATTAAAGTACGGTCCAGACCTTGACCGCGACCAGCAGTTTGCACGGTTACAGGCTACACTCCCGCTCATGAATGTTCCCAATTCAACACCGGGTTTGATGGACAGTGAAATCTGGGAAGCCAACCAGCAGTTGCTCCTTGAAAACGATGTCACCGAAAGCGAGATTGACCTCAGTACGGTCTTCACCAATCGCTTCGTCGAGGGCAGCTAGTGTATCAGGAGCAAGACGATGAGACAGAAAATGCCCTGGTGGCGCAGTATCCGAACAAACTTGATTTTGTTCCTTGTCGTGCTCATTGCTGGTTCCGTTGGTATCGTAACGTATCAATTGGTGCAGCGTACAGAGCAGGAACTTGAAGAACAGGCATTTGACGAACTACAAGCCATTTCCGAATTGAAGCGACAGCAAATTGAAAACTGGTTGCAGCGCGGTCCCATTACGCTGGAAACGGTTGCCCGGAATCAAGCAGTCAGAGGTCCGATTTTAGATTATGTAAGCGAACCAACCGCTGATACAGACCATCAAACGACCATCAACACATTCTTCTCCGATGTCACCGCTTCCGATCCGATTGTTGAAGAAATCTCGTTATACACCCTTGATGGCCGGGTGCTTGCTTCATCCGACGCGGTGCAAATCAACAAGGTCGTTACACGCCAGCCCTATTTTGCCCTGAGCCTTGAAAATGACACCTATATCCAGCCGCCCTACTTTGATGTAGGGCGCGGTGAACTAACGCTGGTCGTCACGCGATTGTTGACCGACGAGGCGGGTAACGCGGCAGGTGTATTGACAGGACGTTTGAACGTTGATGAACTGGCGGCGATTATGTCTCAGCGGGCAGGTCTCGGCGACACAGGCGAGACCTATCTGGTCAGCCGGGAAAGCAATTATCTGCTGACGCCCAGCCGTCTGGAAAATTATCCGCTCAACCGGGCTTATCGCAGCACAGGTATTGACCGGGCACTTTCCGGCGAGTCGGGCAGCGATTCCTATCAGAATCACTATGATGATCCTGAGCTGGTGCTGGGCACTTACACGTGGCTTCCCGAACTGCAATCCGCCATGCTGGCCGAAATCACCGAGGGCGAAGTGCTTGCCAACTCCCGTGAGGCCACGCAGGCGGCCATCGCAACTGGCGGTGGTGCTCTGATTTTGGCTTCGCTGCTCGGATTGTTCCTGGCGACGCTGCTCACGAGGCCGATTCTGCAATTGACCGACATCGCGGGCGAAATGTCGCAGGGGCACTTTGACAAGAAGACGACTATCACCGGGGCCAGTGAGGTCGGTTTGCTGGGACGCACTTTTAACAACATGTCCGAAAGACTGTCGCAGACTATCAACGAACTCGACCAGAAAGTGGTCGAAATCGAAACAGCCAACAAAGAACTGCGCATCGCCAATGCCCGCGCCCGCGAAGCCACCCGCCTCAAGTCCGAATTTATGGCAACCATGTCCCACGAACTGCGTACTCCGTTGAATGCCATCATCGGCTTTACCGGGATTATGCTTCAGGGCATGGGTGGTGAGATTGACCACGACGCTACCCACATGTTGACGCGCGTTGAATCCAACAGTGAGCGCTTGCTGCACCTGATTAATGACGTTCTGGACATCGCCAAGATTGAAGCCGGACGGCTGGACATCGTTCACAAAGAGCTGGAGATTCACAAGTTGATCCAACAGTGGCGTGACGAGACCTCCATTCTGGCAGACAACAAAGGTCTGGAATTTGAAATGCAGATTGCCAGCAGTGTACCTGTCAGATTGTACGCCGATTCCGAGCGCTTGACGCAGGTTGTCAAAAATCTGCTGTCGAATGCCATCAAGTTTACCGACACCGGAAAAGTCACACTGAACGTTGATGCTGATGAAAACCAGTGGAAAATCCAGGTAACGGATACCGGCATAGGTATTCCACCCCATGCTGTCAATTATATTTTCGAGGAATTCCGTCAGGTGGATGGTTCTTCAAAGCGTATCTATGGCGGCACAGGTCTGGGCCTGTCGATTTCCCGTAATATCTGCCGCATGATGGGTGGCAATATCGGTGTCAACAGCAGGCTCGGCGAAGGCAGTACCTTTACCGTAACACTGCCGTTGATCACCAACGAAAAATTATTGGAACCAACGATGTAAGGGGCATACACCATGAACAAGATCCGCAAGAATATCCTGGAGGGATGGAAAGTAGTCGTTGTTGACGACGAGGCGGACAGCCTTGAGGTCGCTACCCGCATACTGCGCTTTTACGGAGCTAACGTATCCACTGCTAGTAATGGCCGGGAAGGGGTAGAGATCATTACCCGTACCCGACCACGCTTTGTCATCACCGACCTGTCAATGCCGGAATTGGATGGCTGGGGCCTGTTGTATGAACTGCGCCAGGACACGCGCACGATTGACATTCCGGTCTTTGCGCTGACGGCCCACGCCATGATCGGTGACCGGGAGCGAGCGATGGCCGCCGGGTTTCATAACTACCTGACCAAACCCCTCTCCCCGGCAACATTTATGGAAGAACTGCTTGCGATTATGGAAACTGTCCCGGCTCTGGAACAGCTCATTCAATACTAGGAGAAGGAAGCGTGTCAGATTTGAGAATGCTCGTGATTGAGGACGATGAAGATAGTCAGGAAGTGGTGACCCGCATTCTGAAATATCACCAGATCGCCCACGATGTTGCTAACGATGCGGATGAAGCCTTTGAATTGATGGGATCGCAGTCTTACGATCTGATTATCATCGACCTGCAACTTCCCAGAGTGACTGGCTGGGAAATCCTCAACGAGGTACGGGCCAATGGTGATACAAGCAATGTTCCCTGTGTAGCGATTACGGCGTTTCATTCCGCCGAAGTGGCGGTGGAGGCAATTGACGCCGGGTTTGACGCCTATTTTGCCAAACCAATCGAGGCCACATCCTTTGTCCGTGAATTGGAGCGGCTGGTCAGTTAGTGATTTGAATGGTGAAAGGCATCCATCAACGGTTTTGGATGCTTTTCCCGGCGGACGCCCAACGGCATGTCCTCCGCTAACCGTATTGCTTTTGAAGCCAGTCTTCCCACGTCAAGCCATCTCTGGCTTTGTCGGGGGCGGTACCGTGTCCCGCACGCATCGCCACACCAAATTTGCCGGGGATAGGAATTTGCAGCAGCGGCTTGCGCTTGCCTTGTGCCCCAAGCCAGGTTCGCGCCAGATCAACGAGTTGATAGGTGCGGGGTCCGGCAATATCGGGCACATGGCCGCCCGGTCCTGCTTTGACGAGTTCAACCATGTGCGTGGACACTTCGTTTATGTCTATCGGTTGGCTGGGGAATCCTTTCAGGATGATGCCAATCGGCAGTCTGGTTAACCCCTTCAGAAGGATTGCGATGGCTCCATAGAACTGGGCCGCCCGGAGAATGGTATAGGGTACGCCAGATGCCTTGATGAGCTGTTCGGCTTCGTATTTGGCCTGCATATAACTGTTCGGAATCTTGTCCACGCCGATGATCGAAATGTACATAAAATGCTTGACCCGGTGCTGTTTGGCTACCGCCAGCAAGCGGCGTGTGCCCTCGATATCAACCTTTTTGGCCCTGGTATAACCACCCGTCGCGCAGTGGATAATGACATCCACACCAGCAACGGCTTCTTCAAGTCCTTCGCCCGTTTCCAACGATGACTGTGCCCATTCCACATCTGGATTGGCTTTCGCGGAGCGCGGGCTTCGGCTGGCAACCCGTACGGTGTATCCGGCCTCGATCAATGATGCTGTGAGCGCCCGCCCAAGCATCCCATTTCCGCCTGTGATTAGAACTCTGTTCATCTTTCGTCCTCTTTTCCTTTCGTTACACCCTCACCGCAGGTGAGACCCTTGAGTTTGTCGGGATTGAGCACCGTAAAGATTGCGTGAATCTTACCGTCACGCACATCAAAGGTGGTAACACTAACTGGCTTGTTGTTCAAACAACCGATCAGTGCCGATTGTCCGTTGATGGGTGAGATATGAAATATCGTAGGCGGTGACCATTTGCGAAAGATACCGGTGAATAACTGGGCGACTCTATCGGCTCCAGCCAGTCGCTCGTGCAAAGCACTGACTTTGCCGCCCGTGTCGGTGGTGAACGAAACATCCGGGGCCAGGAGCGCTAATAACTCTGATAGATCATCTCCGACACACGCCTGCAAGAACTGCTCCACAACCTCTTCGACCGTTTCGATTTCGACCTCAAAGCGCGGGCGGCCTTCCATCAGCCGCTGGCGAGCACGATGACCTATCTGGCGACAGTCCGCCGGGGTTCTATCGACAATCGTGGCAATTTCGGCAAAGGTGTAGTTGAACACCTCGTGCAGCAAAAACACGGCCCGGTCGAGCGGCGACAGACTTTCCAGCAGCACTAGAAAGGCTGTCGAGATTGACTCATTCAATTCAACCAGCCGTGCTGGATCATTTTCCGATGATTGCAGGAGCGGTTCCGGCAGCCAAGCGCCGACATATTCTTCGCGCTGAACATAGGCCAGACGAAGTTGATCAACACACAGCCGCGTGACAATGGTCGTAAGATAAGCCCTCGGTGAGTCAATGTCGGCCTTCGGCGCGTTCTGCCAGCGTATGAAGGCTTCCTGCATGATGTCTTCGGCATCCATCACGCTGCCCAGCATGCGATAGGCGAGGCCAAACAGCGCGGAACGGTGTTGAGCAAAATCGTCTGTGGTAAACATGGGTTGGTTATCCGTTATCTAGCCGACTCTGCACTCACGACAGGCTCACGCTGTGACTTGTAGCGCCCCGGAACGGTGTGCTGCAAGCTGACGTTGAGGCGATTCCAGCTATTGATGCTGATAACAGCCATCGTCAGGGCAACGATTTCCTTGTCGCTGAAGTGCTGGCGCACCTGTTCGTAAACGTCATCCGGCACACCGTTTTCGCTGAGCAGCGTTACCGCCTCTGTCCAGGCCAGCGCCGCGCGTTCACGGTCGGTGTAAAATGGCGTTTCACGCCAGGCGTCAAGGCTATATAGACGCTGCAAGGTCTCGCCGCTGGCTAGCGCATCCTTGAAGTGCATATCGATGCAGTACGCGCAGCGGTTGATCTGTGAGGCACGGGTAATCATCAGGTCGAGCAAGGACTGCTCCAGCCCGCTCTCATTTACATAATTTGCCGGACCAAACAGTGCCGGAATTGCATCCTGCACATCACTAAAATTGATTCGGGTTTGCATGGGTTTCTCCTCGCTTTGCATTTTCAACACGTTGACACTTGCTGTGTCTATAAATATTGACGGATGACGGCGAGAAAGTGTGACAGTTGGTAGTGGTGACTATATTGACTGATGAGAGAATTTCGGACAGCATGGATGCTGTCCCTACGATGAGCCATGACTCCCGTAGGGACGCCATAAATGGCGTCCGCCAGTTAAACCACCGTATCAGTCAAAGCGTTACCACCGGACAGTTTTGAATTGAACCCCAATCGAATTAGCGATTGGCAATCCAATCTAGAAATTGGTCGGCATCCCACGTGTTGAGCACATTTTGCGCCTCAACCCAGCCGCGCCGTGCGGTGCCAATACCATACGATATGAGTTCAAAATTTTCGGGGTGATGGGCGTCGGTGTTGATGACCAGCTTGATACCCAATTCCTGTGCCCGGCGGGCGTACGCTGCATCCAGATCAAGGCGGCGTGGATTGGCGTTGATTTCGAGGGCGGTATTGTGTTCGGCGGCAGCCTCAAACACAGCGTCCATGTCCAGTTGAGTTGGTTCGCGGTCTGGCAAAAGCTGGCCGCGTGGATGTCCGATAATATCGACATGCGGGTTACGTATCGCATTCAGCGCACGCTGCGTAATCTGGTCTTTATCCTGTTTTTGCGCCACATGGATGGACGCGATTACCACATCCAGTTTTTCCAGCACCTCATCGGGAAAGTCCAGTGTCCCATCCGCCCGGATGTCCATTTCGGTGCCATGAAAGACGCGAAAATCTGGCCCCATCTCGGCATCGACCTTGCGGACTTCCGCCTGCTGTTCCAATAAACGCTCTGGTGTCAGGCCGTTGGCGATACCCAGACTCTGCGAGTGATCGGTGATGACGATATAGGACAGGCCCCGTGCCTTCGCCGCCTCCGCCATCTCGCGGATGCTAAAGCTGCCGTCACTCCATGTTGTGTGCATATGCAAATCGGCTTTGATGTCCGACAGTTGAATGAGATCCGGCAAATTGTTCTGCTGTGCAGCTTCAAGTTCGCCCCTATCTTCGCGAATTTCGGGTGGGATGTAGGGCAATCCGAGCACAGCATAGACCTCTTCTTCGGTGGCGCACAGCGTTTCTTCGCCCGTTTCGAGATTGGTAAAGGCGTGTTCATTCAGGGTCAGGCCAATATTTTGCGCCATTTCGCGCAGCCGAACGTTGTGCTGTTTGGACCCGGTGAAATACACCAGTGCCGTGCCGTACCGTTCTGGCGGGATGACCTTGAGATCAACCTGTGGCCCCTGAAAAGTCTCAATCGAGCTTTTCGACGGGCCATGCCCCAGCACCCGCTCCACACTCTGGTGATGGATGAAGGCTTCCATGATGGGATCGGGGTCATCGCTGGCAACGAGCAGGTCAAGATCGCCAATCGTTTCGCGGAAGCGGCGCAGACTACCCGCCACATGGCCTTTTTTCACCTGTGGGAGTTTCAGGAGTTCGTTGAGAAAATCGAGGGCCAGCGGCATCGCAATACCAATGGAGATGCGGTCAGTGCGGCGAGACAGCGACTCAATCCCCGCCAGAATGCGGTCCTCGCTCTTCTTGCCCATGCCGCTGAGTTTCTGCAACTCGCCTTTAGCGGCGGCTTCTTGAAGCTGTTCAAGGGTGGTGATACCCAGTTCATCCCAGAATTTTTTGGCCTTTTTGGGGCCAACGCCTTCGACCTTCAGCACATCGACCAGTGTCACCGGCACTTCTGCCGCCAATCGGTTGAAAAACTCAAGCTCACCGGTGGTGATGAGTTCTTCGATTTTTTCGGCCAGTGTTGCGCCGATGTTAGGGATTTGCTGTAGCTGCCCATCGGCATAAATGGCATTGATGTCGCGTGGCAGTTCACGGATGGCGTCGGCGGCGTTGCGATAGGCCATCACCCGATGAATGATTTCACCCTTGATTTGCAGCAAATCAGCAATGGTTTCAAATGTATCGGCAATCTGACGGTTGTTCACGGCAGCCCTCGAATGGATGTTCTGATTATTCGTGCTGAGTATACCATGTCGCAGCCAGACACGTCATTGTGAAATACATGGTTGGCGACAGCGCAGGCCAGCGTCGAAAAGCTGAAACGTCACGACATCAATATGGTCTATCCGGGGCAGGGCAAACCGTTCAAAATGGCTGATTTCGGGGAATCTGGCAATAAAAAGAGACCTCGACATCAAGAAGCTTGACCGAGGTCTCAGACAACCGTAAATGGCTTGTGAATTAGCCGCGATTAACGATGCGTTCTAGCTCACGGACGAATGATGTATCATCCAGTGGCTTGGGCAGGTAGGCGTCAAAGCCTGCATCCAGTGCCTGCTGCTTGACTTCGGTCGTGTGGTAGGCCGTTACCGCGATACAGGGGATGTCCTGTAGGGCGGGATTGTCGCGAACGACCTCGATGAAATCAATGCCATCCATGTTCGGCAGATGCAGATCGCACACAACGACTGTGTAATCGTAGTCATTCAATCGACTCAGGCCCTCTTCGGCGGTGGTCACATGATCACACGCAACCCCGAACACTTCAAGGATACCTTCGACAACTTCCTGACCATCTAATTCGTCTTCAACGACGAGTACTTCCCATTCTTGCATTGTTGGCATGTTGTTTCTCCTGATGAATTTAGGCCACTAACGCGGCGATAACTGGTATATCCATGACGATATTGAGTAGATCTCTGATAAAGTTTTCCGGCGACAATGGCTTGGTCAGGTAGTTGTGAAAACCGGCCATAATCGCGCGTTCACGGTCCCCGGACATCGCATGGGCTGTCAGGGCCACCACCGGAATATCGAGGGTGGTGCGGTCCTTTTTTAAGGTGTGCAGCATTTCCCACCCACTCATTTCGGGCATAGAAAGGTCTGAGATGACGAACACCGGCTTGTGCTTGCGAATGACTTCGAGTCCTTCTTTACCATCGTTGGCCGTAATCACATTTGCTCCACACATTTCCAGCAGCGTTGCCGCTACTTCCTGGCTGTCAACTTCATCGTCAACCACTACGATGGTTAAACCTTCCAAAATATGACTTAAGTCTGCGCCAGTCATTATGCCACCTCTACTTCCATGCGGCTTAGTGCTTGACTTCTTGCGGTATCGACAATCGGTATCCGCACCGTAAATGTTGCACCTTCATTGGGAGCACTGGTCACGTTAATCGTGCCGTTCATCGCGCGGATAAGACTGGCAGTAATCGCCAGACCCAGCCCGGAACCGCCGTATTTGCGCTTGGTAGAGCCATCCACCTGACGGAAGCGTTCGAAGATGATCTGGTGCATGTGGGCCGGAATGCCAACGCCGGTATCTTTGACTTCGATAATCCAGTCGTTGGTGTCCTTGAGCAGTGCCAGAGTGACCTGACCTTCTTCGGTGAACTTGATGGCATTACCTACCAGATTTGTCGCGATCTTGGTGAAGGCATCCTCATCAACAGTGACCATTTCGGGCAGCATTTTGTCAACGCTGACAACCAGCGACAGACCTTTTTCTTCTGCCAGAACAGCCATTTGATCGTTCAACTTTGCAACTTCCTGCCGGATGTTCACGGGCGTCGGGACAAGCTGCATACGGCCCGATTCAATTCGACTGATGTCCAGAATATCGTTGATGAGGGCGAGCAGCCGTTCTGCATTGGATCGTGCTCTCTCAACACGATGCAGCCCCTTGTCGGTCATCTGTTTTTCGGTCATCTGAACAATACCCAGAAAGCCGATCATCGCGTTAAGGGGAGTGCGCAGTTCATGGCTCATGACAGACAGGAACTCGTCTTTGAGGCGGCTGGCTTCCTGTGCGTCACGGGTTGCCCGTTGGAGGTCGCGTGTTTTGAGGCGGATGGCCTCGGTCATGGTGTTGAACGAATTGACCAGTTCCCCTACTTCACCGCTGGCATTGCCTTCATACTGCACCTTATAGTTACCTTCCGCCACCTGACTACTGGCCTGGGCAAGCTGGCGGATGGGCGCGGTGATCGACCGACTCAAGGCATAAGCGACAGCGATGGCGGCTATAATTGCGAGGAATGCAGCACCAACTGCTTGATTGCGCGTAGCGGCGATCTGAGTGTTAAGCTCTTCTGTGGACAGTTCCAGACTCACCGCGCCCACAACGCCATTACCAAGCAGCACGTTCCGTCCGGCAAACAAACGCTCATCTTCCCAGCGCAGAAGTGGTTCTTCTTCATCAAGCAGGTCAATCCCTGTGGCATTGGGTTCAATAATAAACAGTGTTTCAGGATCACCCGTATTGTCAGCAACAAGACGCCCTGTGTCATCATAGAAACGTACATTCAAAACTTCATCACCGCTGATCTCTGATGCAAGATTGGATAGATAAAAGGCATCAAGTTCATAGAGACCGGTGTCAGATGCGAGTGATGTTGACAGCAGTAACAGGTTTGCCTGTTCTTCAAGGTCATGGCGGAAATGCTGACGTTCTTGATCCAGGGAGAGCAATGAGATGGCGGCGATGGTGATGGCGACCAGAAGACTGGCCCCGATACTGAATTTTGCTGCTAATTGCAGGTTTCTGAATTTTCCGCTCAAGTAGGTCATGGCTTAACCTTCCACCACTGCAAACATCTGGTTGGTACGAGTAACAAAGGCTTCCAGCCCACCGGGAATCGTGTCAAAGTTGCTGGTGTCAATCTGATCGAGCACGGCCAGTCCTTCTTCGGATTCGGTCATGGCTTCCATCACTTCAACCAGTGCATCCCGCAGGTTCGGATTCAGATCGGCGGCGACAGATACCAACTGTGATGGCAGCGATTCGGTTTCGGCGAGGATAACGATTTGTTCACGGGTGCTGGCGGGAATTTCCTGAAAGGTAATACTGTCGGTAACAACGGCGTTGACCCGGTTGGAAAGCAGCCACTGCAAAGCGTTGATGTCCTGATAACTAAACACGTAGCCAATTTCATCCTCGGACACTGCCGCATTGTTGGATGATTTCTCGGAGAGGGTGTAACCATTGTCGATCAGAAAGTACGCGGGCAAGAAGAAGCCGGACGTAGAGTATGGTGCGTCGAACGCCACCAATTGTCCCTCAAGATCATCCAATTCAGTCAGGCCAGTGGAGTTGAGTGTGAAGATAACAGAATGATATTCACTCACACCACCGCGCCCATGTCGCAAAATCGGAATGGAGCCACTGTCACGGCTGACCAGCAGCGACGGATAAGAACTGTCAATATAAACGTCAACAACGCCGCTCTGGAGCCAGCGGGTCATTGTTTCAAGATCGGGTGCTACTCTGACGGTTCCCCCATCAATCCCCTGATCGACCAGATTGGCCGCAAGGTAGTTTGCCAGCGGCTGCCAGAAGGCGGTACTCTGGTCAGGTTCATCACTGACATCGCCAATCACGAGCAGATTCGCATCGGACGGTAACTGTTGAGGTTGATTCGAGCCTGAATCTTCCGGAGTTGATTGGTTACCACAGCCACTGATGATGATAGCGATGATAACCGGCAGAATAATAGCAAGTTGTTTTGGCATAAGCATCCCCACTTCTTTGTGTTATTTACGGTATCGTAAATGAGTGTAAAGATTCGGGGAGAAAGTTGTAACTGGACAGGGGGTTAGTCTTTGGGGTGAAAATACCTAGCCAGGTGGACAGGCGAGCTACATTATTCGATATGTACTCTGCCAATAGTGGCAAAGTCTCCGCCATCTACCTGTAAGGGTTCGGTGGCCCACCAGGGATAAAGGTAGAGCCGGATCCGGTAGCTGCCGGGTGGCAAATCCGCCGGGATGTCAAATGAATGACGCCAAAACTGCAATTGTGCCCTATCGTGATGTAGTCGCATATTGGCTGGTGTCACGTGGCCCGGAATCAGTCTTCCGTTCGGTCCTCGCAGGACATACAGGATACGATACCCTCTGACCGGAGACTTCAGGGAGCGCCACCACAGGTCAATATGAAAGGTGTGCCCTGCTTCGAACCTTTCTGGCAGCACAACTCCCGCCAATTGTAGTTCATCACCAAATGTCAGCGGCTTCTCGAACAACCCCCGTCGAGCAAACATGGTTAGCAGAACTGTTTCGTCAGGAAAACGCTCCTGATAGGTCTCGCCTGTGCTGGTCTCAACATCCATCAGCCGCTGAAAATCACGGATACCAAGCAGATACGGTTTAGCCTGAGTGGGCTGAAGCCATTGAATCACCCAGACGCGGTTATGATTTGAAATATCGGCCTCGATTTGTGGCGCGACGGGCTGCGGACCATTTCGGGAGGCGCGGGCCTTGACCCAGGGTAGGGTACGGATGACGTCTACATCTCTGTCTAGAAGCTGGATTTCGTACCAGAACACGTTATCATCTGCGCCAGTTTCCAGAAGCACCAGATCACCGGGCATGATATGTTCCGCCAGCACATCTACCGCGTCAATGGTTGCCAATCGTGGCTGGACTTCCTGATTGGTCAGGAGGAAACTCAGAGCAAGCACCACCACCGCTGGACGGCGCACCAGAGCAGGCAGCCTTCGCAGCCCGAAAGCACACACCATGATAAAAAATGGCAGTAAAAAGCTCACCGTCCGGGCCGAGACAACCCCAATTAAAAGATTTACCAGCAGCAGCAACACCAGAAGACCAGCACTGCTGACCAGCAGATATATCACGGCGATATACTTGCGGCTGCGATATAATGCGCCGCTTCCCAATATATACAGCAACACTAACCAGATAAACTGCTCACCAAACAGGATGTGGGTAAGCTGCTCCATGCCGTCCAGAGTGGTGTTAAAACTCCCCGGATAACCACGAATGCCTTCGTCGTCAAGGATGAGGTCGAACTGCCGGATAATGGATGGCAGCCACAGCAAATATGCCACGAGCGCAATGCCCCATGCCAGCAGCAGTCCCCGTTTTTGACGCCTATTCGCCAGCCATACAAAGCAGATACCATGCAACGCCAGCAGCAACAGGCCAAAATAACCGACGTACAGCATAAATATAACGCTGAGGGTGTAGGTGATGAGCCAGCGGGGTTGATTATTTCGCAAATAGCGCAGGAAAAAGAGGGACATCAACGTGCCCGCCAGAATCAGCCAGCTATAGGGGCGCAGTTCCTGTGTATAGTAGATGGCTGAATCAAGCACCGCGAACAGTAATCCTGCAAACAGAGCCGTTTCATCATCCAGCCAATCACGGGCAATGCGGATCAACGCCGCCGTTGTCAGGAGTCCGGCGGCAATTGACACCAGCCGCAGGATGATACGCTCTGGTTCCAGCAGCGACCACCACGCGCTGAGGGTCAGAAAGTAGAGCGGCGGGTGGCGTTCATCTTCAAGGTTGCTGAGGATAGTGGCGGGCTGGTGGTCGTGAATGGCCCATACCGTCCAGCCTTCATCCGTCCACAACGAAAACTCAGCGGCTCCTTGCAGGCGGGTGGCGACCGACAACAACAGGACCACGATCAGGCCCAACCACATACTGCGGGTAACCATCAATGTATCCTTACAAGCCGCCCGCGTTTTGCTAGATGCTCGTGAGCACATCCCTACGAATGCCGCGCTGTGTGTAGGGACGCCCCGTTGGGTGTCCACCGGGAAAGAAGAGCGGAGACCATTTTCACAGAATCGGAAGTTTCTCAAACAAGAAAAAAAAGCCCCGGATCGGTTAGTGGGTCATAGGCATCAAGTTAAGGAAAATCACGGGCCAAAAGCTGAAAAGTAGCGGGGCGTGTTTTTCTTTTCTGAATGCTACAGCGAGCGAGGGTAGGT
>JAKEEQ010000480.1 GCA_022616515.1 Chloroflexota bacterium | reverse complement strand
GTCGCCATTCATTGATCAGCGAGGGAGGACAGGGTGCACCGCCGCTGATGAAAAAGTGGACATGGCTGAAGTCGGCATCCGCAAAATTTGGTGAATCAAGCCACATCTGGAAGATAGTTGGTACGCCCAGAATCACGGTGCATTTTTTCTCCTGTATGACTCGCAAGGTATTCTCCACATCAAAGCTGCGACCCAGCACAATGCGCCCGCCCACATAGAAAATCGGCGTCAGGAAGGCAAATAATCCTCCCGCATGAAACATCGGCGTGAATACCGGGGAGACATCATGCTCGGTCAGGCCCCAGCTTATGACGGTGTTGATGGCATTAAAGAGCACCTGTCGATGCGGTATCATCGCGCCTTTGGGCCGCCCGGTCGTGCCAGAGGTGTACAGAATCGCGTAAACTGTATCGCCATCCATATCGGGATATTGCGGCTCTTGTGGTGAGGCGTTCTGCAAAGACGCTTCGTAGTCCAGTGCCCCGTCGATTTGTGCCCCTTCCAGCGTCAGGATATGCGGAATCGCAACCTGCATCTCAGCAAGCAAATCAATATACTCCGGTCACAATCAGCACTTCGGGTGAAAAATCGTTGACGATGTAATCCAGTTCGCGGGCGACCAATCGCCAGTTCAGTGGTGCAAAGATGGCCCCGATTTTAGGCAGCCCGTAGAACAGATCAAGGTAAACGACGCTGTTCTGGGCGAGAATGGAGACGCGATTACCGGGCTGGATGCTGAGTTCATCCCGCATGAAATTCGCCAGTCGATTGGCCCGCTCGTTAAGGTCAGCATAGGTGTAACGTTTGCCTGTTTCGAGTTCGGTCAGAGCTTCACGGTCCGGCGTCAACTCCGCCCGTTTACTGAGTAAATTTGCTGCGTGGATCATAGCATCCCCGGCGTTCCTGCTGAAACATTATTAAACTGGTGTCGAGTATAACGCTTTTTGCGGAGTGGATGAGTAGAAATGTTCCCCAAAAGGTGTTGAACAGAGGACCGAGCAAATAATTGTTCCTGAATAAGTATGTCCATAAACTGCATGAGTAAAACGGCACACCCCCACACATTTGGCGGTGGGGACGTGCGAACTTTGCATGGCTTAAATGTTCCAGCTTGGATCAAACGGCGGGTCCATGTCCACGTCGGGATGTTCCCAATCAATCATCCGCCCGGTCAAGGCAGTAGATGTGACGATATTGCAAATCAGCGGGCCATGTCGCCCCAATCGCTCGTTCAACGCTTCCAGATGCGCCATTGAGGAGACCGCCACTTTGAGCAGTGAGCAGTGGCTGCCGCTTAATTTGTGCATCTCCAGTACTTCCGGGAATTTCTCGGCACTGCTTGTTTTCAGCAGACATTTCCCCGGCGCACACTGCAACTGGATAAACGCCAGCAGCGGCAGCCCGACCTCTGCCGGGTCAATTTGCGCCGCATAGCCGGTGATGATGCCTGTATCCTCTAATTTGCGGACACGTTCAGCAGCGGCGGGGGGTGATAAAGCAACACGCCGTCCCAACTCGTTATAGGACAGCCGACCGTCCTGTTGAAGCTCGCGCAGGATTTGCCAGTCGGTGCTATCAAGAGAACCTTTGGATTGTAAAGTCATATCACAAATTTTCCTTACATTTTCACCAAGTATAGCTTGATTTGCTTTCGTTTGTCATTCAGCAAATGCTGGCCTGACCCTATACTGAAAGTAGTTTAATGCGTCAATCCATGAAGGGAATTTATAGCGTGGACAGGTTACCGCTGACAGGTGTGGCGATTGCGTTGGGAAGTGGTCTGGCGATTGGATTTCAGGCAACACTGTTTACCTTGATTGGAAGAACAATTGGTCCGGTGCGGGCCAGTCTGGTGCTGAATATCACAGGCGGCATATTGGCGGGATTGATTCTACTGGGGGTCATCGGCATTCAGGGGCATTCGGAATGGCAGATCTCGCGTAGTACACTCCTATCCGCTACCATCGCGGTTGGCATGGGGATCGGCATTGTAATAGGCATCGCGTTTTCTTTTCAACAGACGGGGGTTGCTGCCGGTGTGGCAACCCTGTTTCTGGGGCAGGTGCTTATCGGGATTATCGTTGATGCGCTGGGCTGGAGCGGCGGCGAACCAATTCCCCTTGACCCGCGTCGCATTTTTGGCCTGCTGGTGATGGCGCTGGCGATTGTGCTGCTGGTGCGGGAGACATGACATTACCCAATCCCCGCTTGCATTCTGCCCCAACTATGCTAGAATACTGCGGGTTTATCTCATGCTCAAAAAACACACATTCTGACAGGACTGTGTTGCCGTTGCTTGCGGCGGTTGAGGTTGCTGGTTGAGGAATGTGAACGACAAAAAAACACAATGACAAAAGGATACCAAATGGCAAACCGAGTTTCCATGAAAGCTCTATTGGAAACGGGCGTCCATTTCGGCCATCAGGCCCGCAAATGGAACCCCAAAATGGAGCCGTATATTTTCACCAAACGTAATGGCATTCACATCATAGACCTGCGCCAGACCGTCGAATTTCTCGATGAAGTCTACGATATCGTGCGCGACACGGTGGCGCGTGGCGGCACCGTGATGTTCGTCGGGACCAAGCGTCAGGCTCAGGACACCATCGAACGCGAAGCGATCCGTTCTGGCATGCCGTTTGTGACGACGCGCTGGCTGGGCGGTACACTGACCAACTGGAAGACGATCAAGCAGCGTCTGGATACCCTCAAGCGTATGGAAAAAGACAGTGACGAAGGACGCTTCGATAAGCTGACCAAGAAAGAACGCCTGATGATTGAGCGCGAAATTGAACGCCTCAATCTGCGCATGGGTGGTCTGAAGGTGATGAAGCGCCTGCCCGATCTGCTGTTCGTGGTGGATGCCCGTCGTGAATATACCGCCGTCAAGGAAGCCAACACACTTGGCGTTCCGATCATTGCCATCACCGACACCAATGCCGACCCCGATGAAATTGACTATATCATCCCCGGCAATGACGATGCCATCCGTGCTATCAAACTGATCACGGAGATGGTCGCTCAGGCCGTGCTGGAAGGTCAGGCGATGCGCAAAGCCTACAACGAAGATGAAGAGGCAACGGACTTTGAAGAGTTCATGAGTGACCAGCTTGAGGAAGAGGACGATGAAGCCTATCTGGGTGAAGCGACCCTTGCCAAGCTGCGAGCTGGTGGCCTCAGTTTTGCTGGTGGCCGCCCCAGTGATGACGATGAAGATTTCGACGATGAAGAATACGAAGACGACTTCGAAGACGACGAAGACTAATCTATAGGAGAAAGATACGTGACACAAATCACGGCACAGATGGTCAAGGAACTGCGCGAAATGACGGGCGTAGGGCCACTGGATTGTAAAAAAGCGCTGGAAGCAAGCGATGGCGATATGCAAAAAGCTGCTGATTTCCTGCGTGAGAAAGGTCTGGCGACGGCTGCCAAGAAAGCGGGCCGTGCCGCCAACGAAGGCATCATCGAAATTTACCAGCATCATAACGGACGACTCGGTGTGATGGTGGAGGTCAACTGCGAGACCGACTTTGTGGCCGCCACGCAGGGCTTTAAGACCTTTGCCCGCAATGTCGCGCTGCATATTGCAAATCTCGCGCCGGAATATGTAAGACGCGAAGACGTACCACAGGCCGTTATTCAGGCCGAGCGCGAACTGCAACTGCGCCGCGCCCTTGAAGAAGGCAAGCCGCAAAACATCGCAGAAAAAATGGTCGAAGGCCGTATGGACAAATTCTTCGAGGAGATTGTCCTGATGGAGCAGCCCTTCATCATGGACGACAAGAAATCTATCGAAGACCTGCGCAAAGAAGTGGTCGCCGAACTCAAGGAAAATGTGGTCGTCCGCCGCTTTGCCCGTTTTGAACTCGGCGAAGTGGGTGACGACGTTGGGGACGACGAGTAATCGGGCGGTATGATGAGCTGTGAGATAGGGATTGGGGATTTACCCGGTCCCTATTTTTTTGCACCGGGAGTTTGAGGTGAAATTACCCCTCCCTAACCCTCCTTCCCCTCTGTCGCTAGCGCGACATCTCCCCATAAATGGGGAGAATTAGGGAGGACACATTTTCATAAGTAGGGGTGAGTCGTGGTGATGGAAGACGGGCGGACACGGCATTGCCGTGTCCCTACGGAGCCGTTCGTTTAAAGGCGAATCACCGTTATACACATGAGTGCGTAGGGACGCCCCGTTGGGCGTCCTCCGCTAATGCGTCGGCATCAATGGTTGTGTTGAATTGGCTATAAGGCATATCAGGAGCGATGGAAGATGAATCCAATTTACCAGCGTGTGGTGATTAAATTAAGTGGAGAGGCCCTCGCCGGGCCGGAAGGCTTCGGTATTGACCCGACCGCCGCCCAATTCATTGCCGAAACCATCAAGTCCATTCACGACAGCGGCGTACAGGTCACGCTGGTGATTGGGGCAGGCAACATCTGGCGCGGCAGCATCGGCGTTCAACATGGCATGGAACCGGCTACCGCCGATTATATGGGCATGATTGCCACGGTGATGAACGCGATGGCGGTACAGGACTCACTGGAACGCTGTGGCGTCGAGACGCGCGTTCAGACTGCCGTTGAAATGAACAAAGTTGCTGAACCATACATCCGGCTGCGGGCCATCCGCCACATGGAAAAAGGGCGGGTGGTGATTATCGCCGGGGGGATTGGTAACCCATTCTTCACGACAGATACGGCGGGAGTGCTCCGGGCTGTGGAACTCAACGCCGATGCCATCATCAAGGCCACCAAAGTCGACGGCGTGTATGACAAAGACCCTAAAGTTTATGACAACGCCATCAAGTTTGAGACGTTGACGTTTCAAGAGGCGCTCGAACGACAGATTCGCGTCATGGATTTGACGGCGATTGCGCTGTGCATGGAACACAATTTGCCGCTGGTTGTGCTCAATTTCTGGAAGCAGGGTGAGCTTGCCGCCGCCATTCGCGGCGAGACGGTGGGGACGCTCATTGGGTCCGCCTGATGTTGCCACGCGGCCTGTTCTAGGCTATATTAAACTGGCTTACCACCAAGCAGGAGTTTCGTAAAAACGATGGAAAAAACACAAAGTAGTAATATGTCGGCACAGCTTGTGCCGTTTGTTGTACTTTTAGCCGCACTTTTTGTTGTCGGTGTCTATGTTGCGGGCCTCGACCTGCGCACCGATGTCAAATCTGCGGAACAATCGCAGTTACCTTTTGAAGCCGTTAACCGGGCTAACGGGCTGACCATCAATTATCCTGACGGCTGGACGGTTGAAGAAACGCAGGAAGGCGGGCTGATCTTTACGCCGGATGACCGCGATGAAGATGACGAATTATTGCGCATCAATTTTCAGGTGCTTGATCAGGTCCTTGATGAAGTAACGGCTGCCAGCGGTGATGTTGAATTCGTGCCATTCGCCCTGCGTAACACAGATCGGGCCGCCGTTGCCTATAAACAGGAAGTCCCCGAAGAAACCAGCCCCGGTCGTCCGGAACGCATTAATTACGTTATTTTTATCGAGTCCGGTGACGAGCGCACGATTGGCGGGGCACTGTCCACCAACGAGAATGATATTGGCGACTATCAGGAACTCTTTGAAGGCATGGCTCGTTCGGCCCGGATTGACGAGTCTATAGTCGTCGCGGCTGAAGATACAGCCACCGGACCAGACACGTTTGAAAGCTCATCCGGCATTAGCTTTGATAATCCTGACAATCTTCTCGTTCAAGAGCAGCAGGGCGTGGTTCTGGTCCAGTTGAGTGATAACCCCCAACCCATTCAGATTGTTCCGGGGACGCTTCAGGAATTTGCCGCCCAATTGATCCAAACACAGCCCGAAGAATATACCGTTGAGACCGTGATGCAGCAGTTGTTCGCGGAATTACCGGCGGCGGGTTTGACGGTTTCCGAAGAACCAACCGAACAAACATATGGTGACCTGAGCGGCTTGCGTGGAGTGTTGACGACTGTCGATCAGCAAACGCAGCAAGAGATTGTCATCCATGTGGCGATGTACCAGTACCAAACCTCAGCGACGCATGTCCTTGTGATCGGCCAAAGCGCACCGGAAAGTCTGAGTGATGACATTGCTGCACTAGAACCCATACTTTCAAGTCTGAGTATCGCTGAGCCGCAGGCTCCTGAAGCCGAAGAGACACCCGAAGAAGCTGACGAAGAACCTGAGTCCAGCGAAGAAGATACAGAGACGGGTGAAGACGCGGAAGAAATCGAACCCACCGAGGGTGCTGAAGATACCGAGGACTCTGAAGAAACAACGGACGACACCGAACAGCCAGAAGCTGAAGACACCGAAGATACTGAAGACGCGGAAGAAGTCGGGGCAGCCGAAGCACCAGAAACCACTGACAGGGCCGGGCAAGCGGATACTACCGAAGATGAGGAAGAACCGGCTGCCATGCAGGTGAACTTTGTGGATACCATCACCAGCGATGCCGGATTTAGTGTGGGTGTGCCGGAAGGTTTCACCGGAGCGGCTGAAGCGGAATTCATCATCCTGAACCGGGGCAATGATGAAATCCGCGTGGTAGTCATTCCACAGGAAGATTTAGTTGGTTTTCTGGGTAATACGTTGAATCTGCCCGTTGATGAACTGCCTTCCGAAGATCTGGCGCTGACTCTCATCAACGAATTGAGCGGGGCGCTGCCAGATGCAGGCGATGTTGTCTCTGAGAACGGTACAGCCTACGTCGATTATTCGCAGTTTGGCGAAGGGCATCGCGTGTATATGGCCGAGTTGAGTAATGGCAATGTGTTGTATGCTGACACGGCGGCCTTTGCACAAAATGAGGCCGAAGTGGCGACGATTTTGATGGCAACGATACAGACAGTTGAACTCACCGAAGATACCGCCGCTGAAGAAGACACTGAAGCGACGGAAGATGAGACTGAAGCCGCTGAAGAGGCGAGCGAAGACACCGAGACGGAAGTGACGGAAGAAGACGATACCGAAACCGCTGAAGAAGAGGCTGAAACCAGTGATGTCACCGAAGAGGTGATTGATGTCACCTTTGCGGGTACTCATGAAAATGAGGACGAGGGTTTCACCGTGAGCGTCCCGGAGGGTTATGAAGCGGATACGGAAGATGGAACGACCGTGCTTGAATCTGGTAACTCATCAATCCGCATCATCCTGATTAGCGAAGAAGACTTGCTGGATTTCATCAATGAGACGTTCGGTCTTGACATTGAGGAATTACCCAACAACGACCTCGCCATCAACCTCATGAATCGTTTCGGCGATATACAGGCTCCTGATGTTGAGGTCGTGAGCGGTGTTACCGTGAATGAGGACGGCAACCGGGCGTATATTGATATTGAAAATCTGGGCCGCAAGACCCGCCATCTGATTGAAGTGCTGGACGATGGGCGTGTATTGTATGCACAGGCGGACGCTCTGGGTCAGGATTTCCCGGAAGTGGCGGGCACACTGCTGGCAGTCGTCAACGCCATTACGTTTGCCGAATAAGCGACAAATTGCATAAATAAAGAGGACGTGTTGTTGGTGGCACGTCCCTTCACCAACACCCCAAAATAGCGCATCATTTCGCCCCGATTTCGGCTATAATATAAGTAAGGTCCCCACCCCTTTCATATCGTCTGCATGTCAACGACCCCGCAGCAAGCTGCGGCGCATGAGTGAAAGCTGATGCGCATGTTGACCAGCCCCAGCCACGCCGAAGGGCAATGGCTACGTTAGCGGTGAATATATAGGCATGTGTGGGTGACGCTCCAGCCTGCACCCCTGCGCCATACGATTAAACAGGTTGAGGGTCTAAACCAGTGTTGTATGGATATAAAACCACCGGCTAACATGGG
>JAKEEQ010000479.1 GCA_022616515.1 Chloroflexota bacterium | reverse complement strand
TCTATGCTTGTACACATAAAGGGCATCCTCAGCTTGAATGTTCGTAGTACAACTATTCTCCCTGATTTTGCCCTTTTTGTCTTAACTTGATGCCTATGGGCCCCTGTATGTTCAGGGGCTTTTTGATTCAAGGGAGAATAAGCCGTGCCACAAGCCGTGCAGTGTTATTTTGATGGTGAAACGGAAGCACACGTACGGACTATCTGGGAGGCCATGAAGGCGGAAGGTGTTTCTGCCGTTTTAGTGGATGGCCTGTATCGACCACATTTTACCCTGACCGTCGGCGACCTGATTGATATTGAGCACGCCGTTGATAAACTGCGTGAATTCGCCGCCCAAACTGGTGAATTCGGAGTGCAGCTTGGCTACATGGGGATTTTTACGCCGAAGGACAACGGCGTGGTGTATATCGGCTTAACCCCCAACCACGCCCTTTTAGATTTTCACACCTATTTTCAAAATTTCTTCAAAGATGAATATCAGGCGCAGTGGTCCTATTATTTGCCGGGGCGTTGGATTCCGCACTGCACCTGCGCCTTTCGCCTCAAACCGGAGCAGATTCCGGCGGCGGTGGCGGTGTGCCAGCAATTTGTCCCGTCCCTGATTTTGAAGCCATCCCATGTCTATGAGATTGGCATGGTCGAGGTTCCCGGCGCGGCGGAAATTGTAACGACGGATCTGAGGGGCTAACGCGGAGACATTTGTCCTTCTCTATTTTGGGGATGGGAGTATGATTGCGCCATAACTTGTCAATTTCATGGAGACAGGGCTAAATGCAGACGTTGTTGGTAGTATTGATGGTCGGGATTGTGGGCGGCGTGGCGGCCTCGTTGCAAACCCCGATGGCGAATTTTATGAGCATCAAAATGGGGGTGTGGGAAAGCATCTTCATGATTCATCTCAGCGGGGCGATTCTGTCCGCCATTCCGCTGATTGCCATGCGCGGCGGTGCGCTCAGCAACTGGCGCAACGTGCCATTTTACATGCTGTGGGCCGGGGGTTTTGGGCTGATTGTCATCGGCGCAGTAACTTATACTTTCCCGCGCGTGGGGGTTGCTGGCGGGATGATGATTTTTCTCATCGGGCAGCTAGCAATGGCAACCGTGATTGACCATTTCGGATTTTTTGATCTCGATATTCGGACCATTGAACCGGCGCGTGTGCTGGGCATTGCCATCATGTTTGCGGGTGTATGGCTGGCCGTGCGCTAGGACGTGCTTGCCGTTGAAAGGTCGGTATCCATTTCCGACAGAAAATCCAGACACGCCTGCTTTGACTCCAGCGTCTGGATGTACAGGCGTTTTTTGTCGGCAAGTTTGGTCAGGAAAAAGCGCGTCAACTCATTATTCCCAAATGACACCATCCAGCCCAATCGCTCATGTCCGGTGAAATGAATATGGCGGTAGACGTTTTGCGGCGGGATGGTATACATCCGGGTGTTGTCAAAGATAAGATGAACCTGTTCGGCAGAGCTTTTATCCAGAATCTCGCTGATAATAACGCGGTCTGCTTCGGCGAGTTTGCTGACATCCAGCACGCCTTCAAGGCGTATCAGCGCAACAAGTTGTGGGACAAGCCATTCATAGTACATGTTATTGTCTCCCGACTATTTTTCCTCCCGTCCCCTATTTGCATTGTAAAGAAATATCGCGTGAATTGCACGACTGGCAAACGAAAATTCATAATTAGTCTACGCAGGAATTAGTTAAAGTATTACCCGGCCCTCATTTGTGAGAGCCGGGTTTGAGAGCGGTTACAATACGATTTGATAAGCAATACCATCCAGCACGAAGATGACCTGCTCACCGAGGGCATAAAATTCGGCGACCCGTTCATCTTCCGCCATCAGATCGAAATACTCGTCGCTGAGGAATTCAATCTCAATCGGCTCCATCTCGTCGGGGTCGAAGGTGGTGTCAATCCACACGCCATCGCGCAGGATGAAGGTGCGGTCACCAACGGCCTTAATCGCGCCACTACCCGGCAGCAGCGTTGCAGTAACCACATTAACGAATGGTGTCGTGGTTGGTGTAGATGACGGCAGCGGCGTTCCAAAAGCTGCCGCAGGCGTCACAACGAGGGTAGCCTCCTCTGTCATTCGCGGCATGGCCTGCATGGTAGGTACGGCTGTCAGGGTGGGCAGCATAAGGATGGGTGTTCCAGCAGGCATCGTCGCCGCAACGCCCTGATTCGATAACCCGCCCGACGCCTGGGCAGCGTCAACCGCGTTTTGCCCGCTGGGGACCAGTGCCAGCGCCGTAGCCGTCGGATTGATCTGGTCGATGATGCGCGTCTGGTTTTGCTGCCCCAGAATGTCATCTTCGGTGATGATGAACGAGGTATAGGGTGTGATGATGCCGTAGCGTAAACTGAGCTGCACAATGCTTTCCACCAACTCAGGGTCTTCACCGCCCAGCCGGATTTGATTGAGCAGGTGCCCGATGCGGCGCGTAGCCCACAGGCGCGGAATCAACTCGTCGCCCCCGGCATTGACGCGAAATTTAAGGTTATCGTAAACATAGTTCACCGATTCGCCGTCAATATCGCCGCTCAGGGTTAACGAAACATCCTCTGAGTCACCGCGATAGCGTCCCGCCACCAACAGTTGTGACCCGGCAAACAGGTCAGGCAGCCGCTGGGGATGCAGGTCATAGACATCCACGCCGTCAAATTTCATGACCAGATCGGTCAGGACGGGCGAACTGACTTTGCTGTAGAGGGCGGATACCTTTTCATCAATGCGCTCAAAGGGACGGACGTATTCGGAGGCCCCGTTATGGCGTTGGCTGAGTTCATCGAGCAGGAAAGTGTTGACATCATCGCCCACGCCGAAGGTGAAGATGCGCACATTGTCAGCGCTTCTGGTCTCGACATTTTCCAGAATCATATCCATCTCGATATTGCCTTCGGTCGCCAGCCCATCGGTCAGGAACAAAATCACCTGCTGGTGTTCCTGATCGTTCAGGTCAAGCGCGGTTTGCAGCGCCCAATCGATGTTGGTGCCGCCCGCGTCATAGCTGACATCCAGCCACGCCTTCGCGTCGTTGACTTCGTCAAGACCCTGTGGAGAGGTCGCATAGGTCCTCACCGAACTGCTGAACAGCACAATGTTAAAGCGGTCTTCAGAATTCAGATTGTCCAGCACAAATTTGGCCGCTTCTTTGGCCTGCTGCCACTTTTCACCGTCCATTGAGCCAGATGAGTCCAGCACAATCACCACGTCTTTGGGGATGATATTTTCCTCATTAACGGTGACAGGTGGCGCAACCATCGCCAGAAAGAAGCCGTCTTCGGTGGCGCTTTCGCGGAAGGTTAGCACATTAACGCTGACTTCATCATTTTGCACGCCGTAATACAGATGAAAATCATTGGATTCGAGCGTGTTGGTGGTTTCAAAACTCGCCACGAAATGACTGTCGCTCAGGCGGTTGATGGCCGGGTTGTGGCTGGACGAGTAGATATTGCTGACCGGATCATCGGTCTCCACCTCCACCCGGATGTTCAACTGGCCGACTGGCAGCGTGGAGATATGCTCGGTGCGCAGCGGATAGATATAGTGGAACAGATTATTTTCCAGCGCCAGCACCTGACTGTATTCGATTTCCAATGTACGTTCGCCGCCGGCGGGAATGGGGAAGACATTGGCCTGAATGGCGTTCGTGCCGATGTATTGCAGCAGGGCCGGGTCACGCAGGGTGCGCACGATGTCGCTGTAAACTTGCGCGGCTTCCTCCTTTTCGAGGATTCGGGCGCTGTAGGCTTCGCCATCAATGCGCATCACCAGATCACTGATGGTCACGCCCGGCGGCAGTGGAAAGATATACGTGCCTTCCGCCGGGATGGACCCATTGTTGACAAACACCTGCTCGATGCTGGTGCGGGCAATCTGGTCTTCCACCGTCACATCTACCCGGTAGGAGCGGATAAACAGTGCCTGGTCGCCGACCTGAGCGACACTCGATGTATAATCGGGAGCGGGGGCGTGTGCCATGACGGTCATCAACCCCAGCACGGCAATGAACAACACTGTGACAATTAAAATCGCTACTTTTCTCATCGGGGTAATTCCTCCTCAATTAGATTGGTTATCAGATCTCGTAGAACGAAGAGCGGGTCGTAGGCAATGAATCGACCGCCGGTAAACTGGGCAATTTGCCGCCAGATGAATTCCGTCTCGCGATCCAGTCCAACCGCCGCCGCCAGTGTCTGAATCTTCACGCCGGGCAGGTCCAGCAGGAATTCAGGGTAATCCTCAACAGATTCGGGCGATGACCCGGCAATCAGGATGATGAGCTGCGGCGTTTCGGTAAGTTCATCAAGGTTCTCAATGATGCGGATGTCCGCACCGGGGATGCTGATGCCCTCGACCGTTGAACGCAGCGACGGCTCATTCACCCACAGGGCCACATCGAGCGGCATCACCGCCTGCACGCTGTCCAGTGTAACTTCGACTGTCTCATCATCAGTTCCGAGCAGTAGTCCGGCAACGTCATCGCCATCCTGAATGGTAGTGACATAGGCAGGCTCATCAAGGCCCCACGCTTCAGGGAAGAAGTAGACCACGCCATCAATATTGGTGCGCAATTCAACATCGGCGATGTTGATGACGGCTCCCGGCACGGGTGTTCCCTGCGCTGAGTTCACCTGAATGATGAAGCGTGGCTCCACATCCAGCCCGGCAACATCGTCCACAGTAGCGCGATAGTCGATGTAATCGTCAAAGGCGGCGTTGTCGTCAATGATGCGGGTCAAATTGATGGTTTGCGTGGCACGGCCCTGTGTGGGTAAAGACATTGGTGTGGAGAGCACAATGCCACCCGCCGGTGTTGCCGTCATCGCCTCAGTGCCAACGGTCTGTGCTGTAGCCGAGAGAGCCAGCGTTGCGGTCATTGGAAGCGATGTTGCCTCGAATTCGGGCGTGGGCGACGGTAGGGGTGTCGTGGTGGGACTCGTCGTCGGTGTGCGTGTTGCTAAAGCTGTTGAGGTATCAGACGGAAATGGCGTGGCCGTTGATAGGGCTGCCATTGCCGTTTCGACAGGCGTTGCGGTGAATTCAACGGCAACCTGTGTCGCAATCGCTAGATTTGTGGCTTCCAGTTGGGGTGTTGCCGTCGGTTCATCGGCTACAGACGTATATTCGGCAACGCCCGCTGGAACGAGGCGACCGTAAAAAGGCACTATCACCATCACAAAAACCAGCACTGCTGCTGCAACTGCCACACTGTAGCGAAGCACTCTACTAACATTCCGTAGGCGGGCGACTCTCGCCTGCAACTGCGCATCGAGTTGGGCAACAAAATCAGCGGGCGGTTGGATGTCCTGCACCGCGCCAATCAACTGTGCCAGTTCGTCACCACTGCTGCCGGGATTCGCCAGTAGTTCAGTGAGACGTTCGTCAAAATCCTGCGAGTCGTTCAGGTCGCGAATGAACTTATCGTCATTATTCATAATGTTCACCTCCCGCCGGGGCCAGCCGCAGCCGCACGTCATGCCACGCCCGGTGAACCAACATTTTCACTGACGCTTCGCTCTTGCCCATGATGTCACCGATTTCCGCCGCACTCAGTCCGCCCCAGATGCGCAGCGTAAAAGCTTCGGCACGGTCCGGTGTCAGCAGATTGATGACCTCCATCACTCGCTCCATCTGCATGGACTGCATGGCCTTTTCGTCGGGCAGGGGATCAGGGTCGATGACGGTTTCGGCAGCTTCCAGTGATACCGTCTGGCGATGGGCGCGGTAAAAATCCGCGATTTTGTTGCGGGCGATACCGAGCAACCATGCCCGGAAACTGCCGCCCTCTCGATAATTTCCAATACTTTCCAGAGCAGACATAAATGTTTCCGTAGTTAAATCCTGCGCATCTTCTTGATTGCCTGTCCTCGCCAGCACAAAGCGGTACACCGCATTGACATGTCGCTGGTACAGTTCCGAAAAGGCTTTCGGATCGCGACGTGCTTGCCGGGCGAGGCTGTCGTCAGGTGGTTGGGTCATACACTGCCTCCTGTGCCCTTCACTCTGTATTCGGAGGTCGATGAGAAAAAGTAACAGGCAAATTTTGACGAATCAGGATACAGTTAGACAAAAAGTGGGCCTGGGTGGTCTATATAAATCGGAGGGATTTTTTAATTGATGGCAAGTTCACCGGGACAGAGCACCCAATCGCGCATCAAGAGAAGTGGAAGATTCATCGAATTTCTGGAGGAAAGGGATAAAGCTATGCTTGCGAAGGGGAGGGGTTACATCGTTAACCGTGCAAACAGGTCATATGATATACCAGACGATGGCGGCAAAATGGCAGACACTCCCTCCCATAACAAACAGATGCCACAGTTCATGATAACCGAAATGAATGTGCAGATTAGGCTTTTGTGCAGTAAAAATCCCCGCACCAATCATGTATATGATGCCACCACCTGCGATCAGCCAGAGGACACCGGGTTCAACCACAGAAATAGTCTGTGGGACAACCATGACGCCGAGCCAGCCCATCCCAACATAAAAAGCAGTGGAGAGATAGCCGCTAAAAAAGAAAAACAGTTTAACAATCGCACCCGTAAACGCAATGACCCAGACCATGCCAAGCAATATCCAGCGCCATTGATCCACCAGCAGATTATAGGCAAACGGTGTGTAACTGCCCGCAATCATGATGTAAATCGCTGCATGATCGACGCGATTGAAAAAGCGTACCAGGCGGTGTTGGCTGCCCTTAACGCTCGCAAAGAAATGCATGGTTGTACTGGCGAGATACAACAACACCATACTCACGCCAAAAACAGTAACCGACACCAATTTTGGTACGTCTTGACGAGTCAGGAGGATCAACCAGACAGCCCCCACCAGAGCCAAAATTGCGCCGATGAAGTGCGTCAATGCACTCATGGCTTCCCGGTACGATTCTTTTGTCATACCGTGCGGATCCGTTGTCCTAAATGGTGCTTTCATGGCATACCTCAATATCACCAACTGTCGTTGTCAATAGTATAGCATTGGCGAGGGGACAGTTATTGGAATCGAATAACAATCCGGGTGTTGGCCCGCTACCATTTCATTTTCCCAAAAGTGTCCTCCTGCCAATTCTGGCGGAAAATGGAGAAGCCGTAGCATATTTTAATGAAAACCGCGAACGGTCCACACCCGTGCAACCAGTTCAATAGAATTGTCGCTTGCAACTGGCAGTGTACTGTGGAGATGCTCTTTTAGGAGCTGTCGTTGTGGTTCATCTAATGAGGCGAGGTAGTTGGGCGCGGGGAAATTACCCTGCGTGAAGGGCTGCCAGTAGTCCTCAAAACTGTCAAACATGGTGGCAATGTCTATCGCCTCAACAGTGACATTGCGAAAATCGGCCTGCTGCCATAGCTGGCGTAATTGATCTGGCTGGCAGATTGGAAAGCGCCGCCCCTCGTGGAATATTTCTGCTTGAGGATTGAGATCAACTGCCGCATCCCAGAAAAACCGCAAAAATTCCATCTTACCGGCATAATCCCAGACATAGGCTGCCACTACCCCACCAGATTTTGCCACACGGCGCATTTCCTGAAGGGCGATCAATGGTTGCGGAATAAAGTTGAGAGCAAGTCCGCTCACGACCGCATCAAATGTATTATTCCTCAATGGCAGCGCAGTACCGTCGCCCACCACGAAAACCGCCCTATCTGTTTTTTGTCTGGCGAATTGTATAAAGTTGAAAGACGGGTCAAGCCCAACGACCGTTGCCGGTTGAGCTGCGGAAATAATCGCCCGCGTGAGGACACCCGTTCCACATCCAATGTCCAGCCACTGCTGCTCAGGTGGAACGGCTAACCATTCCAGAAAGTGATGGGTAACTTTCGAACTCCACCGTCCCATGTATTGTTCATACCTATCACCTGATGACCAGTGCTCATAGGATTGGGTCGCCATAAACGTCTATCACCCTTCATCATCTAAAATTTCGAGCAGGGTATCGACATTCGACAAATCAGGGGGAATGAAGATCGCACCATCTTTGATGAGCATGTAATTGCCCTCCTGTGCGTAACCAACCGCACCCAGCGTTCGACCCTGCACCCTGGCGAAACGGGCAGCATGCAAAGCGCCGCTTTTCGCGCCAGCCTCCACCACAATCACGGCACGGCTGAGACCCGTAATCAGTCGATTCCGGGCTACCAGTGCCGGGCTGCTTACTTCCTCTTCAGGTGGCAGTTCGCTAAACAACGCCCCGTTATCCATGATTTTGCGGGCCAGCACTTGATTTTGCGGCGGATAGATGCGTTGTAACCCACAACCCAACATCCCAACTGTCTGACCACCGTCAACCCTCAATGCCCCATTGTGGGCCTGCGTATCAATACCCACCGCCAATCCGCTGACAACGGTATAACCGCGCTCGGCAAACTGCTGCCCAAGATTGAAGGCGGCAGCCAATGCCTCGGTAGATGGCTGGCGCGTGCCAATGATTGCAACCGTTCGTGTTTCTAAGGGGGGCCAGTTGCCGCGCATGAAGATACTGGGCGGGGCATCATCCACATCGCGCAGCATCACCGGATAATCATCATCCAGCCATGTCAGAACCCGGACACCCTCCGCCTGCCACTGCTCCAACCGGATGACTATCTGGTCCATATCAGCGGCAAGTATTTGATCGGCCAGAATCTCACCAACCCCCGTTATCGCCAACAGATCTTCTTTGTTAGCACATAAAACAGCTTCAGGGGACTCGAAATGATCGAGGAGTCGAGTCATCATTTTTGCACCGATACGGGGTATGCAACTGAGGGTAATCCAGGCTACTCGTGACATAAAAACAACTATACACCTACGTTTTGAATTTTGCTCTATTCAATGCAATGGTCAGTGGGTAAGATTACCATCAACAAACCAATCTAAGCCACATAATTGTTTGGAGGATATTTATGCGCCCTATCATCTGGACTCTCCTTATTGTAACGCTGCTGCTGCCCTTAACCGGATACGCTCAAGCTTATCCCGGCAAGGAAAAAGATGAAAAATGCGAAGAACTGGTGGCTCAAGCTCTGGCGGCACTGGAGGCCGGTGAGGAAGTCGAGGAGCCGGATTGTGTGAGCAATCCCGGTATGTCGGCAATGGAAATGCGGG
>JAKEEQ010000478.1 GCA_022616515.1 Chloroflexota bacterium | reverse complement strand
GCCAATACTTATTTAAATCCTTTTCCATAAGAAGAATAGCTGCGACAAACCTTTCTTCAGCATCTTTAATCTGACCTGAAGATCTATGTTCTCTGGCTAGACGAAGAAGTTGACTCACCTGTTCCATAAAGCCCATTCTGAGGAATTGTGACAGTTCGTTTCGTATCATTATAGCCGTGTGCATATGCACAGTCAAACGAAGGATAAAGAGATAAAGAGTGGCAGGGCAATTGCATTTGACAGGAATAGTGCATAGTCTAAACACTTGCGAACATTAGAAACGCTATTCGTGATAGGTAAAATGGTTTTCTGTGGCTTATTATGGTTCATCTGAATCCATATGCAATTGCCCTGGCTGTGACAAGAGTAGGAAATAATTGTATTTTATGCGCAGTATGGGACGCTTTCGTGAAAAATGTAAAAACTTTTGATTTGTCATATTTTCCAATCACAGGCTTGAAACCGCATGGGCAAGCGTAACAGCCACCGACGAAATGCTTACTAATTACCTACGACACGACGCGAATTTCATCAACCATGTAATATTCCGCCGATGATCCCCGCAGATGTATTAGTATAGACTTTCAGGACTTTCAATACTTTTAAACACCAGTAAACGGTGGGAGCATTACAAGGAGAAAATGGTTAGATGCACCGCAATTGTCCTCGTGTGTACATTGTGGATCAGGGAGACTGTGTATTTCAATGCGTTCAGCGGATTTTACACAAAAACAATTGTGATGATGTCGTCATTCATCTGTCGAGTTACGAACAACTGCTGGTGTCGCTGCAAAGTCGAGATTTTTGGGGCGGCCAGCCTGTCATCTTAATGGGGCGCGTCCGCTCGGACCAACACCATGAGATGTTTTCCCTCCTCAAAGATTTTGCCACTTTCGCTCATATTCCGATCATCATGGTTGGGTCGGCCCACCTGGGCTGGGTTATCCAGGAGTTACTGCAACGCCCCAATGTATGTGGCTATCTGCATAATGAAGACCATTGGGAGGCTTACCTGGTCAAGGCCATCAACCGCGTACGGCGACACCAGACGTTTCTTAGTCCGACCGCCGCCACGCTGGTTGAGCTTGCTAAACAGAGCAAATCCCGCAAACGGCGCTTTGCCGCTGGCGAACTGCAAATATTAACTGGCATGTATTTAGATATGGCCGCCTGCGAAATTGCTGAGCAAACCGGCATGGAAATTCGCAACGTTTATAGCACGATGGATCGCCTTCGTCATCTGTTTGAGACCAGCCAGCGATTCAGGTTGCTGGCGGCGGTAGAACGCTGTGGCATCTATTGTCATAAAAATAAAGATGATTGAGGCACAACACGAGCTTCCCTCCGGCATCGTCCGGAGGGTTTTTGGCTTCACCGGAAGGAATGTAGTGCCATGACACGACCCACGCGCATTTTTGTGGCAGATCGGGGAGATATGCTGTGCTTGAGTGTCAAACATATCCTCCGCCACGAGCGAATGCCCTACCAGACCATTCATGCCCGCGACATGCATGAGCTGCGGATGGCAATTGAAGCCTGCCAGATGATGGCAAACACGCACTGGCCGGTATTGGTTCTACACGACTTTCCGGGACAAGCAGGCCAGGATTTATTCGAGCACCTACAAAATATCCGGCAGCTTACCCCGATGCCGCTGTTGTATCTGGGCACGGGCACACAGGGCTGGCTGGTGGAGTATCTGTTTGAAGAAGGTCATATTGATGGCTTCCTGCACCGGGCCGATGAGCTGGCTTTTCACCTGCCGCAAGCCTTGCAAGCGCTGCGCCAGCACCAGCCCTATTGCAGCCCGACAGCAGCCCAGCATCTGCGGCTGGCGCGGGAAGCGGGACTGACGAACTGTCAGTTCGGTCCGCTGGAGATTGCCATCCTCAAGCATATGGCACTCGGCATGAAACCCACCAAGGTGGCCGAGGTGACGGATACATCGGTGCGGCATGTGTACTGTGTCCTCAACCGGATGCGCTACCTGCTGGGCGTCAATACCACCGAGGCCCTGATGGTGCAGGCCAGTCAAGCGGGACTGTTTATGTAGAATTCCGTCCTCAGCCTCATAAACCAACACCCCTGTTCGGCGCGAACGGCTCTACGCTGGAGTTGTTTGTGCCGCGAACAGGGGTCTTTATGTTCAGACAAATCCTCGTCATCTTGTTGACAGCTATGCTGGTAACAGCCTGCCAGGATGACGACAAAACGTCCATTGCTGCGGCGTCACTATCGCTGACAGCCACGGCAACCGTCAGTGCAACTCACACCGTAACGCCTTCACCAACAACTAGCCCAACCGTAACGGCAACCTTGACCGCTACATCATCAACCACCCCTACGCCGAGTGTAACGCCAACGCTGGCGGAACCGGTCCTGGTGGTCACGGCAGTGATGGATGGCGTTCGTCTTTATCAGGACCGGGCATCAGATTCTACGCACTCAACGATCCCACCTCCGGTGCAGATTCTGCCGGATGCCACCAGCGCCTCGCCAGCCACCTATGGCTGGAAAACCTATGAGTCAGATCATCCGGCAATCGTCTACGAGGGTGCGTGGACCAAGATTTCCTCGCGACAGGCCAGCCGCGGCCAATATCACTACTGCGTTGAACCGGGGTCACTTATTCGCTTTTCGTTTGAGGGGTCAGCAGTGCGCCTTCGGTACGTAGCCTTCAGCAATGGCGGGCAGTGGCAGCTCTGGATAGATGGACAACTGGTGACTGAGTTCGACAACTACTCCGCATCCGCAGACTTTGGAATGACGGAGATCTTTACCTTCGCTGATGGACCGCACACATTGGAAGTGCGTATGCTTGAGACAACCAATCCCTCCAGTACGGATTACATGGTGGCGCTGGATGCGATTGATGTCTACCAGCCCGTGCCCCAAACACCCCAGCCGACGACACCCACCACCACGCCGCAACCCGCTGCGCACATTGAGCTGCTACAAGGTGCACCGACCATCCAGCCGACGACCACCGCTGAGCCGCCGATAGTCGTCAATGCCTCAGTCGTGATCGCTTATGACGAAAATGCCAACCGCGTCATTGATCTGGCCGAAGGTGTTCAGGGCCTGCCGGTGCGCATGGTCGAGGTAGGTACGAACCGGGTGCTGACCCAGGCATTCACCGACAGCGCAGGCTTTGCCACGCTGGAAGCCGTTACCAACCAGTCGGTGCGCCTGGTGGTGCCCTACTTGGGAGCTTACTGGGATGTACGGGTCACCAATCAACTGCAATCCTTCAGTTTACTGCTGCCACCCGGCCACCAGCCCGGCCTTATTCCTTAGGAGACATCACTCATGAATTATCCTCAATTACTCCGCGTTATGTTGGCGGGCTTGTTACTGCTGCTGGCGATACTGGCCTGTGCGACAGGTCAAGAGAATCTACAGATTGAGAACGCGCCGCAGTATGTGTGTCCGAGTGCCACGCCGCGTCCCACCCATACGCTGCCCCCGGCTGATCCGCCGACCTATCCAGCCTATTTTCAAGCAAATCTGGCCTCGACCTACTACCAGAGCATCGGCCCCATTACTCTCCAACTTGCCATGCAAAATGCCGGGGCGATTTATGCCAGTTATCGCGGCGCACGCCTCAACCCACCGTATGTCTGGGAGGGTACCAACGGTCAATTCATCACCATCGCCACATCCAGCACATTACCGAGTACGGGGGACTGGTATCTCTTTGTGCCCTCGGACGTGTACCGGGTGGATTTCACGCTGTACAGCCAGCAGGCACCGGGCTTGCATTTGCTGACGGCTTACCAATCCAGCACGTTTTCAACGGCACAGCCGCCACTCTGCTGCCCACCCTCGCCCATTGAGCCGACGCTGCGCCCGACCAATACCCCCTATCCCACGCCGACACCTTACGTGCGCACCAATGACTATTTCGTGGGCGACATCGTTTACACCGATGAGTCACCGTCGGGGCTGCAACTGGGCTTTCGGATGCTAAACATTCGCTCTGAGCCACTACCACCAGTGCCGGGTAGTGATCCACAGGCGCTGCACATCTGGACCATCGAGATCTCCAACATCGGCGACATTCCTTACACCCTGTTCCCACCCGCTCAAATGTATGTCAGCGTGGTGCAAGACGGGGCAACCGAGACCAGCGGCGTATGGGGACCCAGCCTGGCCGCCGCGCAGGCCGCAGATCTGGACTTTAACTACATGACCTGGGATTTTCAAGAGATCCTGCCCGGTCAGGAGATAACCCTCACGCTGGCCGCGTTTGGCCCACCGGGTACGGCCTACAAAGTCAGCTATGCGCTGGACGGCAGCCAGCGCGGCGATGATCCGCTGGCCCCGACCATCGTACCCGGCACCAACATCGTGTCGTGGATCAATGCCGTCAACACCATCTGCCAGGGTGAAATAGAGCAGCCCTAGAAAGGAGCCTTCATGCCCGTTGTCGATGATTTGACCGAAGCCATCGCCAAATTCGCCGATGGCCTGACCTACGACGTCATCAAGTTCCTGGCGGAAGCACTGTGGTGGATGATTAAAGCCGCAATCCTGCTGGCCTACCAGATCTTCACGCTGGATAGCTGGCTCAGTGACACCCTGTTCCCGCCGCTCATCGAAACCGCCAACAGCGGTACGCGGCTGGCTGCCTCACTGACGTTTTTTGTGGCGCTGCTGCTGGTCGGCCTGACCTACCTGATGGCGGTGTGGATCAAGCTGGATGTCGTCAACCCGCGCCAGGCATTTGTGTGGTTTCTGGCAGGCTCACTGTTCTTTCAGCTTGGCCCGCAGATCTACCAGAGTTTCCATACCATGCGCACCGAGATGTCCTACGCTTTTTTCGCATCAGGACTAGCGGGGGTCAGTGATCAGGGAGATACACCCTTCACCGCCTTTGCCGGGGTCAATGACACTGATCCACTGGTGCCCTATGATTTGTGCGACAACTATGGACCATATTTCGCGCCGACAGAACCGGTCCATAACCGGGTACGGGGAACCGACGTGGCGCTGGCTTTTTTGCGAGCACAGGGCTACGACGTGATGGGTTACGGAGCACCTTATCCCAGCGCCGGGGGCGGGGTGTGTGGCGTAGGACCATTTACCCAGCGTGAGCTGCCGCAGTGGTGGCTGGACAATCCGTGGGTGCTGGGTGGTTACTTTTATGCCGAGCGCGACTCCAGCAGCTTCGATGATTATGGGCCGAACGGGCGGCGCGATTCTATCGAAAATGCGTTTCTGGGACTGCGGCGGCTGGTGGCCTCGATTCCGCTGGTGGCGATGGGCATCACCGAATCACTCATCTACCTGCTGTTGACCTTAGCCGAGGGTATGGTGTTTTTATCGGCGGGTATTGCCATCGTCTTCAGCTACTTCCGCCGTACTGAGATCATTGCCCTGTCAGTCATCGACCAGATGGTGCAGCTTATCGTGCAGTCGCTGGTGATTGCCCTGCTGCAATCCCTGATCATGGGTGTCACCTTTGCCGCGGCGTCAACGCCTAATCCCTTCCTGCTGCTGGGCATGGGGAGTTTGTCGCTGGTCCTGATGCTCATCCTGCTGTGGTCAGGCGTCCGGGCAGTATTTGGCAGCATCAACGGCCTGTTTCAATCCATCGGGGCCGTGACTGGTGGGCGCTTTATTACCCCCACCCAGGCCGCCGTTGGCGCAGCCGGGGTAGCCGCCGGTGGGACGCTCCTTGCTGCTGGAGGTGGACTGCTCGGCGCGGCAGCCCTTAGCCAGATGGGACAGCGCGCCGCTGCGGATGATCCGCGCACCTTTGCCAGCCGCGCCCTGCGCGGGTCAAGTGGCATGTTCCGCGCCAGTGTCTACGCCGCTGCTGCCGGAACGGGCAACCAGCGCCTGGCCCAGCTTGGGCATTTTAGCATGATGCTGCACCACACCCAGGCTAGTATGTCAACTCCACCTACTGCTGCTCAACCTCAACCAGCGAACACCACACCGGCCACGCTGACGATACCACAGGAGCCTGCAACCGAACCCAGACCTGTGCATAATCCTGTCCCTAGCGCGAGTAATGCACCTCAACCGCCGCTACACCCGCGACCGTCCACGCTGCCGGAATCACCGGTGCCGATGAAACCGCCAGTCAATCCACTTACAGAACCAACACAGGTTAGCCAGCGTACACAACCCATTCCGCTGCCCCGGCTGCGCCAGACGATTGAAGATGTGGGTGAAGAACTGGAGGATGAAATCCGGCATGGAACACGACCTGCCGCTAAGCCGTCTGCTAGTCCTCAGCAGCAATCCACGTTGCCGGATATTACGGCGCTCCGAACGTTGCTCCAGCAGGGGCATAGCCTCGGTCTGACGCGACCGCAGATGCAGCAGGTGGTGCGGGCAGTCCATACGCAGGGGCAACTTCAGCCACAGCAGTTGAATGTCCTGCTGCGCCACGCCGGACGCCACATGCCTGCTGATCAGGCGCAGCAGCGGGTAAATTCCTTCATTCAGACGGCGCAGGCACTGCCAGCGGCGGCCCGCCAATCCATTACCGTCAAACCAATGGTCACTGTGCAGCCCACTGTCACCGTGCAGGCTCCGGCTACCAGTTCTGAGACCCAACACAAACGCCGTGAAGCTGCTGCTCTGCAAGGCAGCCACCGATTGCCCACGAAAGGCGAGTAAGCCATGACTTATCCATCCACTGAAACCCTGAGCTACCATGCTGTCCCTGAACTGCAATCTCTGACGCTGGCCGAGCTAGAATCGCTGTGGGAACTGGTACCGACCCAGCGCCAGAAACGCTTTCGTGATCGACTGGATCATGAAGTGCGCCGCCAGGGGGCGCATGGTTCGGATGAGGCCGAGCAGCAGCTTATCGCCGTCCTGCTGGACAAATACCAGACCGAGGCATTGGTGCCGGTCGGTGCCCGCTGGGTGAAGGCCCCACGTCGCATACAGGCGGCGGCCCGCACTGGCGAAGTGCTCAATCCACCTGAGCAGGACTTAAGCCGACAATCCCTCAGTGCCGGACCACTTATGCTCATCGGTGGCGGGCTGCTGATATTTGTCTGTCTGTTTGGCTTTTTGCTGCTGCGCGGTGGTGGGTCTGAAGCAAACAACGATCTGACCGCCGTGGTTGAGACGACGCCCACCTTGCGCTACACCATCACGCCCAGCCCGATTGCCCTGCTTCAGTCGGATGAGGTCATCCGTGAGGGCGACCGCGACCGGGCACTCAGTTACCCCATTGGCCTGCAAATCCTGCCGGATGACGGCCAGCAGCCGCGGGTCTTCATCGTGCAGCGGCGGCGGGTGGAGCTGGCGGAATGGCAGTATGATTCCAATCCTGACACGGCTTCCTTCCTGAGTGATCTGCCGGTGCGCAAAGTCATCGGTATTCCCTTTACTCCCGAAAATGCCGCTCTATTTGAGGAACTGGATGAGAATGGCGTGTTTGTGCTGCGCCTGAATACCGGCGGTGAACTGCGTTTTGCCTTCGCCACTAAAGAAACAGTGCGCCGCAGCGATACCGGGCACTTCCGCCAGTTCGGACCAGGATTGGTGCTGATGTTGATTGGCGAAAAAGGCCAAGATGGTTTGCCTAGCGGGGAACGTGTGGTGGTGACCACCACCTATTTAGCCGAACAGGAGCTGGGCCGTGGTGGTGTGCTGCATCTGGATGCGGGCTTGCCCACGGCTGTGCCGACTCAAGTACCTATTTGGACACCCACCCCAACCCCTGATCTCCATCAGTTTTTGCATGTCAGCCTTATCGGTCCAGGTGTCGAGACTCACGAGGCGACGAGCAGTATTCGCATTCACCTGCGTCTCTACAACAGCGGTGCCAGTCCGGTGACACTGCAACCCGAGGATTTCCAACTGGCGCTGGGTTACAGCGAAAACCCACCCGGCCCATGGTTGGTGGCAGATAGCCTTGAGCCATTGATGCTGATGCCCCAACAGGCCGTCGATGTGACATTGGTCTGGTCGTGGCATAATGAGCCTTTTGCAGCACTCCAAGTGGTGGGGCGTCTCATAAGTACAACTCTCATTGATTGATGCAGTCGCGACGGATGTTGCTTGCTGGGATGCTTTCCGTTTGACTCTAACAACTGATAGAGCAATAACCATGTATAGATACAGTGATTTTCTACGGTTAAATGGATTGTCATCCCAACAGAAAAGTCTCTTTTAAACACAAGCATGCGTTCGAATGGAGTGGTCTAAAGTTGCAAAACCTCCCTTAATTGCCTCTTGGCTCACAGTCCTTCTGAAAGATAGCATACGGGTAGCAACTGGACATAAAAGCGCACAAGCTATTTAACCCATTATAGTGAATCCGACTGGATTCCTGTCTATATTCACATTGATTCTGATTAAGGCACACACCAGATGCGATGTGTGAAATCTTCAAAGGCAAGGACTTTAGGCAAAAGAAACCGCTATTGTGTTAAAATTCAACTGTGCAAACTAGATATCTAGGTGAACTAAGTATGAAAACGTGGGTAGTTGTCATTGTTGATGCCCTCATCGCATTATTATTAAATTTACTAGCTGCATTTTTACTAGTTGCCTTTAATCAGTTCCAAAATATTCATTTCATACACGTACTGTTTGTGTTTGTTACCATTTTCCTTATTTTACTCTTTCTTACGTTGAAAATTGAGTTAGATACTTCTAGCGATGCAGAAGACACCGGTTTATCAGTCAACGCTCGGCAATGGATTAAAAAAGTTAAAGGGAACGTTATTGGTATCGAAGCTAACTTGGTAACTGGCGGCAAATACAGCGTTGATCAGAAAGCTGATGAAGTAAAGAAAGATGGACAAGTTATCGGTGTCAAAATCGATAACTTAGATCTCGACGACTAACAACCATATTCGCCATTGGTCGCATTATTTATCTTGGAAGAATTACATGATTGATCCACGAATTCCTCGCAGAATTTCCCAAAACCTTTCCGAATTCACTGGCCGTGAATGGCTACTCCAACAAGTTATCGAGTGGGTAAATTTGCGCACCGAGAGGGTACTCTTACTTACAGGGAAGCCCGGCGTTGGAAAGAGCATGATATGTGCATGGCTCGCTGGCTATGGACCTGTTTCCGATAGATTTGATATAGCTCATCAGTTACAACAATTTCGTGAGAAGGTCGGTGCTGCTCATTTTTGTGTGGCCGGGTCTGGAACTGTTTCACCACGGACGATGTCGAAACAACTAGCAGAGCAACTAGTAAAAAATATTCCAGGATATTCAGATGCTCTCGTATCACGTTTGGGCGATAAGACAGAAATCAAGGTTTCTCAACATATTGGCAAATTGTATGGTACTGCAACTGGTGTTTATATTGAACAATTAGACCTAGGTAGTATCGATGATGAAAAAAGCTTCAACCTTACTATCAGAGACCCGCTACTAGAACTTTATTCTAAGGGATTTGATGAGCAAATTGTATTGTTAATCGACTCGCTTGATGAAGCTTTCACCTACACAGGTAACCCTACCATAGTTCATTTATTGGCCGGAGTACACGAGGATTTTCCAGAAAAGGTACGTTTCGTTACAACATCACGAAATGATCCGCGAATCCTAAAACTGTTCCGCAACTCGCCTTCAATTGACCTTGTTAATGATGCTCCGCAACAGAATGAAGACATTTTACGTTATGCTCGCAAAAAATTGTATCAGATTGTAGATACTGACCAAGAACAATTGGTAGAACGAATTACCCAAGCAGCCGATGGGGTCTTTCTATATGCCAACATGGTTATCGATAACATATTACCAAATTTGACCGCTGGTATAGATTTAGCAGATTTCGAGTTGCCCGAAGGTCTGAGTGGACTTTATCTAGACTTTATTAACCGTGAAATAGGACGGAATGAAGATGATTGGTTCCAAGTTAATGAGCCATTGTTGGGACTAGTTGCGATCTCAAGCGGTGCAGGATTGACTCGGCAGAGGCTAGAACAGGTTATAGGACAAGATCTTGTTGCACCCTTGAGAAAATGTAACCAATATTTGGTAGGCGATTTGCCAGATGGACCTTTTCGTCTGTTTCATCAATCATTTCAAGACTTTTTGCTTGATGATGAAACAAATATGCACTATCGAATCACACAAACAAAACAGCTTCAACTTCACGAGCGCTTACTCGATAGTTATAACACAAACAACTGGTACGAGTTAGCCCACGATGAACTTTATATGTGGGATCATTTTGCTTACCACATGTTGGAAGCGGGTCGCCAAACTGAATTAATCAAGTTGTTTACAGGTTCCCCAAAATGGATGGAACTTAAACTTCTTGTACATGGTACTCATAATCCATTTGTATTTGATCTTGGGCTCCTAATAGAACATTATCAAGATCCTCTTTCTAATCAAGAATTTGAAGAACTCGCAAAGTTATGGGCTGTTCGCCAAGTTATAAGCCAGCAGGTCGACATGTATCATGATATAGATTTGGATACTCTAGTAAGGATAGGACATGAGGGTGAGGCAGTCGACCACGCTCTTCTTAGGTCTACATTGCAACAACAGTTCAAAGGAATTCTTCAGGTGGTTGAGGGTAAAACCAGTATTCAAGGAAAGCCACCAATGGAACTTATTGAAAAAGCTTTCATGATTGTCCAATCTATTGAATCTGCTCCAATTAAAATTGGTTCATTACTTCAACTCTTAGAGTACTTACATCAACACAATCTCTCGGACCTATCTCAGCGAGTCGTAGATGAAATATTAGCAACAATTAATTCTAACAAAATCGTTGTTGAACCTCTTCTTCAAATGATCGCTAAGAAATTTGGTCAGACAGGATTTCCTGCAGTTGGAGTGGATATACTTGATTTAGGCCAAAACAAATGGGAGCAGAGTGCGACAATCCTAGGAATCGCTAATGAGGTGGCTAAACAAGACGTCTCACAAGCGTTACCTTTTTTTCAAAAGGCTAGAAATGTTGTGTTACAACTAAACTCTAGGCGTAGCCAAGCAGAGCGCTTAGCCCAAATTTCAATCGCCTTAGCTCAAAATGGCTTGATTGCCGAAGCTCAAAAGATTGTTGACTTGCTTAGCGAAGACGATTTTTCGGGAGAACGTAGTTTATACCATAATGCTCTAGCCGAGATCGCTGGATCTTTTGTTGAACAGGGTAACTATCAATCTGCAAATGTTATTAAACTATCTCTTGATAGCAGTTTGAAACGTTCGATCATAGCCTCGAAGATTGCTATTGCCTTCGCAAAACGCGGGGAACTCCAACTTGCACTTGAACAAATTGCGGTTATAGAGGATGACCTTTTATACATCGATACTTTACAAGATATAGTTAACTGTATAACTCTTACCACATCAAAAGAGGTCCAAGAAATTGTCGATGCGTCTTTAGAATTTTTCCAGCGAAGCACAAATGCATTGCATAGAAGCCAAGCTCTTACAATCATTGCTCGCATTTCACAGAAGCCCGAACAAATGCAAATAATTTTAGATCATCTAATATCACTTAATAATAATCAAGATCAATTGTATACTTGGGAAATATCGAAAACAATATGTGGTATAGCCAAATATCTGAAAGATAGCGATCACGTCCAACAGATTCTTGATATGATAGAGAAATGGGATAATAAAGCATCTCTTACGGATGCTTTACAGTGTATTACACAGGTTTTACAAAACACTTCTCAAGTACAACAAGTCCTTGGTTTGACTGCCCAAATTGAGTATGTAGGAGATGTAGAAAGAATAATCTGTAGTTTGATAGAGCACTCGGAACAAGAAATAGACATAGATCGTACACTATCATTTGTCCATTCTATAAAAGATAATGACCCTAATTATGCAAAAATTCTCCGCTTTATCGCCAACAATATGATTCATAGAGGGTGGCTAGACCAAGCCACAGAGATACTAAATGAAGTTGTCAACTCTTTTGGGGCACCTACCACCAATATAGCAAATATGCGCGATCAAATTCTTAATCTAATGTGTATTCACTTCATTGAGCGGGATCAAATCCATAGCGCATTAGAATTACTAAAAGTCATAGAATCAGATGAGATCTTATGTGAAATCTCAGTTATGATTGCAGTCAACACAGAAAGCTCAAATACTTTAGAAAGTCTCTTGTCGATAGCAAAACATTCTTATAATCTTAAAAATAAAACTCGCTTAGCTCTGTATGTTGCTTTTCGCGCCTTCGAAATCGATGACGAAGTACTTTTGACGCAGATCGTAACCGATATATTAAGCCAATTATCTCTTAAGGGGTTAACTAACTACGAAACACTAGTAGAGCATATTATCTACCATGCCTTAAAAGAAAATAATTTTAATAGTATCGTAGACTTCTTAGTTTCGCTTATGCATACTAGCGATCAAATTTATACACTTTCACTCATAGTCAAACAACTTGTGGTTAGTTCTCAGCATGGACAAGCTATCAGTTTAACAACTGCTTTAGAAGATCACGCTAATCGCGATTATTTACTAGCTGAGATAATTGACGCACTTCTGAAACTAGGTCAACAGGAGGAAGCACGTCTTATTTTGGTGCAAGATGTGCATATCACAGGTGATAATACTGATATTAATCACGAAACTCTTGCAAAAGTTTGTAGACAACTTGCTGCTGTAGGTCTGAGTGAAGAAGCAACTCTTGTTCTGGATGAAGTAATGGCATTAGTTTCAGTAGATCAGTTCCAAACATATACGGATTTTACATGGACGAAGTGCGAAATAATGGTCTGTGTTTTAACTACTCTATCGAAACTTGGTAGACATGGTGAAGCTACCAATTTACTTAATAAATTCATCGAAAGAATTCAACTTGGCCAACAATCAAGGTTGATTATACAGTTTACAGCACAGCTGCTACAACATTCTAATATTAACCTTGTAAAGCAGATATTTAACACGGTACAACATACCGCAGAAGTTTTTGGGGAGGTTACAATTGATAGTAATCACTTCAACAATATTATAGAAAAACTAATAGATGCAAATGAAATCGATATGAGTATAGATTTTTGGAAAGCAATTGGAGATTTTAGCTACCAAAGTTATCTTCTTGACACTATTTCAGACCGCTTACTCAGTCTTGGTCTTAAGAAAAAGACTGAGGAAATTCTGGATCACATGTTAACCTTTGTCCCGTCAATCCAGGGAAATCGGCACATCAGAATGGAACAAGCTCGTGCAATGGTTCTAGTAGGTATTGCCGAAAAGCAAATCCAATTAAAAAATAATGAAAAAGCACTAGAAGTACTATTTCTCGCGAGAGATTATTGCTTCTTGAGCCTGATAGAACTAAATGATCTACTTCATAAAATATCTGTACTGCTAGCTAAGTTAGATCATTATGACGAGGCCGTTCAGGTAGCAAATTCGATTCCATTTGGATCTTCACGCGGTAGTGCACTTGGGGGCATTGCATATCTAAAAGCTGACTTTGGGCAATACTGCTTGGCTTTCAATATTTTAGATGGTCAGTCTATGGAACAATTCCTTCTATCTGTAGTCAATTGGACGCAGCTTCGTGCGGATTTCGAGTCTGCCCCCTTCTTTGAAGACATAATAGGTATTGCCACTTGGTCTATGCCTGATTGGACACCAATATATCAAGTGTTGACCGGATTAGACGATAAGGAACGTACGAGCAGATGATGCCCGGTATTTCTTTGTGACTTATTGGTATTGCGTACGCGAAATTCTGTTTGAAACATAGCAACATAACTCTTCCGTTCTTCAAGCAGTTCAAAAATCCTCATGTAAAATTCCACCCACTGCCACAAAAACCTACACCCCACAACCTCAGAACCTCCGCTAGGCTGGAGACACACACCACTGTGTGACTTTGTTGACCAGTTTATGGAGGTTCTTATGCAAAATCTCACCACTGAAATTGAAGCCTTTTTCACCGATCTACAATCGCTGGCGCAAGTCATCGCCCCGATGATCGCTTTCTTAGGTTTTATCGGGCTGGGCGTCATGTACCTCGGCTCCAGCTTGCCCATTATCGCCGACTGGAAGCGCAATAATCCGCAGGCATCCAGCCAGGTGGTGATGGGTCTCATCTTCGTGCTCATCGCCTCGTCCGTCGCCAGCTTCATCTCCTTCACCTGATGGCCGCCGACTTCAAATCGCATGTGCTGCGGCGCGACGAAAAAGGGTTGCTGGGCATTCCCTTCAAACGCTGGCTGCTGAGCGGCGTGACCGGGGGTCTGTGCTTCGCGCTGGGCGGCATCTTCATGGGCGGGTTTACCGTCGTGGTCGCGGTCGGCGTTGCCATGAGTGTACTCATCCTGACCGGGCAGCGGCACGGTATGCCGCTGTGGCTGCGCTGGTCGCTGGGCCTGCGCGGTCGCCTCATTCTGCTGGCAGCCCGGCAGCCGGATGGACTGGCAGCGCGGCTGAGTGAGACACTGGATTTGCCCGTAAGCGCGATCACCGTTATTGATGGGGATGCATTGTTCGCCCCACCAGATCACCCGACGCTGACACCCGCTAGCCAGTGGGTGTCACGTCCGGAGGCGCTCAGCGACGATGATCTGGTCTTCGTCGAAGGGCCGCTGGATGACCACCTGCTGGAGGTGTCGTGATGCCGGTTGAGCTGCCCGTGCATACCTTCCAGATCGCGCCCTTTGACATGGCGATCCAGGATGACGTGTCGGTCGTGCAGAGTATGCAGCTTCGTTTTGCCAACTGGCTGCGTGGCTTAACCGGACCCGCCCGGCTGTGCTGCTGGCAAAGACCGGCCGATCTGGCCGACAAAATTGGTCAGGTCAGCAAAGCGGCGCGAACCGCCAGCGAACGTCGGCAGCAGCTCCTGATGGCCTACCGCCGCAGTTATGAGCGTTTGCAGGAGTCGGCCAATTACCAGCGCACCCTGTACAGCATGGCGCTGTGGTCCAATGAAAACCCGGCAGCGCTGGCCGGTACCCTGTCAGCGACTTTTGAGACAGCCGTGATCCCCGCGCCATTTCCGCCACTGCTCACGGGACGCTATGAGTTGTGTGAGCGCCCGCTGTGGCATCTGAATCCGGTGGGGCGTCCCGGCGGGCGAGCGGTGTGGGCGGTGCTCAGCAGTTATGAGTTCATGCCTGCTACCTGGAATTTCTTCGAGCCGCTGGTCGATGTGCTGCGCCTCAATCTACCACTGGCGTTATGTGTGGACATCCCGCGCACCTATGACCGCCATACCGCCACGGACAAGATCGAATCCATCATCCTGGCTTACCAGACCCATCTGGCGACGGCGTCCGGTGAGGACAGCCGCTCAGTGCGGCGTATTCACGACTGCCGGAGGACGCTGCAAGAACTCAACGATGGCGATGCCCTGCATGAGATGCAGCTCATCGTGGCCGTGCCTGCTTATGACCTGCCCACCCTCAAGGAGTGGGTGCAGGCGGTGGCTAATCATCTACGTCCCTGGGTACGGATGCGGCCTGAGATCGGCGAGCTGTTGTCGCGGTCTGTCAGATTCTTTGCACCCATCAAGACGCGCACGATTGGTCTGCCGGATGGGACATGGCCAGTGACCTCCAGTGAAGCAGCGCTGGCCTTCGGTCCGCTGGGTTATCCCAAGCTGTCGCACACCGACGGTGTCATGCGCGGCGAAGCGGTCGAGGGGGCTTATCCGGTGTTTTACCAGTCGTGGCGGGCCACCAAACACGCCAGCCATGAGGTCTGGGTGGGCATGACTGGTTTCGGGAAATCGTTCGCGCTGAATAGTTATCTGACACGTGAATATGCTGAACTGGGCACGCCCTTTGACCTGCTGGAGCCGATGGGCCACGGCAAACTCATTGCCGATGCCTTTGATGTGCCGCTGTATGCTCTCAGTCAGGCCACCCGGCTCAATCCACAGGATGTCATGTTCCCGACGCTGCTGGAGCAGACCTCACACACCATTCGCATTTATGAGACGGTGCTGGGTCGTCGTCTATCCGGTACCCAGCCGTCCAATCTGGAGCGTGGCTTGCTGGCGAAGGCCCTTGAGCTTGCGTATGGGCGTTATCCGTCACTGGAAGGAATCACGCCCGACCAGTCACCGACCTGTGACACTATCTGCGACATCATCGCGGGCCTCGGTGAGCAGCCGCGTATCCAGACGCTGGCGCGTAATCTGGCTGATGAGCTGGCGGCGCTGTGTATTGGCTCCGGGCCGTGGTCACGCTTTCTCAATGGGCAAACGACGGTGGATTTTGGGCGACGTCAGGGCCAGCTTGGCCCGCGTGTCTTCTCCTTCCATGAACTGGAAAGTGATCCGGTGATGGTGGCGCTGGCTTATACACAGGTGCTATCTGCCATCCGTCGCGATAGTTTGCTGGATGAGCAGCCGCGCATTATTGCGGTGGATGAAGTCTATCGCCTGATGCGCCACCCGGCGCTGCTGGATTTCCTCATTGAAGCGGCTAAGACCTTCCGCACCAAGCGCAAGAAAGCAATTATGGTCGATCAGAACCTATCCGTCTTTTTGGAAGGCAAAGCCCGCCTGATCTTTGAGAACTGCCCGATCCGGGTCATCTTCAACCAGCGGCAGGGGCTGCATGTCTTTGCCGATGACCCGGCTTTTGGACATCTCAACAGTCAACACCGCCGCCTGATCGGCAGTCTACCGCGTTACCATTTCCTGTTTGATGTGCAGAATGAGGGTACGTGGCTGCTTTTTAACCGGGCGATGGATCTGGAAAAGGAACTGTATGGCTCATCGTAAAGGAGGAGACGCATGACGTCATCGACGCAGGTGTTTGCCGAGGTGGAGCAGGAAGCCTATGACGCCTTCCGCGAGTGGCCGCTGTGGCTGGTGCTGCGCCAGCGGCAGCTTGAGCAGGCCACGGCCCTCACCCGACCACCTGACGACACACTTGAAGATTTAATCCCGACTGACACTGGAGAAGCCGATGCACAACCTGATCCTCATTGACAACCCGCGCTGCGCCGGGCCACTGCGCGAAGCATTGAGACCGGACTGGCAGATACTGCCGCTGGGGGCGCGTCTGATGCAACTGACCCACGAGCCACTGGGCGTCGATGTCCGGCAAGATTTTGCCCTGAACTGGGAGCCGCTGCCCACCAAAAAGGAGGAAATTCAGCAGCTTCGTGAAGCGGTGGCGGAAGCGGACGCCATTTACATTGCCACTGCGCCAGATACACCGGGCGAACTGCTGGGGGCACACGCCCTGGAGCTGGCCGGGGACGTCCAGGCTACGGTGAACCGCGTGTGGCTGACGGCGCTGGACCCGGCCTCGATCCGGGATGCCTTCCAAAAACCGCGTCCGCTGGACGAGCGGCGTAGCGAGGCGGAGCTGGCCCGCGTGACACTCGACCAACTGGTGCAGGATACCCTGTCACCGGGGCTGTCGGTATTTATGGATGAGCCGGTCACGCTGACGCCTGCCCTGGCGGTGGCGCTGCACAAGTTGGCGGATGACGATGACGGACAGCCCAAAACCCCGGCGTGGACGGTCATGGGCCACTGGCAGGTACTGCCGGATGGGCCTGCCTTTCAGGCTCAGTTACACGATGTGGGCAATACGAGTGGTGCGGTGTTTGCGTCCCACCAATCGTTAGCCGATGCCGTTGGCAAATTGCAAGAAGACACGACCTATACTGTCGAAAAGGCCAAATCCACCACCTGGCTGGATTATCCGGCTCCGGCCTATACCACCAGCTCTCTGCTGGCGGAGGCGGTGCAACTGCTTGGTCTCACGCCGACCAAAGCGCTGCGTGAGTTGCGGCGGCTCTATGAAGGCGGACACATCACCTATCCGCTGACCGGCAGCGACGGGGTGCCTGCTGCACTGGAAAAAGCCATGCGCGACTTCCTGCGCGACCATACTGACAGTCACCTGGCGGCCATCCCGCTGGCGCACAGTCTGCCCGAGGCGGGCATGCCATCGGCGTATGCCATCCTGCCCACCCGCATTGCCGGGATGCCGCAGGACCTAAGCAGTGTCCAGCAGCGCCTGTACCGGCTCATCTGGCGCAGGTTTGCCGACAGCCAGTTGGCGGCGGACTGCCTGACCCGCCAGACCGCCCGCTTGTCCAGTCCGGATAATCACTGCATTACGCTGGAACTCCAGCAGTTATCCGGCGCGGACTTCCCGCCGCGCCTGCACAAAGGTGATCAGGTCGTGCTCAATAACTGGACGGTGGTGCCCGTGACCGGTGATGAAGCCATGACCTCACCCGCCGCCCTGCTGGACGAGCTGGGGGCATATGTCCCACCCCGGCAGATCGCGCAGATCTTACCGCAGCTCAAAAAGCGGGGACTGATTGACTTGTCGGCCCGGCAAGTGCGCTTGACCGAGCGGGGACGATTCCTTGCCCGACTGCTGGGCATTTACTTTAAGGACAGTCTGTCGCCGGATGCGCAGTGGGGCTGGCGGCAGTCCATCCACCACCTCGCCCGCGGTCAGACCGACCGACCAACACTGCTAAACCAGTTCTGGGAGGTCTACCTGCCTGAACTCAAGGCTTTTTCCACCGCTGCTTTTCGCTTTGACCAGCTCGGCGGGACGCTTTTGGATGAGACCTGCCCGCAGTGCCAGCAGCCGCTGGTGCAGATCAGGGACGCCGTGGTGTGTCTGGCGCGTCCGGCCTGTCCCTACACCTATTATCACAAGCGCCGCCCGCTCGTGCTGCAACCGCTCTCCAGTGAGGTGCTCTGATGCCCTATAAAACCTATGATACCGCCTATATCAAGCCCGAAGAACCCCCGCCCCCCAATGATCCGCGCGGCTATCGCGGCCCACAGCCGGACATTGATGCGGTAGCCAAACCGGCTCTACTCATCACCGGCAGCCGTGAGTGGGAAATCAACCAGCTTCAGCATATGACGGATTATGTCAGCCGGGTGGTGCAGCGGGCTGACCAGCAGGACATGCGCATCATCGTCGGCGACAACCCGCAGGGGGTAGATCATGCCGTCGTGCAAGCCTGCCATGTGCAGGGGGTGGATTGTCTGGTATATGGCGTGGACCGCAGCCCGCGCAACCCGCTGGTGCTGGACAGCCAGCACTGCCGCTATGTGCAGACCATGCGCGAGGAGGTGCAGGAAATCCATCCGGGTGGCCTCTATCATGAACCGGAACACAAGCGGGTCCTTAAGCGGCTGGGTTATCCCGAGCGTGACGAACGCATGGTCGAGAATGCCGACCGGGTGCTAGCGATCTGGAATGGGCGGTCACCCGGCACCAAACACGCCTTTGATTATGCCGCCAGTCAGGGGAAAGACGCGGATCTGGCGGTGATGGAGCGTGGTCGCATGCGCATCGTCGAGCGCACCTACGATCCTGATCTGGAACCCGCTCCGCCAGTGCGCCACGTGGAGCAACCTGAGCCAGTGCCGGACGTTGAACTGGCGAACGATCCGGCCTACGACGCCTTTCTCAAGGAGGTAGCAGCGATGACCAACTTGCCCGAGCCGTCCGACTATCATGGGACGAGTCTGGAGGAAATCTGTGAATGGTGCGGGGTTGACCCGGCGCAGCTGGAGCGAGACTTGGCGGAGTCGCTCGCCTTCCATGCCTTCGACCTGACCGAATTTGGTCTGGAGCTGGATGCCGATTTCGACCAGCCGTCGCTGGACAGCCTGCCGCATTATGATTTTGAGTCAGATACCGCGCTGTGGATTGGGGTCGTGCGCGATGACGTTGATGACAAACGCGCCCGAACCTGTGTGCTGGCCGTGCAGGATGTGCAGACCAACCACCCGCAGGCGTATATCACGCCCTGTTATGAGGGCGACTTTGCCCAGGCACTGGAATGTGGTGAGCAGTTGGTCGATTCCCTGCACCGCAACAATGATCTGGATCATTTTCTGGGCGTAGTGGAAGGCATGGCGCGGGCCCATCACCTGCCGTACGTCGGTGAAACCATCGACAAAGACACCGCCCATGACCTGGCGGATCATGTTGATCAGCAGCTCGCCTGGGACATCGACCTGTGAGGCGAGCGATACTGACCGGGCTGCTGACTATCGGCAGCCTGGTCAATCTGCTGATGCTGGTCCTGCATCACGTGGCTGGTACGTCGGTTGTGGGCAGCCTGTGGCTGGCCTCGCTGATCGTGGGTGTGGGTTTGTCCGGTGTATTCCAACTGAGGGTGCGCCGCACATGATGTATTGGCTGCTGACGGAGTTAAGTGTGGGGTGGTGTTTGCTGCCCCTGCTGTGTCTGGCGCTGCCGCTGCCCTGGCTAGTTGCCTACTTGATGGGACCGAGTATCCGCCGTGACGGTATGCGTGACGGCGTCTCCGGACGGGATCGTTGGCTGCGCGGCATCGTGCATAGTCTCATGTCACTAATGGGGCTGCTGGTCTACCTGCAACTCATGCGCAGTGTCGCCGTCCAGCTTGCCTCAGAAACAATGATCAGCTCCCCCGTCCTGAAGGCCATCGCCGGTGGACCGCCCACCGTGAATCAAGCGCTCCTGTTGCTCACCGGTCTGGGCGGTCTGCTGCTGGTCTTTGGGCTGAATATGGTCCTGCAAGAAGGGCTGCGCCAGGGCGGTCACATGCGCGAACAGGTCGACCGGTGGCGAGTGCCGCGTACCGTGCGTGGTGCGCTTGGCTCATCGCACCTGTGCACCATGCGTGAGTTTCACCGCTTCCGCCGGGTTGATCCGGATGGCATGTCACTCTATGGGGCGTTCTGGGGCCATGAGCAGCGCCGTCTGGATTGGAACACCGGCGTCCTGCGCCTCAGCGGGGAAGATGCCGCACGCGGCGTACTGACCATTGGCGCGGCAGGCAGTGGCAAGTCGCAGGGGGTCATCCTGCCTGCTATTGCCGACCGCATGCAGTCCGGCCACAGTCTGATCATCGCCGACCCACAGGGCGAACTCCAGCCCCATATTCTGGATTTTGCGAGAATCACCGGGCATATGCTGATCATCCACGATCCGACGCGGGCCACCGGACCGCGTTTTAATCTGGCCGAAGGCATTCACAACGTCTCGGATGCGCGAGCCATCGCGGATGTGCTGGTGCCTGCCGCCACCGGCGATAACCGCTTCTGGTCCGATAGTGCTACCGCCCTGCTGGCCGCCTGTCTGTTGCGCTTTGCCAATTTGGGGGATATCTATGCCGCCATGAATGATGCCGCCAAACTAGCTGAAACGCTGAGTAGCCAGGCCGATGATGCTGCCCTGCTCGCCAATGCCTTTGTCGCCAGCACGCGCTCGGATGGCAAGGTTGCCGCCAATGTCATCGCCACGCTGGGCACCGCGCTGACCGGCTGGGCGTCACAGCAGGTGCGGGGCAATACCGCGGCCTGTGATTTCACCGCTGACTTACTTATCCAGCAGCCGACCGTCATCGTGTTGACCTGTCCGGGCCGTATGCGGGCCGTTTATGCCCCCTATCTGGGGGCGACCCTGCGCAAGCTCATGATGGATCTCGACACATTAGGCGAGGCCAACGGTGGGCCGCTGCCGGTACCGGTGGGTGTCATCCTTGATGAATTTCCTACCTTGGGTAAGCTCGATAGTCTGGTGGCGGATGTTAATCTGGTGCGCAAGCGCCGCATCTCGATCCTCATTGGGGCCCAGACCAAGGGGCAGTTCCATATGATTTATGGGCAGGCGGGCACTCAGGCCCTGCTGGCGGGACTGGCGACCCAGATCATCTACGGCGGCTGTGACGGCGAGACGGCGAGTTACTATTCCGGAACTGCCGGGCAAACCACCGTCGCGGAGGAAAAAACTGTGCGCCAGCGCCCGCTCTTGACCGTCGATGAGATCATGACGCCCCAGCGCGGCAACTGCACGATCTTTGCCCGCTATGTGGAGGCGGGCTTTGCCACCCAGGTCGTGCTGCATGCCCGTCTGACGCGCTTTTATGAGCGCCGTGACTGGCAGCAGCGTTTGCGGCAGACGGGTGATCGCGAACCGCTCCTGCTGGAACGCGGACTGGATCTTGGCCTTGCTACCGATTACAGCGCCGAACAAGCGGTAAAAACACTGGATAAACAGGCACGTCAGGTAAAACAGATGCCTGTTTCTGAGTTACGCAAAACCATACGGGGAAGGCAGCAGCAATGACGGTTACGAAGAAAGTTACTGTGCGTGAAATATCTCGGCGCAGCGGACTGACATATAAGCAGGCTGAACTGGCAGTATCCGCTCTGATTGAGGTGTGGTCCGAAGCGCTGGCAAATGGTGAGAAGATTGCGATTGATAACTTCTTTATTCTCGAAGTGCGGGAAATCTATCGTCCGCAGGAGCAAGCAGGCCACCTGCTACGAAATGGCGAATTAGTGCCTGCCCCCCGGATACATAAGCGATTACTTGTCAGACCAGGACTTACCCTACGTAGGAAGTTGAAAAAATAAGTGAATGCTTCGTATTTTTTGTCTTTTTGAAGGCTGATCGTAGTCGAACCTATTCATTGTTCATGTTCTCTGCGATTTGTGCTACCAACACGACTCGATGGCACATGGACTGTTTGGCTGTAGTGTACTATATCACCCTATCTTGCATCTTCTTATTCTTGCCTCCCTGAGTATTTATGTCATAATTCATCATAATGCAATGACAATCAATGAAGGCAGCAACGATGAGCGATGTCTTTATCTCCTATTCACGACGCGACGGAGCCTTTGCCCAACATTTGAGCAATGCCCTTGTCGACGTCAATCGCGTCGTCTGGGTGGACTGGCAGGATATTCCACGTGGCGAAGCCTGGGAACGCGAAATTGAACTCGGCATTGAAAACAGCGAATCCTTCATCTGCGTCATTAGCGAACACTGGTTAACCAGTGAAATCTGCCATAAAGAACTCGCATACGCCCGCCAGAATAACAAGCGGGTCTTTCCCTTGATTCGCCAGCGCATTGAAGATGATGTTGAAATGCGGGTTAAGGGGCGGTGGATGGATTCGCCCTATGAGCAGATGGCCCGCGACAACTGGGAGCATATCCGCCAACTGAACTGGATTTTCTTTGATGATGATCCAAAGTTTAAAAAAGAATTTAATGCTTTACTCAAGGCGCTCGAAGAAGACCAGCCACACATCAAAGCCCATACCCGCTATCAGATTCGTGCGCTGGAGTGGGAGCGCAGTGGTCAGAACCCCAGCTTTCTGATGGGTGGCGATGATCTGGCCTTTGCCGAGCAGTGGTTGCAGACCGCCGATCAGGAACAGAAAGACCCGCAACCAACAGAACTCCACCGTACTTACATCTTGTCCAGCCGCCAGGCCGAAGAGACCCGCAAAGCACAGGAACTCGCCCGCGAAAAACGCATCCGCACCTTTCAACGCGCCTCGGCAGGCTTGGCAATCTTTGTGGTGATGGCGATTGCTGCCGCGATCTTTGCTGGAGTTCTTGCAACCGATGCCAATCAGGAACGCAATGAGGCAAATCGAGCGGCGAATCAGGCCAATACACAGGTTTTCGAAGCAGGGGAAACCCTGACCCCGATTCCTAGTACGCTGACACCTGTTGGGGCAACCTTAGCCGCCGGGGAAACACAGATTGCTGATTCGCAACTTCGGGTCGAAGCTGCCAATACTCAGGCAGTGGCGGCGCAGGAAACATTAACTCCGATTCCCCTGACTTTGACACCAATTCCAGTGACTTTGACTGTGGTAGCTGAGCAGATTGGTACAGAGCAGGCTGAGTTAGCTCTTGTGCAACAGGAGGTTGTTGAAGGCGAAGCCAAAATCGAATCGCTACGATTAGCGGCGCTGGCTAGCAATATCTTGAATGAGCCAGCGGGGAACGTCGAAACTGCTGCTCTGCTGGCGATTCGGGCGTTGAAGACCGCTTACACTACCCAAGCCGATACTGCTTTAGTATGGGCAATGGATCGGTCATATACGCGCCAGATTTTAAGGAATATAGGTTCGGTGTTGAGCGTGGATTTTAGCATTGATGGGCGTTATATGCTGACGGGCAGTCATTACACCGCCCGCCTGTGGGATGTCAAGACAGGCGAGGAACTGCGTCAGTTTATCGGGCATACCGATGTGGTGACCAGCGTCGCCTTCAGTCCCGACGGACGGTTTGTCCTGACCGGAAGTTGGGATAGCACCGCCCGCCTATGGGATGTCGAGACAGGCGAGGAACTGCGTCAGTTTATCGGGCATACCGATGTGGTGACCAGCGTCGCCTTCAGTCCCGACGGACGGTTTGTCCTGACCGGCGGTGGCAATATGTCAACTAGATCGGTTGAACTTGATAACACTGCTCGATTATGGGATGTCGAGACAGGTGAGGAACTGCGTCAGTTTTTAGGGCATTATTTAGCAGTAACCAGCGTGGCTTTCAGTTCAGATGGGCGGTACGTACTGACTGGCAGTTGGGATAACGCCACCCGGCTTTGGGATGTCGAGAAACGTGTGCAACTGCGCCAGTTCGGCGGATACACGCATTGGTGGGTAACTAGCGTTGTCTTCAGTCCTGATGGACGGTATGTGCTGACAGGCACCAGCGATGGCAACGCTTGGCTGTGGGATGCCGAGACAGGCGAGGAACTGCATCAGTTCGTCGGGCATACGGACCCTATAACCAGCGTGGCCTTCAGCCCGGAGGGGCGGTACGTGCTGACGGGTAGCGGGGAGTTATCAGGTGGTCAGGATGCCACCGCTCGGCTGTGGGATGTCGAGACAGGTGAGGAAGTCCGTCAGTTCACCGGACATACTGCTGGTGTGTACAGTGTCGCCTTCAGTCCCAATGGACACTACGTGCTGACAGGTAGTGGGGATGGTACCGTCCGCCTGTGGGATGTCGAAACATCTGAAGAACTGCGTCGGTTCACCGAGCACGCGGATGATGTGCAAAGCGTCGCCTTCAGCCACGATGGGCGCACTGTGCTGACGGGCAGTTATGATAGCACCGCCCGCCTATGGGATGCTGCAACCGGTGAGGAACTGCGGCAGTTCACCGGGCATACGTATGAGGTGACGAGCGTGGCCTTCAGCCCGGATGGACGCTATGTGCTAACAGGCAGTTGGGATACCACTGCCCGCCTGTGGGATGCGGCGACAGGTCAGGAACTGCGCCAGTTCACCGGGCATACCAGTTGGGTGAGAAGCGTAGCCTTCAGTCCCGATAGGCGCTATGTGCTGACGGGTAGTGATGATAGCACCGCGCGGCTGTGGGATGTTGAGACAGGCAAGGAACTCCGCCAGTTCATCCCACATACAGACCCTGTAACCAGTGTGGCCTTCAGCCCGGATGGACAATATGTGCTGACAGGAGGTACGGATTGGACCGCCCGCCTGTGGGATGTTGAGACAGGTGAGGAACTCCGCCAGTTCGGCGGTCCTGCGTTCAGGGTAGTTTTCAGCCCGGATGGACAGTATGTACTGATCGGTAGTCATGATGCCACTGCCCTCCTGAGGGATGTCGTGACAGGCGAAGAGTTCCAAAGGTTCGTCGGACATACAGATCCCGCAACTAGCGTCGCCTTCAGCTCCGATGGGCGGTATTTGCTGACAGGTAATGAGGATGGGACCGCCCGCCTGTGGAATGTTAAGACGGGCGAAGAACTCCGCCAGTTCACAGGGCATACGGATTGGGTGTCGAGCGTGGCCTTCAGTCCCGACGGACGCTACGTGCTAACAGGGAGTGGAGATGGGACCGCCCGCCTGTGGGATACCGACTACCATGATTTTATTACCTACGCTTGTACACGGGTTTTCCGGGATTTTACCGAAGCAGAACGCCAACAGTACGGCATTCCTGATGATGAGCCGACCTGTCCACAGTTTGCTTCCGAATGAGGATGCAGGACAGCCATCACACCAACGATTGATGGAAGATAACCACAATGCCAGCGATTAATAACACTGGCTAGATAAATCTAAATGCTAGACGATATTGATATCGTTCAACGGCAAGTAAGATAAGCATTGGTGCTCCAGCTCACCATGCATCACTTCATGGCATCGCGCACCTTACGCACAGTATTGCGTGAAATGTTATGCTCTCTGGCGATTTGCTTGATAGCCTGCCCCATACTTAACGCTTCAACAATCTCAGGATATTTATCCAGCACCTCTCGGTCTGACTCGGCGGGTCTGCCAACATGGATACCACGCTGTTTGGCTTCTTCCATCCCGGCCTTTGTCGCTTCCGCATGACGCTTCTGGAGGATGTCCCGGCGAGTGACAACCTCGATGTAAGACGACTCCCCGGCGAGAATCTCGGCGATCAGACCAGAGATCGTATATCTGCCTTTCAATCGGGTGGATGAAAAAAGGTGGTCGTCCTTTTCATAATGCAAATCCCCCAGAGCGGTAAAATCTCGCCTGACGTTGCGCAGGGTTTGCTTATCGAACATGAAGTATTCGGTTAGATCACCTACCCCGGTGCTGTACTCACGATAGCGATGCAGCGCGTACCGCTCGACAGCACCCCTGTTTTTGCACAGCCGGTCAACCTTTAGTTCTGTGAAATTGAAGAAAGGAGCCAGATCGCGTCTAATTTCGGCAATGCGGACGTCTGTCTCTCTGGCTGTCACGCCAATCTTGTACAGCACGCCCGCATCATGCGTAATCTCCAGCAGATACAGATGTAGTCCAAAAAGGCGGGCGACCTGAGCACGGTAGATGTTGAGGTCAACGAGTGCCTGGTGATAAGCAGACATGACTGGTTGTGCGACTCTGCCATAACCATCGTAAGCCCGTGACACCGTTTCACTCAGATTTCGGTGGCGGGTATGAACGCTATCGTTTTGAAACTCAGCAAACTTGCTGAGCGTTGCTTCGCCAAATGGTATTTTACCCTCATGCGTAAGCTGGTAGGCGCGGCGTCCATAGCCTTCCATCAATAATTGAGGGTCATGGTCCATTAAAATACGAGGAATACCATCTCTGCCATCCGTGTCATGCCACGCCTGTAATTCACCCCATGCCCTGGCATCAATATACAGGTTGAACCGGTCATAGTGAGGAACCATCAAATCATCGAATTCGCGGCTGCTAACCCCCAGACACGTCTCAACGGTATGTGCGAAATGGTGGGCAAGCTGCCTGCCCTTTCGCGCCGTCAGGAGTCCTTCACAGTACGGGCAACGCAAATCAGTGGTCCCGCGGTTGACTTGGGAGATGTGTACATAACGCCCAGCGGCATCAATGCCATAGGGCAAAGATATATCAGACATTTAACACCCCTTTGGTAACCCCTCCAATTCTACCCGAATTTCGAGGGGTCACCAAAGGGGCATGCAATATTGATCTGGCAAGCAAAGGGTCGTTGTTACGGGTTGATATTGAATTCAGGATTGTGTCGCCACTCCCGCCCTACTTCCCGCTCCAGCAATCTCTCCAACTCCTGATGGGCGATGTTATCGAGCAGTTGCAGATGACCGCGACTGGCATAATTCACAAACGGCGTCTGCCCGCCCAGATGCTCCTGCACCGTGCCCGGCAGGATAACATGGCTGTGGGTATGCGGTCGTCCATCGGTCGTCAGAGCATCATGGACCACATAACTGTAGTTTGGCTCGAAGCCGCGCTCATCATGGTAACGATCCACAATCGTCTCCGTCAGTGATTTCATCAACTCGACACGCTTCTCGGCGGGCAACAAGTTCATCACCGATGGTTCCGGGCTGATGACCCAGGTCCAGGCCAATACTTTGTCGGTCTTCAACGCTTTGCACTGCTGGAAAATGGAACGGTAGTTATCGCCCAGCCCACAGTCTACCCAGCGATCTCCCTTATCGGGTGGGGCTGCCGTCTCACGATCATCGCGAAATTGGATATATTTGAGGGTGGCTTGTAGACCCCGGTTTCCCTGACCACGCTGCCAGCGTTTAGGGCTTTTGAAGGCCAGATTGGTGATGATCAGCGTCTGATCAGGCAACAGCTATTTGTCCTTGGTCGTCATTGACTTGAGATGTTGTAGTGTTTGGCGTGCCTTGTCACCCTGCGCGGACTTAATGGCAAGGTCAATGAGCTGCTGTGGCTCAATGTCACGCCCCTGTTGTTTGAGACTCAGGGCAGACACGATTGCAAGGAGTTGCAGATTCACGTTTTGCAGCAGGGCAACGGTTTGCTCAGCGGTCTGAATATTTGCCGCGAGACGATCCGCCTGCCGCTGGAAGGTGCGCACCTGATGGGCTTTGCTGCCCATGATTTGTGAGTCGTTATCGATCACATGGCGTACGGCCTCGCGGATCAAATCCGACATCCGGTAACGCGGATTTTTCTTGCGCCGTTGGCTGATGACTTGATCGAGGTGGTCTTTAAGTTCGGGCGAAATCCAGGCCATAATCCGCTCAGATTTCTGGCGATTTTCGGGTGACATTCTGGCTCCTTTCAGTGAGTAGACGAATGGCTGACAAAATGGTGGCAGGGACGCCATTTTGGGGCCGGAGGCGGCACGACACCCCGTGATGACGGGGTGTCCGGTTTGGTCGATGCGGGCAGCGACCGGTGGCGGCGGCACCACGGGCCGTCGTCACCTCTCCTCGCGCCAGCGCGGAGCCAGCGTTTAGCTGGCGACCTACTGCCGCCCCCCTTGGAGCAAGTGTGATGTTCGCCATTCTGGCGGCAGCCGCGCAGCGGGCATAGGTCGGGTGACGCAACCAGATTCGCTTAATCATGAGGGACCAACGTGGAATACATCGTTTGAGTTGCGGACAACATGGCCTGACGAGTCCAGGTGGCCTCAATGACCAGCGTTGATGCGACAGAGGTTCCTTCCGTATCCACGATCTCAGTGGCCTCGACAGTCCCCACTTCGATAATAATAGGAGCAGGTGGGGTGTAATGCTCGGTGGCGGTGACTGGAATAGTCTCCTGAACAGCCGGTGCTGGTTCCTTGTCAGGCTGATTAAGCACACCGAACAAAAATGGAATCGTCGTCAACAGCAAACAGGCGAACAACAACAAGACAAATTTGCTGGACAATTTGAAGCGCATGGCGAAAACTCCTGTGTAGGATGGTAAAAACTTACTGGTTAGAGCGTAGGATGAGATAGGTCAATGTGGGTGGTAGGTTTTTGTGCGCGTATAATGAAGATTAAATCTCAGCAACTGCCATTTAGGGATGGGGCATGGCAAGATAACCAGGTCTCGTGAGTGGTGGGTGTGGTTGGTTTGGACAGAATGGTCGGTTTTTCGAGCGAGAAGAATCGATTTATAGGTTGGCGCTGTTTGTGTTAGCAGAAGTAAACGGCACTGAGTATACTTGGGTGCAACTAGACCTGCCCGAACATTAGTACAGCAGCCAAAGCAGTTCTGAGCAATCGAACACAAATGGCACGAAAAATAAACTTCTTGAAAGGTATCGCTTTAAACAATGTCCTCGAAGAAACCTCGTATTGATGTCATGGTCAGCAGCACCACCAACGATCTTGGCGAGCACCGTAAGCGCTTGAGCAGCATCATCTCCTCTTTGCAGATGGTGCCGCGTATGATGGACAACGACTCAGCCATGAGCAAAGATGGCCTGAGTTACTCCTTGGATCTCGTTAATGAGGCAGAAATCTATGTTTTGCTGCTCGGTTTTCGCTATGGGTATAAACCCGACGATCCACGCAATCCCGATGGCCTGTCCATGACTCACCTGGAATACCGCCGGGCCAAAGAACGATCTGCACGCGGTCAGGCGTGTGTGCTGGTCTTCTTGTTGGATGACAGATTCAGGCCGGAACTGGTTTATGACGAACTCACCGCCTTTCGCAAGGAAGTGCTTGAAGACAAGATCGTGTTTTTCGACTCCATTGACGATCTTGAGAAGAAGGTCCTGCTGGCCCTGAGCGCGGATGAGTGTGTCCAACAATTCAAGGAGGCCGGTGGCGATGAGAGCGATTTTGAGCCGCGTGTGGGTGAAGTGCTCGCCGGGCGCTATACCTTTGTCAGGAAGTTGGGGCAGGGTGGCAACGGCGAAGTCTGGCAAGCCACTGATCCGCTGCCCTGTGGCGGTACCTTTGATGTTGCCATTAAGATTTTGAAGCGTGAGGTGAGTGATAATCCGAAGCGTATCAAACGCTTCGAGCATGAGATTGGTGTCGCCAGACGTCTCAATAATCCCCACATCATCCGCACCACTCACTGGGATCACATCGGAGCACAATTTTATGCCGTGATGGATTATGTGAAAGGCGAAACCCTGCGTGACTTTATGCAGGGGCGCGTCTTCAGCGACAAAGAAACGGTTCACTACTTGCAGCAGATTGCTGAAGCTCTGCACTTCGCTCACCAGCAGGGCATTGTCCATCGTGATGTGAAACCGGAAAATATTCTGATGCGCGAAGGCAATTTGTATCTGGGTGATTTTGGGTTGGCGGTTAGCCCGGAAGAGGACATGAGCCTGACCGATTCAGGCGAATGGGTGGGCACCAAGAAGTATATGGCCCCGGAGCAGTGGTACAATCAGCCGGTGTCGCCGCAGACCGATGTTTATGCGCTGGCGATTATCGCCTATGAAATGTTGACCGGCGAGTTTCCGTACGACGCCTCCAGCCATGCTCGCTTGCTCCAGCAGCATATGGATGATCTGCTGCCCGCTCATCCCACGCTGCCGGATGAAATTCTCAGCATATTACACCGGGCCACTGCCAAAAAAGCCGATGAACGCTATCCAACTGCCAGCGACTTCATTACCGATCTTGTTCACTGGAGGGCAGACCCGGAAAATGTCGCCACCAAGATAAACAAATACTTGGATGACCTGCGCATCCGGCGCAAGTTGGTTGTGTTCGAGAAGCTGTTCGTTGATCTGGAAGGCGACATTCGCAGCGTATTCCAGCCCAAATCGCGTGAAGCGCCTGAAGATGTTTATGATGACCCCTTCCTGACCGAATTTGAGGATGTCATTGACCAGTTCCTTGTCGAGCTGGACGCTGATCTCCACCAGCCCACACGATCTGACCCTACAGATATTGAGAATATGCGCTTGCTGCGCCAGCCAGAAACATCTGAGCCCAGCTATGTTGAGGATATCCTCGAAACGCTGACACACAGCCAGCGGGTGGTATTGGTCGGTGAACCCGGTTCCGGTAAGACATTTACACTGGAACGGCTGGCGATGCACTATATCAACCGCTACGCAGATTTGCAGCGGGTGCCCGTCTATGTGCCACTCAACGCCTTCAAGGGCGACGTCTCGTTTGAGGCATACATCAGGCAGCAAATGCGCGAGCTGGCTCCCTACTACACCCAACTGCTGAAAGATGAGCGGCTGGTCTTGATCTGCGATGCGCTCAACGAAATGCCGCGCGTGTCAACCACTGAGGACCAGCGCGAACTCCTGCCCGACGTGCGCGACACATTAGCTGAGGTGCCCCTGTTTGTGGTGTCCTGCCGCATTCGGGATTACGACAACGACCTGGACAGCCTGAAACTGGAACGGCTCGAAGTACGTGATCTTGAACTGCCCGCCATCCGCGAATTTGTGCGGCGCTATAAACAACTACTAAAGTACGACGATGAGGAACTGTGGCAGCGTATGGGAGGGAGTCAGGAATTGATGAAATTTTGGCAGGTCGTTCAAGCAGAAAGCGAACCACAGCGTTTCTGGAAGCAAGACACTAAGTTTTCCTATTCAACTGGAGATTGGAGTGGACGTCGTGCCTGGCAACTGATGTGGGAGGGGGCGAAGCTCATACCACTGGCCCGTAATCCCTATCTGGCGCGGGTCATCTGTACCCTTCATCAGAAAGAGCAGATGCCGGACAATCGCGCCGAATTGTACATGGCATTTGTGAGTGATTTGTATGAGCGCGAAAAGGAGCACGCCGAAAAACGCGGTCAGCCTTTCCCGGACTTTGATGAACTGAAAAACTTCCTGACGGGTCTGGCACGTCAGATGCAGACTGCCACCACCACCGTCCTCAAGATCGGGGATGTGAGTGATGATGGGCTGATGCAGGCCGGGCTGGATGCCAGCATTCTCGTCCTGAATGGCGATGACATACGTTTTGCCCACCAGTTATTGCAGGAATATTTTTCGGCGGAGACACTGGCTGTGCAAATGTATGCCGGTGAAGATCCAACATCGGTAATCGGTGAAACGTGGTGGGATCTATCCACCTGGCGCGAAACAGCTCTGATGTTAGCCGAATTTACCAAAGATGTGGAAGGGGTGGCCCGCTGGCTGGGGCAGGCCAGCCCCGAACTGGGTACACAGACTCTACAGCGGATACGGGACGATGCTACGCTGGAAACCATCAGTGAAAACACGCGCACTGTCCTCATCCAGAGCGCACAAACAAAAACAGGCGAGAAAAATCCAGTCGGAAGGGCCGCGGCCTATCGCGTACTGGGTCTATTTGACGCCGATGATCGTCCCGGCCTTGGCCTCAACGTCGACGGTTTGCCTGATTTTGGCTGGGTACGCATCCCGAATGAAAAGAAGAAATGGATTTATCAGGGTGTTGAACATGACCCCCTGCCAGCTTTTTATCTGACTCGCTATCCAGTGACTTATCGCCAGTTTCAAGCCTTTCTGGATGCCGACGATGGCTATGACAACCCGGACATCGACTGGTTGGCCGGGATGGCAGCCGATGAAGCTGATAAGGTAAGGGAAAACCAGTATTTCAAATACTGGAATCACCCGCGTGAGTCGGTCAACTGGTATCAGGCCATGGCCTTTTGCCGCTGGTTGAGCTGGAAATTATCCGGCGAAGGCGCTGCAATTCCTGCGTTGGCTGATGTACAAAACTGGGGGGTACGCCTGCCCACTGAGTTTGAATGGGAAAAAGCAGCACGCGGTCTGACCGGGCTGAAATTCCCGTATGGCAACACCTTTGACCCTACGGTCAGCAACACCCCAGAAACGGGTATCAACCAGACCAGCGCCCCGGGTATTTTCCCGGCGGGCAAATCACCGTATGGCATTATGGACATGAGCGGCAATGTGTGGGAATGGTGCCTGACCGACTATGAGAACCCACAAGTGGTCATCAGCGACGAAAATTTCAGCACATATGTTCGCCGCATGTTGCGGGGCAGCTCGTGGGACGATACCGGTACGGACATCTTCCGTGCGTCGGATCGTCCCGGGTTCTATCCGTTCAGCAGGAGCCACGACATCGGGTTTCGCTGTGCTCGCTCTTATTAATACACTCTGTTTCCTAAATTCTGAAGTTCTGTTTTTCTGAGAGCGCCGCAGGCGAGGAATCGCGACAATTTGAAAATAGGCCCTGCTTGTTGATGAGCAGGGCCTCATGGTTATCACCTAATCATTAGCAGGTCCTTCCTGCTGCGCCATGGTCACTCGTTCCTCGGCCAGCGTCAGTTTCTCTTTGACATAGCCATCATGTTTACCCATTAACAGATGCCGGGCAGCCAGGGTCAGGTGTTCAGCCGCCACCAGGAGGTGATGGGCACAACGACCCTGCCAACTGTGGATAGCACTGGCACAGAGACTACTGGCGCGTAGATCATCAAACGCATTGGTGGCGGTGTGTAATGCTTTAGCAATGGCCCGGAAATCGGTCAGCCGGATGTCCTGACCGGTGGTGTAGCCCTGCAAGTACTCATGCATCCCGTCAATGATGGGCAGCGGCAGATGATACGCCTGACAGACAATCGCCAGTTCCAGGTGTGCGCCTTCATGCGCCGGGTGATTGCATAGCTCAAGCGCGGTGTCCGTTATGCGATTCATGACCACACTGGTGAGTTTGTCGTCCGGCGACCGGCGCAGGGCGTGGGCGATGTCTTTTTGCAGCGCCATGTACTGCTTTTGGTCGTAACGGGCATGATAACGATCCAGGGCTTCGCGAGACATGTGGGAAATCCTTTCAGGAGAGAGATAAAAAAGCGCCACCTTTTCAGGCAGCGCAGGGTTGAATTAGAACAGACGGGGCTGGACGGCATCCTCGGCCCGGATGGGCACAGGCTGGTATCTGGGCAACTGCGGCTGACGGATGGGACGTGGTGGAAGCGGCCTGACGACCGGTGGGGTCTTGACGGGTACTGGCGCTGGCTGGATGGCTGGTGCCGCTAGCACTTCACCTTCAGCCTGGACACCCTCGGCCTGCACGGCCAGCGTCCACGGACTTGCGTAATGGGCCAGCGAGGTGCGCTCAAACAACGTCTGTAAATCGGCATCCTCACGCTCCGTGTCCGGGTTGTCTTCCGTGTGCAAAGCTTGCTCCAGCGCCTTGACCAGATCATTGGCAATGCCGCCTTCCCCGGTCAGCGCGGCCAGTCCGGTGGCACTCATGTCACCGTATAGGATCTGCGCGGCATCCCGCTTTTTGGCAAGCATCTCCAGCGCCCGCTCCTCCATCGTCTCCTGATAGTAGAGATGTAGAGTAGGCGGCTAGCGAGTTATCGTGTAGACACTTTTCTATCCGCCCCTCTCCGAACCGTGCTTGATGCTTTCACATCACACGGCTCTCCAGAATTCATTCATGCAAATTGGGAGTTGGTTGTCCAGCATGAATTGCCAGATGACATGACCGACAGACGATCAGTGATTTTCGCTGAATGGCAATCATCTTGGTTACCCATGCGGGTTTTTCTTTGCGACCTGCCCACCGTCTTTTCAGGTCTGCGAGCTTACGAATATGATGAACCTCCACATCAGTTGTGGAACCACATAGTTCACATCTGTTAGCTTGTAGACGCTGAATAAGATCAGTTTTAGCCAACGCGCCTTCAAACTTCGGCTGATCGTTGATGGTTTTCATCCCGATCGGCACAACTCTCAAGGGTATTGCACCCCAGTAAATAAGACGTGAAGCTTCACCAGTAGGAATTTCCACCTGGAGCGTTCGATACAGGTGATGGTCAACGACTTTACGACCAGAGTACTTCTTATAGACTTGTTTTGCTGAGAGTTTGAATTTGCTGGCAAGCGTTTTCACCAATGATTGTTGCATTATGTACTGCAAACGATTCAATTGGCTTCGGTTGGTCGCGTATTTGTAGTATTCTGCTATACCACTGAAACGCTGTTGATAGGTTTCAATGATATGGGCATCTGAGTAATGCAGCAAAGTCCCATCACCAACGATTTTGCCATCGCGCAGATACCGTTTCGCCTGTTGTTGCATGAGGTTTTGAGGCAGCCCAAGTCGAATGTTGCCATTAGCACTTCGCCCTTTAAATCCCTTGCTGTTTCGCGTTATCTTGGAATTCTCATGTTGAGTACTAATGGCATAATTCAGAAAATGGGCCTGTTGGGTGCGAGCATGGGTGATCAGGGTTTTGTCAGTGTTTAGCTCTAATCCCAACTGGTCGTGTAGAAATCCAGCAAGTGCCGTCTTAATGGCTTCTGCTTCCGCTTTACTGCCAAGGAACCCCAGCAGAAAATCGTCGGCATAGCGCACATATTTTAGTCGGCGATAGTTAGGGTCATGCGGATCACCCGATGGCAACTCGCGGACCTGAGCTTGCAGTTCACGCACCCGGTCCGTTTGCTGACGTTGGCGTGCCTTCCATAACCGGCTGTGTATACGCTGGTAGTCAGGATTTCCTGCTCGCATTTTACCTTTTGTGTACTGAGGAATGAGCGTATCCTCAACGAAAGTGTCTAGTTCATGCAGATAAATGTTGGCGAGTAATGGACTGAGCACGCCTCCCTGTGGTGTACCACTGTGGGTCGCGTGATATTTCCAGTCTTCCAACACTCCCGCTTTGAGGCAACGTCGCACGAGTTCCAACACACGTCCGTCATGAATGTCCCGCGCCAATATAGCTAACAGGATGTCATGGTCAATGTGGTCGAAACAGGCACGAATATCGCCTTCAATGAACCATACTGTACCCGGAAACTTCTGCTTGATATGCTTGAGTGCGGTGTGACAACCTCGCTTAGGACGGAAGCTGTGTGAACTCTCGCGGAAGCGTGGTTCATAGTAGGCTTCCAGCAGCATACGAAGTGCCTCTTGCACAAGCTTATCACTGAAATTCGGGATACCGAGAGGGCGTTGTCCACCGTTGGGTTTGTCGATGTAGGTCCGTCGTACTGGTTGAAAATGGAATTGTTCGTGGCGTAACGCTTCAATGATGGCACGAATACGTTCCAGGTTCATTCCATCGACGGTATCATCGATTGTGCCCGGTGTCAGTGCGCCCGACTTACTATAAAGGTGACTGTAGGCAGTGAGGAATAGATCCTCACTGTACAAGCTTCGATACACCCTGGTTAGCGGTATATCCTTCTCTCCCATTTTGCGTATAGCTGTGAGAATTTGTTGAGCTGTTTGCATTGCGCATACCTTTCCAAATCTTCAGCTTGAATTCCTAACCCCCTTCGCCCTGTAGTTGGCGTTACCCAACTGCCTTGGTGGGGCGTTACTCCCACGACTACTATGGGGTTTCCGTTGCCATGAGCCTCGCGGCTTGTAGGCAATCCCGTAGTACAGTCATGCTAGACGTTTAGAATGGTTAGGGCATCCGTTCGTAGCTTGAGGGGTTTCATTAACCCTGTTCTCAGAGAGAAGGTTTCACATTTCCATACTACTAAAATGCTGTCTCTGAGGCTTGACTTTAGTCGTTGTGTCAAGGGAAGCCGGATTTCCAACTTGCTACTAGATTTCAAGCAATTCAGCTTTGCCCATACATTCAGGTCTTGGGGTTGCAAACTCTGCTAAACGACTTCACAGTTCACCCCTTTGCCAACATGCTTTTGTCCCCTCCTGGTTTCCCACTCAGGTAAGTTGGCTGACCTCACAGGTGTTTTCCTTCAACCTGCGGTGCTTCAAGCACAATCCAACATGCCGTCTTACGGCGCACAGTATGTGCGGCACTCTTGCTGCTGGATGATGCGCCAGTGACGGCGCGACGCCTGATCAATCGGGTACAGCGAAAACAGCAGTTCATAAAAGATAATGGTAGGCAGCTTTATTAAGTCAAGCCCTGTTTCGACCAACATTGGATTACAAATCAACACGTTTCGGCCTTTGGCCAGCATGTCATCGAGCGCCTTTTCACGCTGCTGCGTGGGCACACTGGCCGAGGGAAGGCCATCCTCCGCACTACCCCCGCCGTTATTGCCCCCGTACATGATATACGGTTTTGCGCCGGGTACGTGTTCGGTAAGCAGTTTTGCCAACCGCCGCTGCACATCACGCTTGCCCGTTTGGCGCACAAAGACCGTCACTTTGCGGCCTTCCTCAAGTTCCTGGCGGACGATGTCGATGAGTTTTTCTTCTTTGGCGTAAAGCTGGTCCTCGCCCAGACCGGGAAAGGTCCATACCGTCTCGTCGAACTCTTTGTGGTAGACGGGGTAAGCGTCGGCGCAGGCATCGGGATAATTCATCAACGCCTGCAAGTAAGCGCCCATGAAGGTCCACTGCTTGCCCGTGTAACGCAGTCCGGCCAGATAATCCTTGAGTTTTTGCTCACCCAGATCATAGGCGCGGCGCAGGTCCACATCCGGGGTAATCGCCACCGGCGTCTCGATCAGTTCGGGCATGTCGAGGCCGATGTCGTGTAATCCGGCAAACACCGTACACGGCAGCGTCTCGACCACCAAACGCGGGGAGCAGCCTGGACTCTCGCGCACGCCGCTGTCATAACGTTTGGTGCCGCTGTAGACGCCGTTTTCGTACTGCGGACGGTCTTCGATCACCTCCTCAAGAACCCCCATGTTTTCCACGAAACGCTGCTGGCCGCCGCTGCCGAAGGGATACGTGGTCCGGACGTGATGCGAGAACATGAACAGCAGTAGATACAATGACGACGCCAGCCCGCCAAAAATTGTGCCGGATAATCCCACACTCTTCTCTGAGCAGTTGACCAGATGGGTCATGGCCCGCCCCTGATCGGCACTTAAGGATTTGCACTGGTGAACCTCGTCAATAATGCTCAGTGCGACGCGCCCCGGATACACCCGCGCGATGAACTCGGCCAGCGGCATGCGTGGATTGTGCCTGGGGAACTTCTCACCCGGTCCAGGCTGGCTGCCCTTGAGGCGGGTGATCTGGTACAGGGCACCGCCACAGTTCCGGCAGTGATACTGGGTACGCGTGCGTTTCTGGTTGTCGTAGGTGCCGGTCTTTGGATCATAGCCAAAGTGTCCCGGCGAGAGGAGATCACCGGTGGCGGCTTTGCGCACCGGTTCGGCACAGGTCGGGCAGCAGGGGATATAGACCGTGGCGATGCGTTCCCGGCCCTTTAGTTCATCCGGTGGCGGTGTGTTAATGGGCCACAGTGCCTGACGCACGGCTTGCCAGTGCAGGGCGTGCTGCCAGCCTGACCCCAGTTTCGCCATCTCACGCGACATGACCCCGATATGCAGGACATCGGGATGCGCTTCGGCCCGCGCCATGAAATCACGCACCTCATCGACCCGGCTCAGGATTTCGGCGTAACGATCCGGTAAACCGTGTGCCCGTTCAATCTCGCGCTTCCATTTGCCCGTGAGCTGGGGTGGACACATCACCATCACCACCTGACCCGGCTGGCGATCCTTGCCCACCGCTGCCGCCAGTGTCACGCCGAGGATGCTCTTTCCGATCCCCGGTTCGGCTGAAATCAGGACGCGATGACGCGCTTGTAAGGCGGTGTAAGCAGCAGCGATCATGTGCCGCTGGGTCGTAAACAGTGGCTTGAGTTCGGTCAGCCCGCTTTTCTCATCCTTGAGGGGCAGGCGTACGCCATCGACCAGCTCGCGAATACCACCGTAATCAAACTCATACAGCGGTGGATGATGGGTCTTGACGTAATCAAAGAGCTGCTCGCGGTGGGTCTCCACAAAGTTCACGATGTCGGCTTCGTCCTTGAGCAGTTCAATACGACCCGCGTCGTCCAGCAGAGCCACCACTGACTTAGGTCGTGTCGTGAAGGTCTGCTTGCGCCCGATGATCTGCCCGCTGCCCGGTTCTACAATCTCATCCTGCTGGGTGAGTGCCCGCTGGCGTTGAATGGTGCCGCGTACCATGACGGTTCGCCCATCGCCTAGCTCCAGCACAATACCATTGGTAAACCCCGACACGATCAGCATCAGGACCTGAGCGGCTTTGGGCAGCGTGATGGGCCGTTCCAGCGTTTCGGGTGGCGGCGGCGCGATGCTCTTCTGAAACCGATTCTGGAGATGGACACCCGCTTGCTCGACAGCTTGCAGGGCAAAGTCAGGGGTGAGTGTGGCGGGCGCGAATTGGAAGCGACTATGATCGGGTGGGGTAGGCAGTTCATACAGCGGCTTGGTAACTTCCGTGATGGGGCGTGGATTTTCCGCCTTGACGGTCAACTCGGCCAGCGCCTCACGCATATCGGCGGATGGATCAAGTTTCGCCAGTCGTTTGCGGGCCACCACCAGGATCTGTTGGTACTGCTTCAGATGTAATCCGGGCAGGCGATAGACATCGACCTGGGCGGCGTGATAGGTCAGGAAGTCCAGCGCATGTGGATTCTGGCTGAGATGGTAATCGTACACCACCCAGAGACATATGCCACCGGGCTGCACCCACTTCCAGCTTAGCCCCAGCATCTGGAACTCGGTCCTCTTGTGCGCCTTATCGGCAGTAGCATCCAGTGAATAGGGTGGATTGCAGTAGACCACCCCGAAGGCATTACGTGATGCCCGCAGTTGGCGCAGATCCCCCTGCACGGCTTGCAGCGCCCCGAACCGTTCCCGGCACTGCGCATAGCGCTCCTGATTGAGTTCATTGGCATAGGGTGTCATGCCCCATGCCTGCGCCAGATACGCCAGTGCTGCGCCTTCCCCCGCACACGGGTCAAGTATTTTGCCTGCTCCCGGCGTGAAAAGACGTGCGATGTGGGGTAGATGGTCAGTGTTGATAGGATAATACCCGGCTTTGAGATCAGCCTGGACTCGTGCCATGATAAATTCCTGCCTTTCTGTGGATAGAAATAGATGTGGAGAACTTATTGCAAGTGAAGAATGTTGTTGCGCAAGCCCTGCTGGATGATCAGCGTCCAGGCTTGTTGGTCGAGGTTGATGGCATACAGGCTGATGCCACCCCGACTGTCACAGCGGGTGACAAGGCTGTCGATTGAGCCACGCTGCCACAGGTAGGGGTACCACTCACTCCGCACCGGAATGGGCAGCAGTTGGTGAATGTGATAACCCAGGCGCTGGATGGCCTGTTGTTCCTCACCGTGAATGATGTAGGTCTTGCTCAGTTCGCCGTAGAGCGGCTGGT
>JAKEEQ010000477.1 GCA_022616515.1 Chloroflexota bacterium | reverse complement strand
GGTAAACCTGATGACAAGAACCATTTGTATGGTCGGCGCACTGGATACTAAAGGGGAAGATTTTGCCTTTCTCAAGGCGGAAATCGAAAAGCGCGGCTGCCAGACGCTGATGCTAGATACTGGCATTCTTGGTGAGCCAGCTTTTGAGCCGGATGTCTCACGTGATGAGGTCGCCAGTGCAGGTGGCACATCCATCGGCGAGCTTTTCGCGGCGCAGGATCGTGGTTCGGCGATGGCGGTCATGACGGCGGGAATTCAACACGTGGTGCGCCGTCTGTATGATGACGGAAAAATCGATGGAATCATCTCGATGGGCGGCGGCGGTGGCACGGTGATTGGAACCAGTGCGATGCGCGTGCTCCCCGTTGGCTTCCCGAAACTGATGGTATCCACCGTCGCTTCAGGCGATGTGGGGGCCTATGTCGGCACCAGCGATATAACGATGATGCCCTCGATTGTGGATGTGGCCGGGGTCAACCGCATCAGCCGGATCATTTATTCCAATGCGGCGGGTGCGATATGCGGTATGGTGCTGGACGAAGTCCCGGCAGGTGATGGTAAGCCAGTGATTGCCGCCACCATGTTCGGTAATACGACACGCGCCGTTAATCACGCCAGAGAACTGCTCGAAGCCGCCGGGTATGAGGTGCTGGTCTTCCATGCCACCGGAACCGGCGGGCGCACGATGGAATCGCTGGTCGATGATGGTTTTGTCAGCGCCGTGCTGGATATGACCACGACCGAATGGGCTGATGAAATCTGTGGCGGTGTGTTGAGTGCCGGGCCGCAGCGGTTGGAAGCAGCAGCCGTTGCTGGAATCCCGCAAGTTGTGGTACCGGGCTGCATCGACATGTGTAACTTCTGGGCACGGGATACGGTTCCGACTCAATACCAGAATCGCACATTGTATGAATGGAATCCCAACATCACCCTGATGCGGACCACCCCCGAAGAAAACGCCCGGATGGGTGAGATTTTTGCCGAAAAGTTGAATAAGGCCACCGGGCCAATCGCCGTGTATATCCCGCTGGGGGGATTTTCGGAGCTTGACCCGGCAGGCAAACCGTTTCATATGCCAGAAGCGACCACAGCGTTTGTCGAAACGTTGAAGGCGGGCTTGCGGGAAGACATTGCGGTCATCGAGATGGATACCGACATCAACGACCCGGCCTTTTCGGAGGCGACGGCGCAGGCTCTGCTGGATATGCTGAGGATGTGACATGGCATTTACACGCGATGAGATTTTGAAACGCCTGCACGAGCAGGTGAATGCAGGTAAACCAATTATCGGCACGGGCGCGGGCACAGGTATCTCCGCCAAGTTTGCCGAGGCAGGAGGAACTGACCTGATCATTATCTACAATTCCGGGCGTTACCGGATGGCAGGGCGCAGTTCGCTGGCAGGTCTGCTGGCTTTTGGTGACGCGAATGCCATTGTGATGGAGATGGCGGGTGAGGTGCTGCCTGTCGTCAAAAATACCCCGGTACTGGCCGGAGTCAATGCCACCGACCCGTTTCGCCTGATGCATGTGTTTTTAAAGCAGGTTCGCGAGGCTGGCTTCTCCGGCGTTCAGAATTTCCCGACGGTTGGCATCATTGACGGCGTGTTCCGGGAGAATCTGGAGGGCACGGGACTCGGTTATGACAAAGAAATTGAGATGATCCATACCGCACATCAGATGGACATGTTCACCTCGCCGTATGCTTTCAATGTTGAAGAAGCACAGGCGATGGTCAATGCCGGGGCGGACCTGATTGTGTGTCATGTGGGGCTGACGACGGCGGGGAGTATCGGTGCGACGGCGGCTATAACGCTTGATGAGGGCATTAACACGGTGATGACGATGGCGGATGCCGTCTGGAACATCAAACCGGGAGCACTGGTCATCTGTCACGGTGGGCCATTCGACGAACCGGACAATGTTGGTAACGCACTGGCGAAGATGCCGGGAATCGCCGGATTTTATGGTGCATCCAGCGCCGAACGGCTGCCCACCGAACGGGCAATTACTTCACAAGTTAGAGCATTTAAAGATTTATCTTTGGCGTAAATAAGGAGAAAACAATGAAAATTTGTATGCATAATTGGATGCGACCCGAACCCATCGAAGTAACGCTGGCACGGTTGGCGAAACTTGGTTATGACGGCCTTCAGATTATGGGTGAGCCGCGCAAATATGACTGGAAAGAGGTGCGGAATTTATTGAAGGAGTACAACTTAGAATGCATGGGATCGGTCAGCATTATGCTAGCGGGGCGTGACCTCATTCATGGGAATTCGTACTATCGGGACATGACGGTTATGTACTTAAAAGAAACCATCGACATGATCGAAGCGCTGGGCGGAACCGTCCTGACATTAGTTCCCAGCGAAGTCGGCAAGATTGTGGCGATGGCTGACCCTGACGCTGAATGGGAATGGGCCGTCGAGGGCATCAAAGAGCTGGCGGCCTACGCCAAAAGCAAAGGTGTCGACATCGGGCTAGAGCCGCTCAATCGCTTCGAGACGAACTTCCTCAACCGCCACGATCAGGCCCTGAAATTGATGGAAGACGTGGGCTACGACAACGTGGGCGTAACGCTGGATGCCTTTCACATCAATATTGAAGAAGAAGACCCCATGCAGGCCATTCTGAATACCGGCAAACATCTTAAGGACTTCCATGTAGCAGACAACAATCGCTGGCCTCCCGGCAAGGGAAACTATGATTGGAAAGAGGTCATCGACACGCTGCGTGAGGCTGGTTACGACGGCTATCTGACCAGCGAATTTGTGGTACCGCTGGACCGTTCGCCACTGGCGACCCGCGAAGAAGATGCTGGAACCGAGGCATCGGAGGAAGAACTAAAATTCATCCGCGATCATGGCAGTGATTTGATGAGTGACGCGGCATACTCGAAGCATGTGAAGGACACCATTGAGCATCTACGTGCCTGTGGTGCGTGATAAAGATGGCGACGGTTCTTCTGATTGGTACGCTGGACACCAAAGGACCGGAGACGGCTTATTTGCGTGACCGGATTCAGGCACTGGGGTGTGAAACGTTGGTGCTTGATTCCGGCATTCTGGATGAGGCGGTGGGCATTGAACCAGATTTTAACCGCCGAGAAGTTGCCAGTGCCGCCGGGTCAACGATTGAGGCACTGCGCAACGCGGGTTCGCGGGGCAAAGCTGTTGAGGAGATGCTGAAAGGGGTTCGCGCCATCGCCCTGCGGTTGTTCGGTGAAGGCAAGATTCATGGTGTGGTGTCGCTGGGTGGGGCTGAAGGGGCTGTATTGGCGGCGGCGGCGATGAAAGTCCTGCCGGTTGGCTTCCCGAAACTGATTGTATCGCCGCTGGCGTCCGGCCATCGGAAATTTGCGCCATTTGTCGGCACCAAAGACATCATGGTGATGCATTCGGTGGTGGACATCCTCGGCTTGAATCAGGTCAGCCGCCAGGTGTTTGATAATGCGGCGGGTGCAATCGCCGGGATGGCACAGGCTTATGCTGCTCGTCAAATATCTGGCGATACCCATCGTGCGATTGCTGCCACCATGCTCGGCAACACCACCCGCCCGATGATGCATATCAAACCGGATGTGGAAGCCAGAGGTTACGATTTTGTGATTTTCCATGCGAACGGAGTCGGCGGACCGGCGATGGAAGAACTCATCGCGCAGAATTATTTTGCCGCCATACTCGATTACACATTGAGCGAAATCGCGGGGCATGTCGCCGGGGGTTTTCATGATGGCGGGCCAACACGCCTTGATGCTGCCGGGCAGGCCGGGGTGCCGCAGGTGATTGTGCCGGGCTGCCTTGATTTTGTGGTGTTCGGGGCTAAACATGAAGTTCCCGACAGCTACCGGAGCCGTCCTACCTACTACCACAACCCGGAGTTCACGCTGGTACGCCTGACACCACAGGAACAGTTAGACGCGACGCGATTGGTGGTGGAGAAGTTGAATAAGGCGATGGGATCGGTGGCGGTGGTGGTTCCGGTGGGAGGTGGCTCGATCATGGATATTGAAGGTGGCGTATTCTGGGAGCCGGAGACGAACGCGCAGGGACGGGCGATTTTACGGGACGGATTGCGCAGCGACATCCGCTATCGGGAAGTAGAGGCGCACATTAACGATCCCGCGTTTGCCGATGTCGTCTTTGAGGAAATGATGAATCTGCTACCATAGAAACAGGTTAGTTTAAGGAGAAGACCGTTCATGAGCGAACGAAAGACTCTATCATTGGGTTTCCCCTCATTTTGTCTAGGAGACCTGAGTTATGTGGATATTCAGGAGTACCTGAAATACTCCGATACGATTCTGATCCCCCATGCCAGCCTTGAGCAGCATGGCCCACACTTGCCACTGTACTGCGACACGATCACGGCGCAAGAGGTGGCAGGGCGGGCCGGGGAGCAGGCCGGGATTCTGTACACGCCTACTTTATGGCTGGGTTATTCACCGCAGCATATGCGGGATGCAGGCTTTGGTGCGGGGACAATTACCCTGCGTTCCAGCACGTTAATGAATGTAATTTACGATATTGGGCGAAGCTTGATTCATCACGGCTTCAATCGCTTGATTTTCGTCAACGGGCACGGGTCCAATGTCAAAGTGATTGACCCCGTGCTACGGCGGCTACGTTATGAAACCGGGGCGCTGATTGGCTTCTACAAACCTTATGCTGAGCGGTACATCGGCATGTTGAAAGATGTGCTGGAAGGAACGGTTGAGCAAACACCGGGCTGGCACGCTGGCGAACTTGAAACGGCGCAATGCCTGGCCCACAATCCGGCATTGGTGCGGATGGATCGCGCGTCGGTCGATAAAGCTCATGCGCCGAAATGGCTGGGTCCAGCGTGGGAGAAGAAAGATGGGATGCCCGATGCGGAATTTCAGGGCTACCAGTACTTCAATTTCCCGTTTGACCATCAAGAATTTACCGATTCGGGGGTGATGGGTGTGCCGGAAATGGGCACTGCCGAAAAGGGCGAAATCGCCTTCCAGCGGTTTTCACAGTATTTGATTGATGCGGTGGAAGAACTGGAAAAAGTCGAGGTGCATGTTACGAATCGCGATTGGACAGTGGATAAGGCATGGCAACCAAGCTGATTGAGCAATTAGAAAAGATCGTTAGCCCGGAAAATGTCTTGCCGGAAGCACAGGCCCGTCGTGATTATGCTGGCGATCAGTACTGGTTGTCCATTGCCGCGCAGGGTAATGGGCAGCCGCTCAGCCGCCCGGATGTAGCGGTCAAGCCAACATCGGTTGAAGAGGTGGCGGAGATCGTCAAACTGGCGAATCGGATAGGTGTACCCATCACGCCGTGGGGTGGTGGGAGTGGTGTACAGGGTGCGGCGAATGCTGACCGGGGCGGTATCGTGATGGATATGCGCTTGATGAATCGCCTCCGGGTAGTGGATGAAAAATCGCTAACCTGTGTGGCGGAAGCAGGAGTGGTGTGCCGTGACTTAGAAGCGGACTTGAATACGAGAGGCTTATCGTTCACGCACTACCCGGCGTCGACCGAATGGGCCACGATTGGGGGGTCTATCGGGGCGCGGGGGTCCGGTGTTCTCTCAACAAAATACGGCAAAATTGAAGATCATGTGCTGAGCATCGAATTTGTCACACCTACCGGGGAAATCGTGCATACACCGGCTGTGCCGCGCCATGCCAGCGGACCGGAGTTGACACAACTGCTAGTGGGATCGGAGGGAACACTCGGCGTCATCACCGCCGCGACCCTGAAGCTGCACCTGCTGCCTAAAAAGCGGGTTTTCGGCGCGTTCGGTTTTGCCAATCTGAGCGACGGGATTGAAGTGGGGCGGCGCATCATGGTTAGTGGTTTGAAGCCGCCAGTCATCCGCCTATACGATCCCGATGCGGCGCGGCACAGCCTGTCACGGGCGGTTGAAATGGAACTCAGCGGCCCAACGATGGTGCTGATGTTTGACGGCGACTATCCCGAACTGGTTGATCTGGAAGCGCGACTTGGATTTGATATTTGCCGCGAACTGAACGGGCGTGAGTTACCAGCTTCGATTGGCGAAATATGGTGGGAGCGGCGTTATGTGTTCTACTACCCTCCCTACGCGCCCGAACTGCCGAGCATCTGGGGCACGGTGGATGTTGTGGCGGATTATGAGCACATTGAAGCCGTGTATTATGCCACCACGCAGGCCATGCGCGATGCCGCTCCGCCGGAATATAACATGAGCTTGACCACACATCTGTCGCACTGGTATGAATGGGGGTCGATGGTCTATGCTCGAATGAAGATTCCGACCGGACCGGAAAATTTTGAGGAAGCAAAAGCCTTGCATGACAGGATTTTTTACGCCGGGGTGGAAGCTGCGATGCAGGCCGGGGCGGTATTGAACGATCATCATGGCGTTGGGATGCGGCTGGCTCCCTATATGGAAGCACAATTCGGGGCAGGCATGAATACGCTGCGGCGTATCAAGCAGTCGCTCGACCCGAATAATATTTTGTGTCCGGGGAAGCTCGATTTGTGATGGGCGGAAATTTTCCCCACCCCAGCCCTCCCCATAAATGGAGAGGGAGCCAATAAAGCCAGACATCAGCCTTCTCCATTTTTGAAAGCTTCGCGTTTCTAATAACGGACGCTCACGCCGAAGCGCCCCTACGGGAGCTTCTGGTATAACGGGAAACACATGATTTCCGGCGTTGTCAGCAGAGAGTTCTTTTAATTATTCATGGGCGGGATCAATGATAACCAGCACGTTTGTTGACGACTTTTTACAGGAATTAGCCACCATCACTGGCGACTTGCGCACGGATGATTACAGCCGTATGCTTTACAGCACGGATGCCAGCATTTATCAGGTGATGCCCCATGCGGTTCTCATTCCGCGCACAGTGGAGGAGGTTCACGCGGCGGTTGAGTTGGCGGCCAAACATAAAGTGCCACTCCTGCCGCGCACAAGTGGCAGCAGCCTTGCCGGGCAGGCCGTCAACGAGGCAGTGGTCATTGATATGACGCGCCATCTTGATCAGGTCGTGGAATTGAACACTGATGAGCGGTGGGTGCGGGTCCAGCCGGGGATGGTATTGGATGAGTTGAATCTCCATTTAAAGCCGCACGGGCTGATTTTTGGGCCTGATCCTGCCAGCAGCAATCGCGCCGCGATGGGCGGGATTGTCTCGAATAACTCGACAGGCAGCCATTCGATTTTGTACGGCATGGCCGCTGATCATGTTCTGGAAGCCGACGTAATTTTGAGCGATGGGACTCTCACCCGTTTCCAGCCACTATCGGATGAACAATTGAGGCAGTACCAGCAGCGCCCCGGTTTGGAAGGTACGCTCTACCGCGACATCGCCCAACTGGCGACAGCCCACGGAGACACCATCCGCGCGGGAACGCCGCGTCACTGGCGACGCTGCGGGGGCTATAATCTGGATAGGTTTATCGGCGATGGCGTGACGTTTCGTGTACCACAGGATACCCGTTTCAATCTGGCAAAGTTGGTCAGTGGGGCGGAGGGTACACTGGCGGTGCTGACCGACATTAAGTTGAATCTGATGCCACTGCCGCGCCATACCGCGCTGGGTATTGTTCATTTCGACAGCCTGCATGAAGCTTTATCAGCAGTACCCACGATCCTGGAAGTGGGGCCATCGGCAGTCGAACTGCTGGACAATCTGGGCCTGACGATGTGCCGCGATGTGCCTGCCTATGCCCGGTTGCTTAAAACGTTCATCAGTGGCACTCCCAACTGCATCCTCATCACCGAATTTTATCTTGAGGATGAGCACGAAGCTGGCGCACAAATCGAGCGGTTGGAAGCGTATCTCAAGCAGCAGGGCGTGAATGCCACCGCTGTTGTTCCGGTCATCGAACCAGCGTACCAGACAGATGTATGGACAGTGCGTAAGGTCGGGTTGGGTTTGATGATGAGCATCAAAGGCGATCACAAGCCGATACCGTTTATCGAAGATGCCGCTGTGCCAGTGGAGCATCTGGCGGATTATGTAACCAGTATTGAGCGTTTTTGCAATGACATGGGCACACAGGTCGCCTATTATGCCCATGCCAGTGCCGGGTGCGTTCATATTCGCCCTTTAATCAATTCCAAGATGGCGAGTGAAATTGCCAAGCTGCCGCAGATTGTAGAATTTAGTGTAAGTTTGCTGCACGGGTATGGCGGGGCACTATCGAGCGAACATGGTGATGGACGGGTGCGCAGTTGGATGAATGAGCGTTTCTTTGGACCCGAACTTTATCAGCTTTACCAGCAGGTTAAACGTACTTTTGACCCTGATAACATTCTTAACCCCGGCAATATTGTCAATGCACCGCCGGTGGATGCTCACCTGCGCTACGGGGAGACATACAATGTCATACCGCTTACGGCGCATCTGGATTTCAGTTATGAACATGGGTTTGAACGGGCCGTTGAGATGTGTAATGGGGCGGGCGTATGTCGCAAGCGCACGACGGGCGTGATGTGCCCCAGTTTTATGGTCACTCGTGAAGAAGAGCACAGCACACGCGGACGCGCCAATGCACTGCGGGCGGCGATGTCGGGCGTGCTGCCAGTGCAGGAGTTCACCAGCCAGCGGATGTATGAGGTGATGGATTTATGTATCTCGTGCAAGGGGTGTAAGGCGGAATGCCCGTCATCGGTGGACATGAGCAAGATCAAAACGGAATTTTTGGCGCACTATTATGAGCAGCACGGCACACCACTTCGAGCACGACTATTCGGAAATATTGCCCGCTTGAGCCGTCTGAGCAGCGGCTGGCAAGCGCCACTGGCGAATGCCATGACGGGTAATGGACTGGTGCGGTTGCTGATGGAAAAAATGTTCGGCATCAGCCGTCATCGCACACTGCCGCCGTTTGCCCGCCAACCGTTCACGGCATGGTTCAAACAGCACAGTCACAACCAACAGTCCGCCATCAATGCGCGAAAGGTGGTTCTATTCCACGACACATTCAACACCTACAACTACCCGCAGGTTGCCATAGCCGCGACTGAAGTGTTGGAAGCTGCCGGTTTTGAAGTGCTGCTGTCGAATCATGGCTGCTGTGGGCGACCGATGTTCTCTAAGGGGCTGGTTGAAGAGGCACGAGCCGCCGCCGCGTTGACTATTGAGCGGCTGGCTTCGTTTGCCAGACAGGGGATTCCAATTGTGGGCCTGGAGCCTAGCTGTTTGCTGTCACTGCGTGACGAATACTACTACCTGCTGCCGGATAACCCCGATGTGCAAATCGTGGCGGAACAGGCTTTCACGTTTGAGGAGTTCATTGCTGATCTGGCTGAGGCAGGCACACTCAATCTGCAATTTTGTGATGACGCGCGAAGCCTGCTACTGCATGGGCACTGTCATCAAAAAGTGCTGGTTGGAACCCGTCCGAGCCATCAAGCACTTTCGCTGCCAACGAATTACACCGTGCAGGAAGTGGATTCCGGGTGCTGTGGGATGGCGGGGTCATTTGGTTACGAAGCGGAACATTATGAGATTTCGCTGCAAATGGCGGAACGGCGACTCCTTGAGGCCGTTCGTGCAGCGGCGGATGATACGCTGATTGTGGCGGCGGGGGTAAGCTGTCGTCAACAAATCGCACATGGCAGCGGACGAAAAGCCTATCATCCGGCGGAAGTGCTGCGCATGGCGTTAAAGCAATCGTGACGGCACAGTATGTGCTGGGCAGTGACATCGGCTCCGGAAGCTGCAAGACGCTGCTGGTCAATGAAACTGGCACGGTCGTTGCCCGGTCATCACACGCCTACGCGCCGCATTATCCGCAGCCGGGTTGGGTGGAATATGATCCGCAAGACTGGTATACAGCATTTTGTGCCAATGCACGGGCAGCGTTATCCGAAGCGGCCATTGACCCGGCGTCAATTCGGGCGGTTTGCATCACTGGCATCACCCATAACCCGGTGCTGCTCGATAAAACGAACACCGTTCTGCGCCCATCGATTCATTTTAATGACCAGCGGAGTCTTCCGCAGTGCAACGCCCTTAAAGAGCGGTGGGGCGATGAAGTCTTGCGGCGGGCAACCAATGACATCGGGCCGCTGTGGACGTATCCACAACTGGCGTGGATTAAGGACAATGAGCCGGACGTGTGGTCGCGGCTGGCTACCCTGCTCTTTCCCAAAGATTACGTTCGCCACCGTTTGACGGGGAATCCGCCCGCTGTCACCGACCCGATTGAGGCATCCGGAACGCTGCTGTTTGACCCAACGGCACTCGAATGGATCGTCCCTTTTTTAGAGGACCTCGGCCTCAAACCAGATGTGTTACCGACCATCCAAGATCCGTTTGCCATCGTGGGGGAAGTCAGTGCACAGGGAGCACGCGACACCGGATTGGCTGCCGGGACGCCTGTCCTAACCGGGACGACCGATACCGCCGCCGAAAATCTGGCCGCCGGGGTTATCGCGCCGGGGCAGGGCACACTTAAACTTGCCAGTGTGGGGCGGATTGTGTTTATAGCGGAGCATCCGGCCCGCCATCCCCATTTGCTCAATTATCCCTATTTTGAAAATCTGTGGTATCCCGGTACAGCCAGCCAGTTTGCGGCCTCAGCTTATCGCTGGCTGCACGAATCGCTGTGGGCGGATGTGCCCGCTAATTCATATGTCGCGATGGATATGGCGGCGGAACAGGTTCAAGTTGGGTCCGACGGACTCTTGTTCTTACCACATTTGATGGGGCAGTTTGCCCCATACTGGAATCCGAAACTTAAAGGGGCATTTGTCGGAGTCGGATTGCAGCATGATTTACGGCATTTTACGCGGGCAGTATTGGAAGGGGTGGCGTTTGGCATCCGGGATGCGTTTAAGCAGGCGAATCGTCTAGGCTTTGATGCCGCCGAACTATATTTGATAGGTAATGGCGCACGCAGTCTGTTGTGGCGTCAGATTATGACGGATGTCATGGGGCGACCGATTCGCGTCCCGCGTGAGTGTGATGCGGCTTACGGGGCAGCATTGATGGCTGGTATGAGTGCCGGATTGTTTCCCCAACAGCTTGGCGGTGTCGCGAAACTCATCCAGATCGAAGAAACGTGTACACCTGACGCCCACCACCAGCAGCTCTATGACGAGTTGTTCAGTATTTACCGCGATGCCTGTCACATGATGGAGTCTATATCAGAGCAATTGCACCGCTTTACCAGCGAGTAACCGTCAATCTACTGGTTTGAGGGCGACGTAATTTTGACGGTCGGATCTTCACGCAGTACCTGTTCTGCGCCAGCCGGGGCATAGACCACAATCAGATGAATCGGTTCATCGCTGCGATTGATGGTTGAGTGATAGACGCCCTGAGGAATCCAGATACAGTCGCCTGCCTTGACACGCACCGGCTCTTCATCGTCCAGCATCTGGTCGGCCTCACCGGATACCACGTAAATAATTTCATCGGCGGTAGGGTGATTATGGCGGATGTGTCCTTGCCCCGCTTGGAGCACGACACTGCCAAAGCTCATGGTTTTGCCACCTGTTACCGGCTCTTCACACAGTAAATGGATAACGCCCCAATCAAATTCGATTTTGTCGGTATCGTTGGTTGTTGTAATGTGACAGGAACCAATAGTCCGCATTATTTTTCTCCTTGATCTGGTGACAATTTAACTGATGCGGTGAAATTTACCCCACCCTAACCCTCCCCGCAAACGAGGAGGGCATTGGAGTCGCCAAACCAACAGTTCGATATTTTCATGCTAAATTGTGTGACAAATCGGCTTGTTCAAGCCATGAGAACCCTCTCCCCGCAAACGGGGAGACACAGAAGGGGTATTTTGTACTCATTCAGTTTGTGTTACGAACGTATCCAGAAATGCACGAATGGCCCCGAAATAGTCATCGCGGCGCACCATAAGGTCATTGTGGCCCACGCCGGGAATGCGGGCTATGTGTTTATTGTCGGAGGGTGACGCATCATACAATTTCTGACCATTTGCCACCGGAATAAGCGAGTCGCGTTCCCCGTGAATCACGAGTAGAGGCAGTTTGATGTCGGTCATTTTGCGCAGGTTGCCGATGGGATCGGGTAAATTGGCCTGCCATTGAACGGGTAAGCCCAGCCGCGCCAGCAGGGGTGGTAGTTGGGCAAAGCCGCTCTCAATAATCAGTCCGTCCAGTCTATCACCATACTGATAAGCGGCTTCAATCCCCGCAACGCTGCCCAAAGAACGCCCCATAACCAGCGTTCTATCTCCCGACAGGTTATGCTGCTCTCGGATTTCGGGTAAAGAATTCATGACAGGTTCAACATCGCTGATAAGATGTTTGACACGTGGTTCGCCGGTGCTCCAGCCGTAGCCGCGATAGTCAACTACCAGCAGTGACAAGCCGAGGTCAAGAAATTCGCGGGACACCATATTGTAGTCGGAGGCGATTTCGCCATTACCGTGAAAATAGAGCAGCAGCGGGGCGCTTTTGTCCTCGTTGATGAACAGCCGGTAGCCGAGTTCGGCACCGTCGCCAACCGGAATAGTGCCGTCGGCGATGTTGTCCTTTGGGGCAGATAAGGGAATGCCCCGGCGGGGATAGAAAAGAATGCTGCGAATAGGCGGAGTATCGAAAATATTGAAATCCATGTCTCCCTCGTAGTTTTCAAGAGACTATACCATCGTTGGGAAAGAAACGGTTAGAGAATTTGCTCGACAGGCGCGAGACATATATAGTTAGTGGTGTTGCGCCGTTTCTGAGTGGGAGTTTTATGGAAAATATTTCTGGTTTAAGCAATAAAGGGTATGAGTTAAAGGGCAAACTTGGTTCAGGCGGGATGGGTACTGTTTATCAGGCTTATCAGATTGCCATGAAGCGTGAAGTTGCCATCAAAATCCTGCCCGAAGAGCTTGCTGACAACCCCAATTATTTTGTGCGTTTCAACCGCGAAGCCGAAACCCTGACCCAGCTAGAACACCCGCATATTGTGCCAGTCTATGATTACGGCACGGTCGGGCGGACGAGCTATATCGTCATGCGGATGTTGACGGGCGGGACCCTGAACCAGCGTCTGCTGACGGGCAAACCGATGTTATTGGCGGACACACGGCAGATTATCCAGCAGGTGACTTCGGCACTGGATTATGCCCATCGAAAAGGCATTGTGCATCGCGACATAAAAGCCAGCAATGTCATGCTCGATGAGCAGGGCAACGCTTATCTGACCGATTTCGGCATCGCCAAGCTGCTCGATTCGACCACAGGTTTTACCGCGACCGGGATGATGCTGGGGACGCCTGCTTATATGGCCCCTGAGCAGTGGAAGGGGTCGGATAGCAGCGCCCAGACCGACATCTATGCGCTGGGCGTGCTGCTGTATGCGATGCTGACGGGACAGATGCCCTTTGAAGCGCCCACACCCTATGCGCTGATGGACAAACATCTCAATGCTTCGCCGAAGCCACCGACGGACTACCAGCCAACGTTGCCCAACGGTATCAACCGGGTCATTGAAAAGGCATTGGCGAAAGACCCGCAGCAGCGCTATTCAAGCGCAGGGGCGTTATCTGATGCGTTTATCGCCGAAACGGGTTCGGCAACTGACCGGATGGCCTCAGATGTGAGGACGATGGCGCTTGAGGAAGTCCCGACCACCCAGGTTGAACAAGAATATGTCTCGGAGCAACCGACAACTCTGGTGAGCCAGCCAGCGACAAGGCCGCTTTACCTGCGCCCAGTAGTGGCCGCTCCCGCTATCGTGCTGGTGCTGGCGATTTTGATTGGTGGATTTTTAGCATTTAATTCGAATGGGGATAATGAAGACACAACAGATAATCCAGATGCGCTGGTCGCATCGGACGCGACTGATACGGACATCCCGACCACAGCTACTGCAACCGATACACCCACTGAAACTGAAGCCGCCGGAGCTACAGCGACCAATGGTAGCGCGGCAACGAGTGCCGGACAAACATCAACCAGTGCCACGGCTGAGACACCGATTTCACCAACCAGTGCTGTTACCAACCCATCTCCGACTACACCACCGCCGACAGAAACACCCCGAACACCAACGGCGACCTTCACAGTGGCAGTGACGGATACGGATACCCCAACCAACACCAGTACATCAACGGACACGCCGACGAATACATCTACGAATACTCCAACTAACACACCTTCCGACACACCGACATTTACAGTGACGCCCACCCCGTCGTTTACGCCGTCTCGAACGTTTACGGCTTCGCCGACAGCCTCTCCCACTACCTCATTTGGATTGCCCGGCGGGGTTCCAGTGACCGCCAACAATCAATGGCAGCCAGTTGAACGAACGATTAACGGTGTGCCAATGGTGTTAGTGCC
>JAKEEQ010000476.1 GCA_022616515.1 Chloroflexota bacterium | reverse complement strand
TTAAATGTGTGCAAAAGTTGGTTGGTTGCAGTGTCCCATATCTGTACATCATCAAGGGCATAATCTATTGCCAGTAAGTTGTTATTCCATTCAATAGTGGTTACCGCAAAAGGGTCTATAGCGCTACTACTTATCGCAACAGGTTGTTCAGGATTGGTTGTATCCCACAGAAAGAGTTTGGCAGACACGTCCACTGTTACCACAGCCAGACGACTGCCATCCTGATTCCATTGGATGTCACGTATACGCTCTGTTGCCGGAATTGTTAAAAGAATGATAGGTTGACCGCTGCTAGCATATATCCAGACTGTCTGATCGCCCTCGCTCAATATCGCTGGATTGACATCTAGTACGACAGCGAGATAATCCCCGTTCGGATGCCAATCAATGAGCAATACCACATCTCGCCGCGATTCTACCTGCCCGGTAACAGGCAACACAGCCAACATCACACTCAACATGAACCCCATAAGTATTCCAGCCCTGACCATCGACGCATCCTCAACACTACGTGTAACACTTGAGGTCTATTGGATGCTATTTGGGAGGTGTTTACCAGTACGCTTACCCTACGCTGGCGATGAAACGCGAAAATATCGCTGGCAAGTAAGCTACATTTGATCAGCGGCGTTCCGAACATCACCCGCTCATCAGAAAATCATCCAGTGCCGCATTGACCGCCGCCGGTTCTTCGACAGGCGTCACATGGCCTGCGTCGGGAATCGTTATCAGGGTGGAGTTGGTGATATGCGCGTGCATCTGGCGTGATTTGTCCGGCGTGGTGGCAACATCCTCCTCGCCAACGATAATCAGGGTCGGCAGATTAATCTTATCGATTTGCTCCAGAACGCCCTGACGAGTGATGACTCCCTTGACTGCCCGCACCATCCCCACCGGATCGTTCGCCAGCAAATGCCCGCGCCACTCAGCCACCTGAGCCTTGCGGGCCGGGTCGGTCAGGAATTTTTTGGCAAAGAAGATTTTCATGGCGCTGCCAATGACCAATCGAAAACCCAGCCAGCGGGCGATGAACAGCAGCAGTCGATCCTCCCACTTATTGCGATCAGGTTCGGGTGCAGCAGAGGTGTCGATGAGAATCAGTGACCGCAGCAAATCAGGCCGCCGGATAGCGAGTCGTAATCCCACAAACCCACCCATCGAAAATCCAACCCAATGGCATGGCGCACAATCCAGCGCCGCTATCAGAGCGACGGCGTCCTCATACAGCGAATCCATGTCGTAGCCGTCTTCCGTGACTTCACTCTGGCCCTGCCCTCGCCAGTCGAAGCGGACACAGCGATAGCGATCTTTAAGATGAGCAACCTGATCATCGAACATGCGCAAATTGAGCAGCAGGCTGTGTCCAAAGACAATCGTCTGTGGCCCGCTGCCTTCCTCTTCATAATACAGGTTCGCGCCGTTGATTGTTATATGTGGCATCCGAATCACTCCCGTTTTTGTCTGTGAGCATAACTGCTTTCGGCGTCAAGGCAAATAATAGACTATATAAGCTATCTCTCTTACGTAAATCCGAAACATCAACAGACTGTGCGCTTAGACTGGTACAGTCAGTACATTTAGAACGATTAATTTTTGTTATGGTTTTGTAAAGAAACATGAATATTTCCTGAATTTTCATCAAAAAAAGTTCATACCCGGATTTATCCTAACCAGAATCAAGCGAAAACGTTTGTATGAATTTTGCCCCCGTAAAATTGCATAAACCGCTTCCTGAACAACGTAAACGCGGCACCTTTACAATTTATAGACAATTTTATAATTTCGATAAATTTCAACTTGTGAAGAAACGAACAAAGTTGAAAGAATTCACTAATGATGCGATATTGTACACAGACTGAACCAAGAACTTATTTCTTCCCGACAAAAAACACAGCTAGGTTAACTCAAACAAGGATGGGATCGACAATGTTTCTGAAGAAGAAGGTGATTGCAACAATTATCGCGCTTGTGTTGGTCGTCGGCGTATTGAGTGCCGAGGCTGGCGTCAATTTTGGTGGAACAACCGGCTTAGGTGGTGGTTCCGTCATTTCCTCCGGTAAAGTGGGGGGCTGTGGTAACCAGGGTTGCGCAAGTGTTTCAATGCATGTCACAGGCTCCAATCTAACCGCCTGGTGCCAGAACAACGGTGGCAAGATTGCTCCCGGTCAGAATACGTTAACGGTGGATAGCAACTTTAGTACCTCGCTTACGATTGACTCAAACGGTAACTATGATTTCTATATGGAAGAAGAAATCCTGCCGACCGTACTTGAAGCAGGCTGCCCGAATGGTAACTGGACGGTTGTCGACCTGACAGGCCCAATCACTGTGACCCTTAGTGCTTTTGCGACAGGCGAGACTCAACCGGCAGCGACCCTGACCTTCGCTTGTGAGGCTGTCTTCGGTGTCGCAACACAGTGTACTGAAATCAACTAATCTGCTCCAATTACACAAATCAGGATATATGAAGGGGACCACCGAGGTCCCCTTCTTTTTTGCCTTGAACTTCCTCCAATGGTAGAGTTAATGATGCTAGCGCCCGATGATTTTTTTCGTTGAATTTCTTGAGGTTTATCCGACTATGACCGCTGATGTGGTTGCCAATCGTTATGCTATTATTTCCAAGCTCGGCGAGGGTGGTATGGGCACAGTCTATGCTGCTTATGATCGCCTCAAAAAAGAACGTGTTGCCTTCAAACAAATTCGCGAGAGTGCCACTGGTGTGTGGGAAACCAATAATACCCAGGAAAAGGTAGTGCTGGTCCACGAGTTTCAAATTCTGGCATCCTTGAAGCATCCCCACATTATCAGTGTCATTGATTTTGGCTTTACTTCCAATGAAGACCCATATTTCACGATGACTTTGTTGGAAGAACCACAGACGGTCATACAATTTGGGCGTAACCTGAGCCTTGAGCAGCGCGTTGACCTGATCCTCCAGATGCTGCTGGCACTGGCCTATCTACATCGCAACGGTATTATTCATCGCGACCTTAAACCCGATAATGCACTGGTGACACCCAACGGGCGTTTGCGGGTGCTGGACTTTGGTATTGCCGTGCCTGACCGCTACGAACATGATGAAGACACCATATTCGGAACTCTCGCCTATATGGCCCCCGAAATGATAAGGGGCGAACCCGTTACCCGCGCATCGGACCTTTATGCCGTTGGTGTCATTTCATACCAGTTGTTTACGGGCCATCATCCGTTCGATTTAAGCAAAACATTCAGTCTTGTTCAAGAAGTGATGAACAAACAACCAGATCTCGATACTCTGCAAACCTATATCCAGCAAATTGATCGCGGCGGCACTGGTTACCTTGAGACAGATGAGCATGAGCGCGAAGAGCAAGAAGCACAGTTGACGACACGTGTCGATGTTGACGAGAAATTCGACACGGACTCGCTGGAAGCCGAACATGATAAGACGGTCATTGCACCTCGCGACGACATGATAGAAACTTTGCAGGTGAATCCGCTGTTGATGACTACTGATGTTGATATTTCTGAACCAACCTCAGAGGGTGAATCCACAAAAGACAAGCCTGTCGAAAAACCGGTTTCTTCGCTTCCCACCAGCGAAGTACGAGGACTGGTAGCTGTCATCAACCAATTGATGGAGAAAAACCCCGCTCATCGTTTCCAGAACGCCGAAGCGGTCATCCGGGCCATTTGTGACATACTTGACCGACCCCTTCCAAATGATGTAGCGATCCGCGAAAGTTATTTACAGGCCGCCAAATTTGTCGGACGCGAACTTGAAATCGACCAGTTACGCAGTGCCCTTGAAGCAACCGTTGAAGATAGTCGAGGCAGTACATGGCTCATTGGTGGCGAAAGTGGTATTGGCAAATCACGATTACTTAGTGAACTGCGTATCGAGGCACTGGTGCGTGGTGTGGTGGTACTAGACGGACAGGGAGTCGTCGGAGGTGGTGTGCATTACCAGTACTGGCGTGAGCCATTGCGGCGTCTGGCGGTAACGGTTGACATTTCCGACATTGAGGCTGGTGTTTTAAAGACCATTATTCCAGACATTGATGAACTCCTCGGACGTGCGCTTGAAGATGCCCCTGCGCTGGAGGAGACTGGCAAGGAACGTCTCATTAATACAATTATTTCTGTTTTCCGCAAAGTAAATCAACCTGTTATGCTCGTGCTTGAGGATTTGCAATGGGGCGATGAGAGTCTGGACGTCTTACGTATGTTGCTGTCCCTTGCTGAAGAGCAGCCACTTATGATTGTGGGCAGTTATCGCAGCGATGAGCGCCCTGACATGCCCGAAGAATTGCCTCAGATGTCGTCTATCCACCTGGAACGCCTTGATGATAGTGCTATTGAAGCCCTC
>JAKEEQ010000475.1 GCA_022616515.1 Chloroflexota bacterium | reverse complement strand
GTATACATCACCAGTGGCAGGTCGGGTGGCAGCGTTATCGTTTGCTCTTTCCACCGCGCGTCTTCCAGCATTCCCAGTGGAATACCTGTGCGTTTTAGCTCATGGACTTCGCCATTCAGCAGATAGGCGGGATTGTGACCCGCGCTGGCATAAGTAAATGTGCCTTTTATGGGGTCCAGTATGCCATAGAAAACGGTGACAAACTGTCCGCTGCGTGTATCACCGAGAATACGACTGTTAACCGCCGTGAAGGTTTCTGCCGGGCTATCCGGGTATTCGTGGGCATAGGTACGCAGCAGCGTCCGGCTGAGTGCCATGAACAGGGCGGCTCCAGTTCCCTTGTCGGCAACGTCGGCGACTACGATCCCCAGTTTACCACCGGGCAGGTCAATAAAGTCATAGAAATCGCCCGATGTCTGGTTGGCAGGTTCAATAACCGCACACAGTTCCCAGCCGCCGACCTGCGGCACATCATCCGGTAAGAAGCTGGCCTGAATTCGTCCGGCAAAGGCCAGTTCCTGTTTAGTTTTTTCATGAGCTAACCGCTGCTTATAGGCTTCGGCGGAATGAAGGGCAGACGCTATCTGGTCACTCAGGGACCGCAGGGCGGCTAGCGTTGCGTTGACTCGCTTTTCCGACGGCTTATTGTCACCGATCCCTAACCAGATGCCACCAATCATCCTGGACGTAGCACGATCCAGAATGGGCACTAAGATAATGGGGCTGTCAGGGAGTTCCTGTGTCCAGGGTAATCTGGAATCACCATAGAAAATGTGCGTTTCAGGATTATCAAGGAACCAGTGCCAGACTACTTCGCCCGTCTCCCAATCCAACACGTGTGCAAAATTATGCAGCAAAACTTCATCTGGAAAGCGCCGGATCTCCATTAAACCCCGGAAAAACATATCGGAGACGTGATCACTCAGTACATTTTTTAAATCCGACCCATCAGGAGGAGAATCAAGCAGGGCACGACCTAAAGCCTCCAATTTCCCAAGTTCGACGCTGCGCTGGCGGTTGTATTCGACGGCTTCACTTAGTTTGTTGCTGCCGACAGAAATAATTACAAACCCAACGATGTACAGGAAATATAGTTCCGCACTCAGACCAACATAAATTGCCGCCGCCAGTATGGCGAAGATTTGTACAACAGCTTCAATGCTATATGTAAATAATAACTGGTTTACGATATTGCGGCGATTAAAGGACTCGCGAACGCTGGCGGGCAGGGTCGTTATTTGCAGTAAATAGGTAATGGGCAGGGTAGAGATAAAATTTCCTGCGAACATCAATACCGGTCCAAGAAACAATGGCAAAATATTTGCGGTGTCTACCGTTTCCAGTGGGACTGTGCCACCAATGATTTGAATGATAGTGATCGTTACCAGCGCGAAAAACATATCTACTGACAGACCTTCTGCCCGGTTTCTCAAGGTGGCCCATAACGCAAATTTGGAATGAAGGCCACCCTGCACTAACGCAGCGACAAAACTAATAAGGTGAAAGATAACAGGTAAAATGATGGCAGTTGGCCCGAAAATCCAGATCGAAGACCAGATAATGACTCCGTTGAAGCCGCCAAAAACATCAGCATAAATCTCGTTCGTGATTTTGAAGTGAAAGAAAAATTGCAGCCGCACGAAAATGAACATTGCCAGCAACATCAGGGCGAGAACAATCACGTTATTGAAGATAATGTCAGGCGAAAAAATGGACAGATACCACGCAAAGCCAATCACGACAAATATTGCAGAATAAACAACACGATTGACATCAACTAACACTTGTATGCGTGTAACTTCATTTTGCTCGTCATAATCCGGGAAAAAAAGTCGAACCAACCAGTTCATCAATTTAGTCATGGGAAACGCCTGCACTCAAAATTGATTTTAAATAATTGGGATTGTATAGTGTAGCTTGTTTGCGGTGCAATGAGAAAGAGAAAAAAATGTCTGGACAAGAACTTGATCTGGAAACCCTCGTAGAAGACTTACGTGAGCACTTGAATTATGATGCAGCGTACATGATGGAACGTCTCATTCATACACACATTGGTGGTCCGATGACAACGGTGTTCACGCAGATGCAGATCACTGAAATCATCATGAAGCGCAACCCGGATGAACTGGAAACTGAAATCGCCAAACTTAAAGATAGCATTAGTGCCGCATCCTCCAACATCCGCACCATCGTCAGAGCGCTAGCAATGGCAAGTCGTGATGAAGACGCGGACGGGCATTAGGGTTTAATCAACATATCCTTCAACAAGTTATATAAATCCTGCGGTGATTGCTGCTCTGAATCAAAAACTTTGATGACCGCGCCTTTGGGATAGGTGAGAGGCGTCGTTTCAGCCAGTTCATCGGCAAAGCGCCCGCTGCCTTTCAAGACGACCAGCGGTGTGCCCTGCCTGGTGTGCATCAGGGCTTCTTCTTTCACAATATCGCCACCATTAATGATCATGGCAAGATGGGGAATATTAAAAGCCGTTGCCGCCCCAACGATTAAACCGGACTCATCGCCAAACCTTGCTGCTCTGAGTATCAAAAAGTGGGTGTGATTCTCTTCAAGCGGAAACCGCTCATGGCCGGGACGGGGTCCTCCCGGATAGGTAATCCCGCCGCTTACGGTAATGCCCAGCAGCGGAAACTTGAAACTCCGCACTGAACGTGTTTCGCCAATAGTTTTCGCGGCACCGATGTCAGTTGCGCCATCAATGAGCAGAACATTGTGATCGTGAGCAAATGTCGCCAGACCATCCGCCAGTAAATTATGCAGTTTTTTGAAATCGGTCTCCTCCATACCGGCTGCACCGCTGTGTACAACGATTGAAGCTTTGTATGGCGGTAGGCCAAGATGGGTTATGGCATCGCTGGGTTTTGCGCCGGGTAGAACTTCTAAAATTTTAGCCTGCTTGCCGTTTCCAAACTGAAGGGTTCGTGGGCGTGGTCGCCCAAATAAACGATTAAACATGGGTTTACTCCCGGTTCCACCACTGGCCTATATTCACTATACCGCTGTTCTATTATTATGCCCAACCCCCACCATTCAGGGAAATTGAGCAGGTTGAGATTCCGGTGTAGTAGGGTTGACCGCAGGTTACACACACCGTATCATCTCCTCGACAGATGATAACACAGGAGACGGAATTTTATGGCAAAGATCACCGCACGTACACCAAAAGGGATGCGTGACTATTTGCCTGCGGATATGCTGAAGCGCGAATATGTTCTTGGTGTGATACGCGACATATTTGAAAGTTATGGCTTTGAACCGATTGATACCCCGGTGCTGGAACTGCGTGAAACACTGATGAGCAGTGATTATGGCGAAGATGCCGAAAAACTCATTTTCTTTGCCCAGCACGGCGGCGGCGGTGATGAATATGCGATGCGCTATGACCTGACGGTTCCTCTAAGCCGCTTTTTTGCCTCTAACGAAAATGCATTGAGTAATCCCTTTCGCCGCTACCACATCGCCCCGGTGTGGCGTGGTGAGCGTCCTCAAAAGGGGCGCTATCGGGAATTTTACCAGTGCGATGCGGATATTGTCGGTGTACGCCAGACCAGTGCCGATGCGGAGTTGATGTCGATCATCTATAAAATTTTGAATCGACTGGGATTTGAAGAATTCACCATCAAATACAATGATCGCAAGCTGCTGATAGGTATGGGCATCTATGCCGGGGTTGACGAGGACCGGCTGCCATCCCTGTACCGGATTATCGACAAGACCGACAAGATCGGTCTGGAAGGTGTGGCGAAGGAATTTGAGAAAGAGGGGTTCCCGGCAGAGGTCATCGACAGAATGATGGGCGTTCTGGCCTTCGACGGCTCTGGCGACACCAATACCCGACTGACTGCCCTCGGCAATTTGCGCGAAGAACTCGACGGTATAGAGATTGCGCTGGAAGGGTTACAGGAGTTAGAAGACCTGACCCGCATGATTGATCAACTGGGGGTTCCGACCACGCATACGTTGATGGATTTTACGATGGTGCGCGGGTTGGGCTATTATACCGGGCCAATTTTCGAGACCATCATCACCAAACCGGACAATCTGGGTAGTGTGCAGGGCGGCGGTCGCTATGATGAGTTGATCGGGCGTTTTCGTGGACAGAGCCTGCCTAACAGCGGTATCAGTATGGGTATTGACCGCATTATTGAACTAATGGACATGCTCGACCTTTATCCAGATTGGGTAAAAACAGGGACGGTGGTGCAAACAATGGTCACCGTCTTTAATGACGAAACACTGGTCGACTCCATGAAACTGGCGCAGGAGCTGAGAAATGCGGGACTGCGGGTTGAGACGTATCTGGATGCCCGCAAGAACCTCGGCAAGCAGATTGGTTATGCCGATGGCAAGGGCATTCCGGTCATCGCCATCCTCGGCCCGGACGAAATAGCAAATGGCATGGTGAATTTGAAGCGGCTGGCGGATGGTGAAGAACGCAGTGTCGCCCGGAACGATGCGGCAGAGGAAATTAAGAGATTAATCGCGGGGGGGTAGGTGTTAGGCGTGAAATAGATGTCAGTTTTTGATCCTTTCTGACCCCACCCTAACCCTCCCTATCCCCTCTGTCGCTAGCGCGACATCTCCCCATAAATGGGGAGAGTTTGGAGGGAATCGGAGTCACTATCCCCCAACACCCATATTGCCAGCGACTTGACATGGCAAAACGCCTTATTCAAGCCGTTCAGACCATCTCCCCCGTTTGCGGGGGAGACACAGAGGGGGTCGGTTATTCGTAGCGAAGAACGTTAAGCGGTTTTTCGCCGGAGGTATGCCATGAGGCCAACAGGGCGGCGGTTACGGCGATGCCGATACTCAGGAATGTCATGGCGGCGACAATCTCCCAGTTAATGTCGATGTCGATGGCGTCTTCGTACCAGTCATAGCCAGCCAGCGCGATCACACCAAAGCCCACGCCGAGCAGCGCCCCGACAATGCCCATCAAGCCACTCTCGACAATGATCATGGCGAGAACACCAAACCGCTTCAACCCGATAGCCTTGAGCACAGCAATATCGCGCCGTCGTTCGAGGGTAGATAGGGCCACTGAATTGGCGATAACCACCGCCCCTACGAGCAGACCGACAATGCCGAACAAGGTTGGGAAGAAGCGGAACACCCCGATTAAGGCGTCAATCAGAGTTGAGATGATGCGAGTGTCAAAGACAAAGGCACTCTCCACCGCCTGCATATCTCGCTGTAAACTGCCCACATCATCGGCAGGCATGGCGACGTTGAATATTGCCGTGTCAGGTGTGGCAGAAGCAGGTATGGCGTCAATGAGAACATAATCGTCAAGGTCCTCATCCTCTACCGACACATCAGGATAGGGCACGAAGCCCACAATCGTAAATGTTACCTGTGGAGCATTGCGATCTTCGCCAAAGGCAATCGTTACCTGATCGCCAACATGGATGCCCAGATCACCTTCGGCTTTTCGCAGAACGATACCCGGTGTTTCAATATCTTCCCCGGTAAGCAGACGTCCCGCCAGTACGGTATCATCCTCATACTCGATGTTTTCCAATTGAAAGGCATTGATGGACTCAAAGCGGCGCTGGAGGTAAGCAATATCGACGACGCGCTGTGTTTCTACATCGTCCAGTTGGTTGCTCATGGTCGGTTCAACATTGTCTATTGGGACAGTTTCGCCATCAACCTTAATCCAGTTTAAGATCCGCGTTTCATACGTTTCACGCCGGATGTAGTCTTCAACGTCCGGATTCTTCTGGATAATCGAGTTCACCCGTTCGACGTCGTTCGGATCACCCACCTGAACAATTACGGGGCGACCACCCGCTGACTGGCTGAGCAATTCATCAATGAGCGATGACAGCGCATCGGCAAACAGAGTGATGCTGCTCAGCGAGAAAATGCCGATGACCAGTGCCAGCAGCGTGACGGCACTGCGACTTTTTGCGGAGCGTAGTTCGTTCTTGGCAAGTTCAACACGGGCGTCACCAAAGTGGGGAACAAAACGTGCCACGACCCAGATAGTCAGCCACAGAATCACAAACAGGAACCCTCCGCCGACGAACACACCGCCCACAATCAGAGAACTCAGCAAGAAACTCAAGTCCATGACGTTCATCACGGTAACGGCAAGCACCAGAATCGTCAGCACAAGGGTGAAAAGAATGGCAATGATCCCGGAACGCGGCGCAACTGCATCCTTCGGACGCAGGACCACGCTAGGGCGGACTCGTGCTGCGGCGAGGGTTGGCAGAAAACCGAACACAGTAGTTACCACCACGCCGACAATGATGCCATTCAGGATGGGATCAACCGCAACGGTATAGCCAAGCTCCTGTCCCACGAAGATTCTAAATGAGTTACGAATCACATAACTCAGACCGAGGCCCGTAATGATGCCAACGATGCTGCCCAGCAGGCCATGCAGCAGCGCCTCCACCATAAAGAGCATCGTGATTTGACCGCCTTTGAGGCCCAGCGTTTTCAGCACACCAACTTCAAGGGTGCGGCGTCGCACAATGACCTGCATGGTGTTGATGATGCCGATACTCCCCAGCAGGAGTGCCAGCAGGCCAATTGCCTTCAGAATGTCGCTCAGGACGTCTGAAATATCCTCGTTGCGGTCGCGCAGGTCGCCAGTGGTAGTGGCAACCAGATAGGGGAACTCGGCTTCAATAGCATCCGCAATTTGCTCAACTTGTTCCGGGTCATCCAACCGAATGAATACGGTAGAAATACGCACTTCTTCTATATCTTCGCCAAATTGAGAAATGGCGTCGATATTCATGTAGTAGTAGCCGAAAATGCCCAGAAAGATGTCGCCGCCAAAGGGATCGCGGATTTCCTCATTGTCATCCACAATACCGGCAACGGTAAAATCCCCCTCCATCTTCATGAGTTGAACTCTGTCGCCAACGTCAGCATTGAGGCGGGTAGCTGTTTTCTCGCTGATAACAATATTACGCGGATCTTCAAGGATGTCCTCGATGGGTTCCCCATCTCTGGTGAGGACTTCGGAAAAGAACGGATAACGCTCGTGATCGATGAACAGGGCCGTCTGCTGTGACGCATTCTGGCTGTTGCGGCGGTTGGTCATAAACGAACCGGGCGCACTGCCAAAGATCACGCCTATGTCGTCCGCCATACCGCGTGAATTGTAAGTGGTCGCGAAACTTTCGCCGTAATTTTCCGCGCCCCACTCCTGAAGCATGGGAACCACCTGGTCGGTGAGTACAGCTATCGACAGACCGCTGAAGGGTTCATAGGCGACCAGCGCACCCTCGTCGATACCTCGCTGGACTTCGTCATCGAATTCCGCACCAAAGCCAACTTCTTCCTCTTGCCCTTCAAATTCGTCAGACGCCAAATTTTCCTGAACACGCAGTGAAATATCACCACGATTCTGGCTTTGCAGATTGCCGATGAGCGTTTCGTTGATGATGACGCCCATATTTTGCAGCGTGGTTACTGCGCCGACGCCTGCCGCAATGCAAACGATGGCAAAGATGGTGCGGAACAGATTCGCGGTCAGGTCGCTGTACGAATGCTGAAAATAAAAACTGATGCGTTCGAACATGTTAGACTCCCAACTGCGGTATTTCGCCCGTTTCGCGTTTCTGCTTGATGTTCATAATGGCAGCCATTTCTGCTTCCACACGCGGGTCATGGTCACCGGCAATCTGTCCATCAATCAGACTGATGAGACGATTCATTTGCGAGGCGATTTCCATATCGTGGGTAATCACAATAACCGTTGTGCCCAACTGCTCCCGTACATGACGGAAGGCAGCCATGACCATCTGGCTGCTTTCTGTGTCCAGGTTACCCGTCGGCTCGTCGGCCAGTAAAACTGCCGGGTCATTTGCCAGTGCGCGGGCAATAGCGACACGTTGTTGTTGACCGCCGGAGAGCTGGCTGGGACGGTGATGCAGACGGTCGCTCATTCCCAGCAATTGAAGTAGTTCTTTGGCGCGTTTGCTGGCGTTGAAGTTGCGTTTTTTGGAGAACCGGATTGGCAGTGCCACGTTTTGCTGGGCGCTCAGGCTCGGAATCAAGTTAAACGATTGAAACACGAACCCAATTTTCTGATTGCGAATTTCGGTGAGTTTGTTTTCGCTGACCCGGGTAATATCCAGACCGTCTAAAATGACCTGTCCGGATGTCGGTAGGTCCAGCCCGCCGATAATACCCAGCAGCGTTGATTTTCCGCTCCCTGACGGGCCAATGATGCCCGTGAATTCCCCCCGCTGGATTTGAAGCGTAATACCCTTCAAGACATCGACCCTGATTTGCCCTGTTTTGAAGGATTTGGTGATGTCTCGCGTTTCTAAAACAATGTCCATTCTCTGTCCTTTGTTGAATTAACCCACCCCAATATACTACGGAAATGATACAGGTAAAGTTGTATTCGTGCTGGCATCTTGATGATGATAGGGCATCTACATTAGTTGGGGATAAAAAAACTCCCCGTCCGGGTGACGAGGAGTATCAAGTGCGTTACTCGCTGGCAGGCCGTAATTCAAGGCGATAATTGGCGGGTTTGAGCGTCAACGGGGCAAACGCGCTCAAGACAATCACGCCGCCGCTGGCCGGGACCTCAATGGTTGTCGTAGCAGCCCCATTCTCAACGGCAATCGAGATAGGTTGCGGGGTATCATCACGGGTGACAAACTGGACTGCCCAATTCTGGGTAACATCCTGTCCGGTGCGCAGGAAGCCATCGGCTACCCAATCGCCCGTGTCAATCTCTACATCATCGCTCCAATTGATCTCCGGGATTTGAATATCATCAATAGCAAAGCCCGGTCCGGCAACAGCATTATTGGTCACATATTCGAACCGCAGGTCGACTGATTTACCTGTATATTCATTCAAGCTGACCGATTCTTCTAGCCAGCGGCCCGAACTGCCGCGATAGTGGAACGACGGGGCATCCTCACCCGTATTTTCGGGCATATCGGAGCGAACGCCTTCAACGGGTGTCCAGTGTTGGCCGTCCTCGGAGACAAGAACGTGCATATAACCTGGAAAGTCGCCGGTGTCGTACCAAACATTGAACTGCAATGTTGCCGCGTCAACATTTGTGAGGTCTACAGCGCGGGTTAATGATGTGACCGATGCGGTTGCATTGTAGGACCACCACATGGAGTTGTCCGAGGCGGGTGCAGTCGGGATCAGATTGGTCATGGCGTCGCCAGTGAAGGTTAACTCGTAGCGCCCCGGCTCCAGGATTTCAATATATTCAGCGCCATACTGGTTGATGGACGCACGATAACTGGCCGAGCCATTGCGCAGGCTCAACCGATTTGGCGCGACCTGCGTGGGAAGCTCATAGGTTGAGTAATAATAGCGACCATCAGCCACAAACGGGTTGTCCAGCAAATTTGCCACATGCCAGTCAGCGACCAACTCATCCAGTGTCATGCTGTAATCACCGTTGTTCAGCACATCGTTCACCGCCGCCAATCCATCCAGTTCCGTTTGGACAAGTGCCTGAATGAATTCAAGGCCAAAGCGTTCGTACAGGTAAACGGTAAAGAGGTAACCTGCCCCGTAATAGGGTGCAAGGCCCCCGTAACGGACAGACCATGTATTCAGGGTGTGGTTGGGATTGTTAAAGAAGGCCCGCACATTGTCATTGTTGATCGGGTCATTGGTGAAGCCGTTCAGGTGTTCCACCAACTGGCTAATACCCTCATCCACCCAGCGATATTCGTTGCCGTCGGTGTGGAACTGGATGAGGTGTTGAAGCTCGTGAGACAGGGTTGCCAGATAGAGGTCCGAGTTAATAGGACCATAATCCAGCATCAGATACAGCATGTCTTTTTCGTTGCTGGCGAGACACACTTCAACCGAACACTGGTCGTCTGGACTGAAAAAACCAGCCAGTGATGGGAAGTAGTTGGACACGTGAACCAGATGAATCCGGTGGTCATGATCGATGCCTTCGGGAATGTCGCCGCCATAAATGTAGTCCATCAGCGGGACAATCTCGTTGTCGAAACGACTCGCCGCCTGCTCTATATCACGCGGATCAATGTTTGCCCCAGTCTGGAACCAGAAATAGGCATGATTGCTGATATAAAGTAGTTCAAAATTCTCTGACTCACGGGCGGTGGTTCCCAGAATAAAGTCAATGCGGTCTCCGATATGAAACTCCGCGCTGGCATCAATCTTGGGCTTTCCTACCAGATCACCCAGACGATCAATAATGTCGCCCTTATGGCGCAGGGGAGTGGTTACCGGCGCGTCATTCCAGGTGAGGACGATGGGTTCGACACGGTTGGTCGATGGATTGCTCCCGGCTAAAACGAGCGTGGGAACCATCAGAACGATAATGAGGATGATTGCAACTTTGCGCATGGATAAAACCCTTCTTACTCGACGAGACTAAACTCGATGGTGGCTGGTTCGGTGGTGACCGGGGCGAAGGCAGAAAAAACGATGATCAGTTCGTCAGTGGGCGGCACAATAGTCCACTCACCACTTACGCCCCCGTTTGGCACCAGCAGACGTTCGACCCTATCATCTGGAAAGATTACTTGTAGGCCGAAGGTCTGGTTGACCATATTTTGAATGCGTACCCAGCCCTCAACGTTCCAGGCCGGGTCAATTTGTTCAAAGTCATCGAAGAAGTTTATTTCAGGAATAGAGACGTCGTCGAGCAAGAAGCCGTTTTCGATTGTTGCATCATCCGTGATATATTCCCATCTTAACATTATCCCTTGACCTGCATAACTTGACAGGTCAAGCGTTTCCTGAATCCAGCCGCTGGATTGCCCGGTGTATCCATGACCATAGGATGTATTGTGTGGATTCTCAGTTGTTGTGCGCGGAGTTTGCAGTGGTGTCCAGGTCAGGCCATCGTCCGTGCTGACCATCACATAGGCATAATCCCAATTTTCCTCAATATCGTACCATGTCATAAATGAAAGTGTTGCCGACTCGACATTCGACAGATCAAAGGCGCGTGTCAGGCGGGTGTCGCTGTCATCCACGCGATTCGACCAATATGCATACTCCCCGCTGAACGGATCGGCGGGTAATAAACCAACTGTAGTGTTGCCATTAAAATTCATGGTGTACTGCTGCCCCGGTGTTAATCCCTCTACTGTGTAGTATTGGGTCGACCACTGCGCCAACTTAGTGTCGCTTAATGTAACATCTGTCGAAAAATCATAGCTTTGTGTTAGCGACGGTATTTCACTTATGCTAAGCTGCTCATAACTATATTGACCCTGCCCCAGCGATGGATCATCAAGATAATTGGCAACGCTGAAATCCATAAAAGCAACTTCAGCCGTGATGGTCTTGCCCGTAACAGGATCCACTGCATCCAGTGCTTCCAGTGCCAATTCAATGCCGTCCATACCGTTCGCCGGATTGGCAACAATCTCGCGTATGGCATCAATGCCGAAGCGGTCCAGCAGATACATCGTGAATAGGAAAGAGCCGCCATAAATGATGCCGCGTCCATTTGTGGGCCAGTAGGTTAGTTGGGTATGTGGGGCCTGAAGATACTGCCCCGCAAATCCACTTACGCCAAACCCGGCAATGTAGGCTGCCAGTTCGCTCAATCCTTCGTTTAACCACGACTCTTCATTGGCGTCAACTGCCCAATGAATCATATGCTGAAATTCATGGGCGAGGACGCTGTTGTAATAATCACTTCCAGCATAGATGCCTAAACTATCAACGCTCAAAAAGAACATTTCGCGCTCGTTAGATGTAGAGACCGCAACCTGAGGGTACTGGCTTTCGCTGTAAAAGTAGCCAGCCGTGTCAGCACCCAGATCGGCGGAATGCAGCACGTGAAGACGCTCGTCACCGTCGATGCCCGGTGATGCTTCGCTGCCGAAAACCTCCCGAATCGCCGGGTAGATTTCAGTGGCGAATTCGTCTGCTGACTCTTTCAGACTGTTGAGATCGAGGTTATACCCCCCCTGCACCCACATATAAACAACATCATTGACATATACCAGTTCCGCCGTGATAGAAAACGCCCCTTCATCAGTATTCTGCACAAAGAATGTCTCGGTATCGCCGATTTCATAGATGCGTTGTGGTTCGGTGGGGATGGGTGGAATCTGCATGACACCAAGCAGGCGCTGGGCGAGGCTCAAGCGGTCACGAGGTGGGACCAGAGCCTCTGCTAGTGCGGCAGAATCATCACTATCCGAACCTTGTTGGGACGGCGTGTCATGCTGTGCAGGATAGGTGTTTGCCGAAACGGGGGTGAATATGAGTGTACCGATAAGTGTCAACAGTAGAATGAGTCGGATCATGAAAACAGTCTGTTGATGGACGAATGTAAACAGCATAGCACAACTTTTGTGGAGTCCCGTCAATTTTTATGAATTCTTAGCAAAACAAATGGGAAACGCATAAATCGCGTATGAGAGGAAATTAAACAGACCACCGCTGTGGATGGTCTGCCTAATCTCAAAGAGGGGGTTTCTTAACCTTGACGCTGCTTGTGCTTGGGATTTGTCGAGCAAATCACATATAGTACACCCTTACGGCGGACGAATTTACAATTAGCGCACATTTTGCGTACAGAGGAACGTACCTTCATCGCTGCCTCCAATCGACATGTATCTGGCGCAGTATAGCAAAGTCTCGCACACCTGACTATCCCTATTTGTCGTTACGCAGGTTGCGAATCAAGTTGTCAAATTCGGAGCGAACATCCTCGGCACTCAGATTCTGCAAATCCCGAATCTGGCCTGTCTCCAGATTTGCCAGTATCTTGCGCATTTCGGTACGGGCTTCCGGGCTTTTGAGTTCGAAGGCTACTTCACGCAATGCCTGCCGGACCTGCGGGTCTCGAATTTCGCCAACCAGCCGGGCTACATTGCGCCAGCTTTGCGGAGATTTGATGTTATCCAGTGCCCGCCGTGCCTTCATGCGGCCCGATGGACGGCCCATATCCGCCAGAATTTCTTTCAGACCATCCAGAGCGGGATCGTTAACGGCATCGACGATGTTTTGCGGAACCTGCGGTGTAGCGTCAATGATTTCCGGTTTCGTTTCCTGCGGTGCTGGTGTGACTTCGGAGGCATAGACGCGCTGCACAGGCTGTGCTCTGGGAACATCAACACGGGCTGGAGCGACAGTTTCTGGTTCAACAGATGTTGGCTCGACTGATGCGGGTTCAACGGAGACCGGCTCGACCGAGGCAGGTTCAACAGATGGCGGTACGCTTGATGGGATGTTGCTTGCAGCTAGGGTTGCGGCAGCGGCTCCGGTCCCAGCGGCAGCGGCCCTACCAATGCCTTTAGGTCGTGGCAGGGATTTTTGCCGTTCCTGTTCTTTGGCAGGTGGAACAACCGGGGCAGGTGCCGATTCTCCGCTGGCAGTACTGAAGGAATCGGTGGCGCTGTTATAGACAATGATCTGGCCGTGTTCAAGATCGTAATACCAACCGTGTAATGCAAGCTGACCAGCCCGCTCCTTCTGTGCCACCACTTGAATTTCACGAAGGGTATCAAGGCTGCGCCGGATGGATGCTTTCAGCAGTGCCTGCCGATAGCCTGCCGGATCGGTTGCATAATCGGCGCGGGTGTTCGCCTGAGCGCGAATGAAATCTGCTACATTTCCCCAGTGGGCCAGATTGGGTTCCACAAAGGCATCAACACCTTTAGCGAGGGTACCCAGCATTATACAGTCTGTATGCCCACACACAATCAGGTCGCGAATAGTTTCCATACGGTTCAATGCCATTTCGACCGCAGCACCGACGCTTGTTTCGCCCAAACCCTGTGGCGGTACTAACGCGCCCGGAACACGAACGGTCATCATATCGCCCGGTGATACGCCGAGCAGCATTTCGGGAATGACCCGGCTGTCCACACAGCCAATAAAGATGGCAGTGGGGGCTTTCACAAAATTATTCCGGTGCTGTTTAAAATATTGCCCGGCGGATTCGGAAATATTACTCATCGCTGCCTCATTCCAAATTTTCGGTGGTGGTAACGCTTTGACTGATAGGATAATTTAGCTGGCGGACGGGATGTATCCCGTCCCTACAATTAACCAGAGCGGTTTCGTATGGATGCTGTCCGAAAAAAAGAAAATCTCCCATCAGTCAACATGTCACCACTGCCAAATTTTCTTCTCTCAAGACTATCATACCAGATTTAACACGGGTTAATTCACACATTAATTGATTTTTGTCGTGAATCAAGTGAGGTTCGTCACTATGGAGAGTTTATAAGAGACCGTATGCTTATTGCAAACGATTTGCAATAGCAATTGGAACTGAGTATGACTTTTCTGGCGGATGCACAACAGGCCATCAAAGATGCCGGGGGACGGATGACCGAGCAGCGCCGTCTGATTGTGGAGCTACTGGCACAGACAACCGAACAATTTGATGCCGAAAGGCTCTACCTGACAGCACGTGAGCAAAATGATGGGGTGAGTCTGGCGACGGTCTACCGCACACTGAACATTCTTGAAGCGCACGGACTGATTGCGCCGCACTACGTATCGCGCGATCATGAGCGCAAATATTATGAACTGTCCAATCACGACGAATACTACCACTTCACCTGTCGCAACTGCCGCAAAGTCATACCGTTTCGGTCGGATCGTATTCAGGCACTCAAAGCAGCACTCGAACAAGACCTGGGCATTGAAGTGATGCATGCCTGCGTTTGTTTTGGTGACGACTCCCCTGCCTAAAGACAGGGGTTTCTCAGGACACGCTCGCGGAAACCCGCCACGTTAGGTCCTGACCGCTCCGTCCGAGCGGTTTCAATGC
>JAKEEQ010000474.1 GCA_022616515.1 Chloroflexota bacterium | reverse complement strand
GGATTGGCACGCGCATCCGAATGCGTGTCAGTGATCATGCCAACCCGGAGAAGGTGCGTGAACAGGCTGTCCAACGCTTATTTGAATTCATCAATCCGCTGGTGGGCGGGTATGATGGCGCGGGCTGGCAGTTCGGACGCGCCCTGCACACGGCGGACATCATTGCTGCACTGCAAAAGGTGCCCGGCATCGACTTCATCCGCTCCGTCGAAATCTTCCCGGTAACCATGCGAGAGGGCGACGGCACGTATGGCGAGGCGACATCAACCATTGAAACGGTTGCGCATGGCGTGATGGTTTCGTACCGTCACGAAGTGCGGACTGACCAGGATTAGGAGGTTTTTATGGCAGAAAATGCCATTCTACGCCTTGCAGGCCCGGATCTTCAGCAAGAGAGCATTGAGGTTATTGAAGGCGTCATCTTTAAGATAGGTCGCCTTGAATCGAATGACCTGCCGCTCAAACATCAAAAGGTCTCGCGCTTTCATGCCGAGCTTGAGTTAACCAGAGATGGCCTTTCGGTAAAAGATCTGGGCAGCAGTAACGGCACTATTGTGGGCAGTGACCAGCTTGAGCCAGAGGTTGTCCGCTTCCTTGAGGTGGGCGAGTCGGTGGTTATCGGCCCATTTACGCTAACGGTCGACAAGATCAACTCGACCTCTCAGGCTGAGCCGCAGGAACTCCCGCCAACTCGCGCCGTCTCCATTGAGGAAGTCGAGCAGGCGGTTAAAGAAGAAGCGGAAAAGGTGCGCAAGACCGAAAAACTGGAAGAACAGGATCTCAAACCACCCAAAGAAGCGGCTGAAGCAAAGGTAGATAAGAAGCCGGAACCAGAGGTTGAAGAAAAACCCGCCGCCAAAGTTGAGATCGAACCAGAGAAAACAGCGCCGCCTAAAAAAGCAAAAACTACACCGGAGAGCAAAAAGGATGTGGTGGCCGTCATAGATGTTGTCGAGCCGCCGGAAATCGTGCATCCCGATTACCGTCCGCCGCGTGACATCGAAAAATATATCCCGCCCGAACCACCGGCGGTGCCGCCGCGAGTGCCGCTGTATACCAATGGCAACGGCCTACCAGAACCGATTCAGGGTATTCCACTCGAAAAAAGTAGCTGGCTTGAATATTTGCCGCCCATTTACGGCGAGGATTATTTTACAGGTCGTTTTTTGCTTATCTTTGAATCAATTGAGGCCCCGCTGGAATGGCTGCTTGATGGCTTCGATTATTATCTAAACGCCAGATTCGCGCCGCCGGAGTGGTTGCAGTGGTTTGGTAGCTGGGTGGATATTCTTGTGCCTGCCACGATTCCAGTGGAGCGCCAGCGGCTGATTGTGATGGAAATGGCTCAGTTGTTCAAAACACGCGGTACGCTGAAGAGTCTGAGGCGTCATCTGGAACTGGTCTTCGATACCGAGCCGTCCATCAAGGAGCCGGAGAAGAATCCATATACATTTGAGGTGGAGTTAAAGCTGGGTAAAGAGGGCGACACCGAAGCCAATCAGCGCCTTGCCAAACGCATCATCGAGGCCCATCGTCCCGCCTATACTGACTACACGCTGAAGATTAAGTAGTGATTGCATTCGCCATTGATTGAATGATCCGGGCACAATTTTTCCCCTCCCTAACCCTCCCCATAAATGGAGAGGGAATCAGTTCTCAAGCCAACGATAGCCTCCTCCATTCATGGGGGAGGTGGTCCGTCAGGACCGGAGGGGGATAATACACTGCCCCATTCTTGTCGCAATCAATTGGCACAAAACAACGAGATAGGTAAACTAAAAAGGGCACGGCAAACCGTGTCTTTATTGCGATAATGTTAGGGAGATCTTCCCGCATGAGTAACTATACCGGAAAAACCTTTGGCAATTACAGGGTTGAAGCCCTCCTCGGGCAAGGGGGAATGGGTTCAGTATTTCGGGCACGCGACATCCAGCTTGATCGTCTCGTCGCTCTAAAAGTGATGCACAGCGAGATTGCCGCCCACGAAGAACTGCGCAAGCGATTCTTGCAGGAAGCCCGCGCCATTGCCGCTCTTGACCACCCCAATATCATCCAGATTTACAGTTTCTACGCCGCTGAGGAACTCCTATTGGTGATGGAATACGTTACCGGCGGCAGCCTGCGTGAATATTTGCGGTCGCTGCAAAGCAGTAGCCAGACAATGGAGATCGAAGAGGCAGTGGTGCTCATCAAGCAGCTTGCCTCCGCCCTGCATTATGCCCACAATCAGGGCATGGTTCACCGCGACGTCAAGCCCGACAATATCCTGCTAAAATCCGCTTCTCTGTCCTCGGGTATTAATTTCAAAGCCCTGCTGACCGACTTCGGGCTGGCAAAACTGGCTGAAAATGCGGTGGTTCAGACAATGGGCCACAACCCGATGGGCACGCTCCCTTACATGCCGCCTGAACAGATTAAAGGCGATGTCATTGACGGGCGGGCCGACCTGTATGCGCTGGGCATTTTGATGTATGAACTGCTGGTGGGCGAATTACCCTTCAAGCCGCGCAACATTCCCGAAGCAGCCCGGATGCACGGCTCCGAAAAACCCGCCGTTCCCAGCGAAAAACGGCGCGGCATCACGCCTGAACTTGACGAAATCATCCTGAAGGCGATTGCTAAACAGCCAGCAGAACGCTTTCAGACAGGTAACGAAATTATTGAAGCGCTGGAAACCATGGAAGCCCGCTCTGGCTCGGATGACCCGGATGAGTATCTGGCAACGTATATCGATCCCAACTTGCTCGACAGCAAACAGGAACAGCCTGTAGGAACCTATCTGGCCTCCATTCAGGGCATCGTCGGGCAGGATGTCACCGTCCCCCCGGTCGAAGAAGATCTGGCAACCGACGAGCTTGTCATTCTGCGGGCAGGCTATGCGGCGCAGCGCATCCCAATCATCAAACAGCAGCTCATGATCGGGCGCGATCCCAATCACGACGTAACGCTGGACGCCGAAAAGGTCTCGCGCAACCATGCCCGCATCGAGCGCAAAGCCGACGGCGGCTATACCATTACCGATCTGGGCAGCACCAATGGAACCTATCTCGATGAAGCCAGGCTCCTGAGCAATGTGACCGAAAATTGGCTGGCCGATCAGGTTATTGCTATCGGTGAATTTCGCCTTTCCATTCAACGCGCGGCCAGCACCGATACGGTTGCCAACGTGAAGGGTGTGGCAAGCGCTCTTGATGTGCGTCCGGGCATGGGCATTTCGCCCCGCGATGGACAGCTTACCCGGCAGGGTGTGGTGGGCGATACCGGCGTTCCGTCGGCGCAGCTAGACATTGCCCTAAACCCATCAACCGTGAGCGTTGATCCGGGAACACAGGTCGGCGTCCAGACCCAGATTTACAACAAGAGCGATATTGTTGAGCACTATCACATTACGGTGCAGGGTATCCCCAATGAATGGTTTACGGTACCGCCCGGCGGATTACAGCTTCTACCCGGCAATTCAGGGGCGCTGCAATTGATGATCCATCCCCCGCGTGATATTCGCTCCAGTGCGGGTAATCATCCCTACAGCATCCGCGTGAGCAGCGAACAACGCGGCGGCGAGGTAGCGCGGACGCAGGGCATGTTGACCATCAAGCCGTTCCGCCAATATACATCGGACCTCGACCCCAAACGTGTGCGTAAGCGTGGCATTGTCAAATTCATCATTAACAATCGGGGCAACGCACCGGATAGTTACCGGATTGACGGGCGCGACCGTGAAGATGCCCTGCAATTTTTTCCGCCATCTGCTTCGGGTGCGGTGCCAGCGGGCCAGAGTGAAGCCGTTGAGATGGAGATTCGCCCCAAACGGGGTAACTTTATCGGGACAGTGAACACCTATCCTTTTGAGCTTCAAGTGACTGCCTCGGACGGCATGTCTCAGACTCAGTCCGGCGAACTTTTCCAGCCTGCCGTTATTCCTATCTGGCTGCTCAGCATCCTGATGCTGTTGTGTCTGGTCTGTCTGGCGTTGCTGGCGCTGCTGTACTTCAATCGGGATGATACGGCTGAAGTGGCCGATAACAGCGCTATAACCGAGACCAATGCCGACATCCGCGACCTGCTGACCGCCACGGCTGAAGATTACGAAGCGCTGGTTGAATCGCGCAGCATCACCGCGACCTTTAACGCCGGTCAGGACGATGATAATGATGATTTGAGCAACGCTGACGAGATCATCGCAGGCACTGACCCGGAAAACGAGGATACCGATGGCGATGGCCTGACCGATGGCGAAGAAGTCAATGAATTTGAAACCGACCCGCTCGACAACGACACTGATGATGACGGCCTGCGCGATGGTGATGATGTCGATGCTGGTGGCGATCCCAATGAGGAAGACACCGACGGTGATGGCATTCCCGACGGCGAAGAAGTCATCACGTACCAGACCAAGCCGGATGAAGCTGACTCTGACGGTGATGGCGTCCGTGATGGTGTTGAAGTGCGCGAGTTAGGCACTGACCCGGCCCTCTTTGATACCGACGGTGATGGCGTTGGTGATCTGGCGGATCGTTTCCCGCTTGATCCAGCGCAGCAGTAACGATGCTCATTACCAACCTCAAACAGATAACGCCGGACTGGCTGATGGATGTCCTTCAGGGGTCCGGCGTGTTGGATGCGGGTTCCGTTGTTGATATTCAGTTTGCAGATGACCGTTTCAGTCACGGCGGCGAATCAGCCTCCGGGAGTTTTGCGGTCACTTACAGCCAGTCTGTACCCGAAACGGTCCCACGCCAATTCTTCCTGAAAATGGGCAATCGCCAGCCGGAAGTCGATTTTTACAACCACATTGCGCCAACCCTGACATCAATCATGCCCCTTCTACGCTGCTTTGATGCGGTTTACGAAAGTGGCAAGTCACACCTGCTGTTTGAGGACTTGCAGAAAACACATGGCCCACTTGAAGACGGCCTCCCGCCGACCGTCGCGATGACCAAACGTTTGATTGACATCATCGTGCCGCTGCATGCCCACTTCTGGGAAAATCCGCTCCTGCAAGGTGATTACCAGCCCTATCTGGATGATGTGCCGGGATTTATTCTGGGGCAGGCCCGGCAGCATTTCGGGCGCTTTGTCGATGTGATAGGCGACCGCCTCCCGCCGAACTTTCGCCGCATCTATGAAAAATTACTGGCCGCGATGCCTCTGCCCGAATGGCAGGAACGAATCAAGTCTAACCAGATGATAACCCTCGTTCATGGCGACCCGCACCCCTACAATTTTCTATTCCCGCGCAATGGCAGCGGTGACATATACCTGCTGGACTGGGCGGTATGGCATCGCCAGCTTGGGACGTTTGATATTTTTTATATGATGGATGGCCGTCCCGGACGCCGTGAACTCGTCGAAGAGCCACTGGTGCGCTACTACCACGAACAACTGCTGGCGCATGGCGTTATGGGCTACGACTGGCAGCAGTGCTGGCATGATTACAAGTTAGCCGTCACCAGTTTCCTGCCCTTCAACATTTTCTGGTTTGCGCACGGGACACCGCCGGACGTGTGGTACAACGGCCTGTACGACAGCGTCAATGCGTTCATTGCCCTCAAATGCGAAGAACTGTTGGGGTAGAAAAAGACAACCTCCCCTAATTATTTCAGGGGAGGTGCTCAGGAGGATTTGGGGACATCTTATTCACTGTTTTAGTCGCCCGGATTTCAAAAAAAGGGTTGAATGCTAGTCGCTGGCGGACGCTATTCATGGCGTCCCTACTATAATGTTCGACAACCAGAACAGTAGAAACCCGCGTGGATTATACAATTAAATCCGATCTGGACCAGTTGGCAACCGTTCAGCCGCCCCGTATTCTGGGATGAGCACATCAAGTGGTGTTGTTTACGTTTGATGGCGGGCAGGAACTATCCGACCATACCGCTACGACGGCGGCGCTCATTCACATTATTGATGGTAATGCGGAGATTACATTGGGCGAGGACCGTCATAAGGTAAGCAGCGGCACATGGTTGCACATGCCGCCCAATTTGAATCACAGTGTTCGAGCCGTCACGCCGCTGAAAATGCTGCTGTATATGCTCAAAGATGCGACTTAATCAACCACCATCCCGAAAATGGCCTCTTCATCCATGTCGCCATTGAGCAGGGATGTTAATTCAGCCGGTGGTAGCATTTCGTTGATGCTCGCCATGTCCAGTGCCCCCAGCACAAACTGCCGGTTGAATGACCATGTTTCCGCAGTAGACCCACCGCCCAGCAGGACTGCCGTATCATCCACCACGACACTCACCAGCAGCAGCATCTTATCTTCGAACTCAAACTCCGCTGCCACCGCCGGGAAATCCTCACCCCACGTAAAGTCGATGGTTTCAAGG
>JAKEEQ010000473.1 GCA_022616515.1 Chloroflexota bacterium | reverse complement strand
GGGATTCATTTTGAGTATGTGCGCGTTCTGGTGTATGGCAGTTACGAAGGGCGCGGCTTTCGTTTTCGGGCGGAACGTGCGCTCGAAGTCAGTGAAGGTATTGCGGAGCGCCAGCCAAACAGCGCACTGGCCCGCGCCGCCCATGCACTGGCCCTGATTGAAAATGGACGTGCAGATGAGGGAGCCGCCGAAGCTCTGCGGGCAACGGAACTGGCTCCGGGTTGGGCCGAAGCGCATGCCTATCTCTCAATGTCTTATCGCGCTCAGGATCGGTGGGGTCTGGCGCAGGAAGAAGCCCAGAAAGCCATTGAATTGGACGAGATGAGTGTTGACTCACGCCGGGCACTGGCCCTTTCACTGGCGTATACCGGACAGTGGCAGCTTGCTATTTCCCAATATGAACAGGCGATTCAAATTCACCCGCGTCTGGACGCCCTCTATTTTGAGCTGGTTCCATATTACACAATTCAAGATAATTATGACGCCGCTATTCAAGCTCTTGACCGTGTGCTTGCCAATAATCCACGTAATGTGAAAGCATGGACCCGCAAGTGTGAGACTTACTTCCGCCAGCGCGATGACAACAATGCGCAGGAAGCGTGTGAACAGGCTATCGAACTGGATGCCACCTTCCCAGAAGCTCATCGCCAGTTGGGGATGGTACGATATACACGCCGTAACTATGAAGGTGCCATTGAGTCTTTTGAGGAATGTGTTGCACTGATGGATGCCCAGAACTGGCCGATGGTTGACCGGCTGGAGCAGTGCTACTATATTCAAGGGTTAGCACATCATCTTCTGGATAACTGTGATCTGGCGATGCCGCTGTTTGATCAAGCCTTACTTCTTGACTTATCGGAAGCAGGTGAAGGATTGACCAGAGACGGTATAGGGTTTTGTATCAATGATGACGAGGCATTCTCTAACCTGCCCACTCCATCACCACCACCGCCGACACCTTCACCGCCGCCGCCGATTGGCATCTACTGAGAGAAGGAACCGTTCATGCAATTACGTGTTCCCAAGAAATATCAGCGCAGCCGTCGTCGAGGACTCTTTAGAGGTCCTCCGCGCTGGTTATTGCGCTGGCTGCTGATATTTGGCCTTGCGGCACTGGTATACTGGCTGGTGCAGAATCCTGAGGAGGCACGTACCCATGCCCAGAATACCTATGAAACGGTCAGCAGTCGGGTCAGTAATACTCGCCGGGATTTCTTTCCTGACGCGCCGACGCCAACCCCCGATGTACGTACCGATCTCGCCGAATGCGAGAATGCCTACCTGCTGGGCGATTTTGAAGAGGCTATCGTCGCCTGTAAAATCGCGATTACTGGTCGCCCGAATGATGTCGATCTTCACTATCGACTTGCTCACATGATGGTCATCACCTCTGATTCTGGGACGAATGTTGAGCGTATCGAAGAAGCTGTAGATATTGCCGACAAAGCCATTACCGCTGCCCCGGAAGATCCGCGTGGATATATCATCAAAGCAATGGCGCTGGACTGGATGCGCGAGCATAATCTGGCACTTGGTCCGGCAGAACGGGCACTGGAGATCGATCCAGACTCTATTCTGGCAAAGGCTGTTATCGCCAATATTTATCGCAATCTGGAAGATTATGAACGCGCAGCGTCTACAATCAATGAGGCGATTGAACAACTCGAACAACTTCCCGATCCAGATAATGAACTGGTCGCACAGGTCTATCGCAACTACGGGCGCTATCTGATTGACTTCGCGGAGTGGGAACAGGCCATTGAACCCTACGAAACGGCCTACGATGCCATGCCGACTCATAGCTATATCGCCATAGAACTGGCGTCACAGGTTTACATGTCCCTTGATCTATATTCGCAAGCCATTGCAGTTCTGGAGAGGGTTAGAACCAATTCACCGCGCGATGCGTCCGTACTATACTGGTTATCAATCCTGTACAGTCGTCAGGGCGAAAGCGACTCTGAGCTTGAAGTCCTGAGCATCTGCGTTGATGCCAATGCAAATTATGTACCGTGTCTCTCAACATTGGGCCAGCGCCTGTTCTGGGAGCAAAATTATGAGCAGTCGCTCGACATGCTGGAAAGATCAACTGAACTTGGGTCGGATGATCCTTATGATTGGTTCCTGCTGGCACGACTATACTACCGCAATCAGCGTTGTGATCTCGCGGCTGAACCGCTGCGTGAAGGGTACGCAATCCGTCAGAGTACTGACTCTATTCAAGTAGGGCTGGATGACTTCATTCGCGCTGGAAGCGATTGTAATATCAGACTCCAGTAATGATGCCGCCTGACCACTGGTTATTTGCCCTGTTAATTGGTGCTGCCATCGTAACAGGGTTTTCATTTTCTAGCTGGTCTCGCTGGCTGGATGATCGCTTTGCACTATCGTCCGCATTTGATTTGACACTGGTAGCCCTCTTTGGCGGTCTGATAGGGGCACGTCTGGTTTCGGTTGCGCTGGACTGGCAATCATTCGTTGATTATCCGCAGGATGTATGGCGTATCTGGTATGGCGGATTGGACTGGCATGGAGCAGTGCTCGGCGGATTGACGGCGGCATGGTGGTGGGCACGCTGGCGACAACTCGATTTTGCCTCGTGGCTGGACAGTGTTTCACTTGCTCTACCGTTCCTATTCATGGCAATCTGGCTGGCTGGTCGCGAAATTGGATTCGGTCAGGGAATTGCCTCGGACGACCTGCCGGATATGGTCGTGGGGTTTTTGCCAGACAGTGCTGGGAACATTGAACGCCGTATTGAGGTTCAACTGGCGGGAATCTTGCTGGGCCTGGGGCAGTTGTGGCTGGCGGTGTACTTATTCATACAGCAGCGGGCATCGGGCAGGCGCTTCTGGGTTGTTCTGACTGCCCTAACGGCAAGTATGCTTCTGCTGGGGCCATTGATGGAACAGGTATTTCGCTGGTGGCTGGATGTTCCGATTCTGCTGCTGGCAATAAAAAACTCCCTCGCGTCGAGGCATCGGCGAGGGAGTATCAAAAATTTAAGTACGAACAGCTAGGTGACTGAAGCCTCACGGTCTGGTGTGAGGGTTTCTTCGGAATTGTCTTCGTGTGCCCGAATTAATAACACGGGGCAAATCGATGCGCGGAGTACACGTTCGGCAACGCTGCCGAACACCCAGCGACCTACGCCACTGCGACCATGTGTACCCATTACGATGACATCTGCATTCTGGAATCTGGCATAATCGAGAATATTTTCAGCGACAAGACCTTCAATGACTTTCACATGAATCGTGCCGCTGAATGTAGCTTCTAACTTGCCACGCATGTTTTCAAGATACTCATGTGCTTCACGAATGGCTACATCGCGGAATGTCTCGCCCAGTTGGTAATCAATGCCATAGGGAGGGACAAGATAATTAGTCACCACATGAAGCAGGAAAATTTGCCCATCAAACGCCTTTGCTAATTCAAGGGCAGCAGGGAGGGCTTGTTCAGCCAGTGTGGAACCGTCAAGCGGTACGACGATTTTCTTAAACATAAATACCCCCTTTAAGCATTTTCCCCAGAACCGTCAGGAGGTCTGTGGAGGTAATCATCCCCACGAGTTTCCCATTGTCTGTAACTACAGGCAGGCCGCTGAACTTATGTTCAAGTATCAAATCAACTGCTTCCTCAACGTCAGCAGTATCTTTGATCGTAAGAGGATTAGGGGTCATACAAGCTTCGACGGGCGTTTCTTCAAGTAGCCGTTTGTCTTGCAACCGTTCGCGAAGGATGTAGGGAGAGTTCAAGGCCAGTCGTATATCACGATCCGTGATTATCCCAACAATCTGATCGTGTTCCACGACGGGAATATGACGACCAGCCCATTTTGTACGTTCGAGCGCCGTTTTTAGGTTGTCTTGTGGGGAAACCGTTATCACAACATGAGACATAACCTGTCGAACCTGCACGCCCCTAATCTCCTTTGATCACCCTTATCTTCACATAGATGAAAAGATAACATCAGTGCCAATAGTCACATAAAAAGCGTGTTGCCTGTAATGACAACACGCCTGCGAGGTCAGACCACTGTTCTGGGCTAGACTCAAGAGGCCGGGATGGTAAAGGTAAATGTGCTGCCTTTGCCCATTTCACTATCAACCCAGATACGACCGTCCATCATTTCGATGAGTCTGCGGCTGATGGCAAGCCCAAGACCCGTACCACCAAACTCGCGCGTTGTGCTGCTGTCGGCCTGCCGGAATTCGTCGAAAATAACTTCTTGATCTTGTGGTTTGATACCAATTCCAGAGTCGGCAACACTGGTCCAAACCATTGTCCGGTTGCCATAATCCGTCATTTCTTCCCTGACCCCAACCTTTACAGCGACTGTCCCCTCCTTGGTGAACTTCACCGCATTGCTGAGCAAATTATTGATAATCTGCCGCAAGCGAAGGGGGTCGGCACGTACATGTGGGATATTACCGGGTATATCTGTAATCAGTTCGAGACCTTTGTCCTGCATTTGACTTTCGATGGCTTGCAGCATCGAGTGGATTTCGGTGGTTATATCAACCGACTGAATCTCAAGTTCCATCTTGCCTGCTTCAATCTTGCTGATGTCCAGCAGGTCATCAATGAGCGCTAATAGATTTTTGCCGTTGCGCAGAATACGCTCGATACGCCCCACCTGTTTTTCGTTCAACTCGCCGTAGATACCACTCAGCAAGGTGTTGGAAAATCCAAGAATACTGTTCATCGGGGTCCGCAGTTCATGCGACATCGTAGCCAAAAACTCACTTTTCAGCCGGTTCACTTCGGCCAGCTCACGGGCACGATCTTCAAGTTCCTGAAACAAACTCGCATTTTCGAGCGCAATGGTGACCTGGCTGGCGAGTAATTGTGCAATTTCTTTGTCCTGTTCCGTAAAGGGTTGTTGCTCATTCTCGTCATGGTACAGCCGGATATAGCCGAGAACATGGTTGCCCTTAACAAGGGGGATATTGAAAACGCCGGTAAAACCTTCATCATGCAGAAGATGTTCCTGCGGATCATCGGCGGCTATTTCATAGGTCGGGCGACGCACATCTCCCTGAACAACAAGGAGCGGCAAACTGCGCTGACTGATGAAGTCATCACTCAACCCGTGCGCAGCTTCCACATAGTAATGATCGACCTTCAACATATCCACCGATACGGCGTCAACCTCAAAAATCTGGGCCGCTTCTTTCACAATCAGGTCCATCAAGTTTGGCAGGTATAACTCCGAAGAAATGAGCCGTCCGGAAGCCTGTACCCGTTCAATTTGCCGCATACGCCGCTGTTCACGTTGGTTGAGCAGGATATTGTTAACGGCAATCGCAGTCTGGTCGGCCAATGATTCCATCATCTGCACAGTATGCGCATCAAAGAGCGATTCGTTGAGGTTAATCATGACCTCGATAACGCCCAGCAACTGCCCGCGCTGCGTGATGGGTGTCAGAATTACCGATCCC
>JAKEEQ010000472.1 GCA_022616515.1 Chloroflexota bacterium | reverse complement strand
TTGTCATTGAACTGTCCTCCTAAGTTGGTTGGTTTGCTGACTTCCCATCTTGGGAGACAGTTCTTTTTTGTCAACCCTATTTCACATAGAGCGTATGATATCCTTGAAGGTCTGCGAATTGAATTCTCATGTCGTTGGCATAAAACTCTGTCAATTGGAATCGGGACTACTCCACGCCAATCATATTTTGCACTCAAGTTGGCTAAGGCTAGCGGGAAGAACAATTTAAGATTTTATAAGGAGTTATTAGATGAGTAAGACATTATTTTTCTTTTTGTTTTCAAAAACTATTGATACTTATGTAAATGTAATTGCATACGCAAATGAAGAGTTTCAAATTCAACGGGTCGTGCTTATCCATATTCTTCAATCACAAGATGTTAAAACGGCTTTAACCAATGAAGAAGCTGAAAAGATTCGGCTGGGCATTCTTGAACAACTGGAGATGCTCTCACAAGATCAATATATTAGGTTTGACCAGAACGCTAATCGTGAAGACAGTAGAGATCTAAAAATCAGCCGTGATTCGCGCCTCTATAGTCGAATTCGTAACGAAGTATCTGGATATGGTGTAGAGCACGTTAACTACAGTAACCTAAAACACGACTTACGCAGGGTATTTCAAGCAAATGCGGGTAAGAACCCCCAAAACTATATCGTTGATTTTACAACAATTACAAAAATGCCGATTTTTGATATTTTACCGATTTGCTTGGCTTTAGAGGTTGAACAGCTTTACGTATTTGAATTGCGGGATCCTCCAACATATGACGAAACATCTCTGTTTCATCATCTTCGTGATAATCCAAAAGAATTTAAAGACAAGAATGGACAGAGTATAACATTGGAACGTTATAGTTTTACCCGTATTACTGATCGTCCTACTTTACAGTCGGGACAGAAGGCGTTTGTCCCAAAAAGTCAATTACGGTATTGGGTCATGTTCTCTTCCTCTGTTGTCTTGATTCTGATTCTCGCCATAATCGTACTTGGTGGGCTAGATAGTCCAGTTCTCTCCTTTATGGGACTGCTATCCGCACTCATTGGAATTGTTAGTCCACTTTTCCCTATGCTAAAGACGTAGGCACAGTCAAATTTGAGATAGATTCCCCGTTGAAGGGCTTAAGACAAGCCGCGACGGAGTGGTCTTGCCCCTTTGGGGGTTTAAGACTGGTTTGATTTCCGGCGCGGTTGCAGTGCAGGATTGTCTCTGATTGTAGGCTTCCCGCAGAGGGGATTGAAACGAATGGAGATAAGCTTTGCGAACATTGTTCGCTCCTTCAGTAGTGAGGGCTTCCCGCTGAGGGGATTGAAACAAGCTGGGACATCGGCGGTTGCGGTTGCATTGCCAATTCCGTAGTGAGGGCTTCCCGCAGAGGGGATTGAAACCGTTCTTGAAACCTAAGCCAGGCATATCCAATAACGTCCTTCAGTAGTGAGGGCTTCCCGCTGAGGGGATTAAAATGACATTAACCAGTCTGCCAACATGACGATTGCTGGTTGCAGCGGTATGTGACTCGCGCAGGGGTTTGAAAACTTTATCAGTTCTCGCTACAATCTCCCCGATTATTTTCCACACCAACCCGACACATATGACTGACGATTTCGCTATTTTCCGCTGCCAGCTCCAGCCTGTTACTGATCTGCACATCACGAATCAGATGGGTGAGGCTATCCAGCATCTCTTTTTCCATCTTGTGCAGCGTGTCTCCCCCGATGTAGTCAAACGCTTGCATGACAAATCTGGCTATCAGGCAAAGGCTTATGCAGTCAGCGATTTGATGGGGGAAAATAGACCGCTGCTTTACCGGCCCGGTCAGCGTGGCGGAACCCATATCCAGCGGGGGCAAATGGCGTGGGTACACTTTATCGGGCTGGAAGCGGCTGTTGTTGAAGTGCTGCACGCCACTCTGCTGCAAACGCCACCAGCGGATATAGAAATTGATGGGAATTTCTGGGTACTGGGCGATGTGGAAGTAACACAATCCACCACCCTCAATGGTCTGCTCGCGCAGCACCAGCAAGCCTCACCACCGAAAACGATCACCTTCACATTCCAGACTCCGACGACCTTCAAACGCAAAGGTCATGATCTGCCGTTTCCACTCCCGTCGCTGGTATTCGGGACGCTGCGCCGTCGCTGGGAAGAAGTTACCGGCATTGAGTTGTCACGGCTTCTCACAGTTTTCGCCGAATATTTCGTGTCCATTGGTGACTATAATCTGCAAAGTCATGTGCATTTTATTCAAAACACATCCCATCAATCATTCATCGGACAGGTATCATACGATATAAGCACCTCGATGAGCCAATTGAAGAAGGATCGCCACAAGTTCCCTGACGCAGAGTCACTCTGGGAGATACTGCAAAATAACAATGCCCGCCGCGATGAACTCGCACGGGCACTGAGTTTGCTTGCAGAATTTGCCGCCTACGCCGGGGTCGGCATGAAGACAACACAGGGGATGGGTCGCATAGGTGTCAATCAATGGTACTAATTGGGGGAGATGTGCGCCACCGACAGAGGGAGGCAGGTTTTCATTTCACGCAAGACGTACAATGAAAGGGCTTTTTTAGATCATGGGTAATCGCCTACAGGTTGGAGATAAAGCCCCGGACAGCGTTGTGCTCGATCTCGACGGGAATGAGGTTCACCTATCGACATTGTGGCGCGATGGGCCAATACTACTGATTTTCCTGCGTCATTTCGGCTGTATGTTCTGCCGCGAATGGCTGCGTGATCTGGAGGACAATCAGGCTGATATTCGCCGCATGGGCCTCAATATCCATTCGATAGGCATTGGCGAACCCGAACATGCCGAACGCTACTGTGGACGCCTGTCCCCCAGCACCACATGCTTCTCCAACGAAGACGCCAGTGCCTATTACGAATATGGCTTTGCGCAGATGGGTCTGAAAGAAGTGCTCAACATTGAGTTTGCCCGCAATGCGCTGCGGGCACTGGCGAAAGGTAACATCCAGACCGAGACCACCGGGGATGGTCGCATGATTGGGGGTCATTTCATCATCGACCAGAACGGTATCATCCGTTATGCCTTTTACAGCGAAACCGCGGGCGATCACCCCACTTTTGGCGAACTGCTCCATCACGCCCGGATGCTGCACACCTGAGTTGTGTTGGCTGTTGCGATAGTGAGCTATACTCTTTGCGGTAATCGAGACACCGGAAGAGGGTATCTTGGACGTTTCACTTCAACAGTTGCTACACGAGTTGGAAATATTTGGGCGTGATAATGACGCGCGTGAAGAAGACCGCAGCAAGAAAATGCTCAACATTGAGCCAGACACGGCTCACCTCATCAGCATCCTCATCCGCAGCAGTCACAGCAAATCTCTGCTGGAAATCGGAACCTCGAACGGCTACAGTACCATCTGGCTGGCATGGGCGACTCAATCAACGGGCGGGCACGTCACCAGCCTGGAGCGTGACCCGGACAAGCAGGTTTTAGCCGATGCCAATCTAAAACAGGCCGGATTACGCGATAGGGTAGATTTACTGGTTGGCGAGGCGACGGAATTGATCAGTACGCTGGCTGGTCCATTTGATTTCGTCCTGTTTGATGCCGACCGCACCAGCGCCCCTGATCAACTCAGACTTCTCCTGCCGAAGTTGCTGCCGGGTTCGCTTGTGTTGGCCGATAATGCCCTGTCGCATCCCGACCAGATTGCGCCGTATCTAGCCGCCATTGAAGCGCTGCCGGAAATGGACCACATGGTTGTGCCGGTCGGTAAAGGCTTGAGCGTGGCCTACAAGATGGCAGGAGGGAAATCAAGATGAATCAAACAAACCAGACCAACAGGTTATTAGGTTATCCCGACGATGCACGTTTATTGCTGGTCAATGCCGACGATTTTGGTATGTATCACGCCATCAATGAAGCTATCCTGCGCACTATGCGTGAAGGTATCGTTCGCTCGACAAGTTTGATGATGCCCTGCCCACTGGCTCTGCATGCCATCGAATTGCTCAAGGCTAGTCCAGACATACATTTTGGCGTTCACCTGACGGTTATCTGTGACCTGCCGCATTATCGCTGGCGTCCGCTCACTTCTAAAGAAAAAGTGCCATCGCTGATTGTCGAAACAGGTTATTTCTTCAGTATGGAGCGGATGTCTGACCTGCTGGCGCAAGCTGACTTGAGCGAACTGGAAACGGAGTTCCGGGCACAGATTGAGACTGTGCTTGCCACAGGACTGAAGCCGACTCATCTGGATTGGCACTGCCTGCACAGCGGCGGCAGACCCGACATTTTTGATTTGACGTTCGGACTGGCACGAGAATACGATCTGGCGCTGCGTGTTGATGACCAATCACTGGTCAAAAATTTCCAACAACAGGGTCTGCCCACCCCCGAATATAACCTGCTCGATAGTTTTGGTCTGGACATCACCGAAAAATCCAGCCGTTATGCTCAACTGCTGAGCGACCTGCCCGTCGGCTTGAGCGAGTGGGCGGTGCATCCCGGTCTGGGCAATATGGAGTCAAAGGCGATAGACCCGGATGGCTGGCAGGTGCGCCAGACGGATTATGACTTTTTGATGTCGTCGGAAGCTCGTGAAATTATTGAGGAGGAGGGAATTATTACGGTGAGTTACGAGCCACTTCAGAATGTATGGCAAGGACGATAGCACTCACCTACCGTCCTATTGCCAATACCACACTTATGCATCCGCACCCGACAGAAGAGATGAGCGGCGGGCAGGCAAAGGCTCACTGAGCAGTTTGTAGAACGAGATGATGTGAGCCACAAACACCAGCGGAACCAGAGTCACAGGCACCAGCACCAGCGGAAATTCCCCGATTTGAACCGCATCGTTGTAGACAAAATCTGTTGCCAGCGTCTGGATTGCGCCGGGGGCCGTCAATATGCCCAGCGATGCTGCAACAATCAGATCCGCCAATCCAAATGTGTTCCAGGCAAGGGCAAGGGAGCGTGCCTGTGAAAGCTTTGCGACAAGGGCGTATGCGACCACCGGGGCCAGCAGTCCGGTCAACAAATCGCCCCAACCTGCCGGGGTCCCAAACGTTGCCGGTATCAAACCCTGATCACGCGCGATGATGAAGGAATATCCAATTACACGGATGGTCTGGACTGCCGCCAGCCATTCGATTGGAACCGCACGAACGAGCTGCCTGAATTGGGGTATGCCAAAGACAGCAGCCAGTAGAAAGACCAGCCAGCCTCCGGCAAGTGCCACAGTGGGTATGCCATCACTTGTGATGGCAAAGAAGCTATCGACCGCCAAGAATAAGGCGATGAATAGCCAGCCGAACAGCGCTGCCGCCGTCCCGATTGACACGCGGCGGGCCACTCGACCGTCGAGTTGAACCTTCGCCAGGTAGTCGATCCCGGCCCAAAGCACGACGGGAAGCAGCACACTGGTCAGGATGATTACCGTCGTTACCAGTGGCGATAGTGGATTTGCATTCATGATGTGTCTCCTATCCTGTGCAAATTACATGTATATACATGTAAATGGTCAAAAAAGAGGAATCAATCCTCGTGTGCTACCTGTGTCACCTTGTCCAGTAGACGCAGCAGTATCTCGGCGTCTTCAGCACCCAGCGCATCCTGAACGGCCAGTTGGGCCTGCTGCCAGAGCGGAAATGCCTCTTTAAGCAACTTTTCACCAGCCTCGGTTAACACAATATGCTTAACACGGCGGTCCTCTTTATCAGGAACGCTCTCTACCCAACCTTGTTGTCTGAGCCGCTCAACACCACGTGTGAGGGTTGTCTGGTCCATCTGCAAATTTTCCGCAAGCTGCATGATAGTGCCCCACTTCATCAACGCAATGGTCACCAGCATTGTAAATTGAGTGTTTTGCAAGCCGGTTGGCTCCAGGAACCCGTTATAAAATTGAGTTAACTGCCGACAAACCGCTCGAAAGTTGGCATTGATACACAGTGTGGCCTGTATCAATTCGTTGTGGTCAAGTGACATGACGACCTCATTTACATGTATATACATATAAAAATACCGCTAACTTTAAATTTTTGAATGAATATCAGATTAACGTTCAGCAATTCGTATCAATTGCTCAAATATGAGGCGGTTGATTGACAGTAGCCACGCGCATCTCATATCATTTTTCAAAACAAGGTGAGCCGTTTCACAACTTATGTCCGAAACTAATCGTATCGACAACCTGCCAGCGACCGATGAGGCCGACATGTGGTGTATTCCGCAGCTTGATACCCTGCGTTTCCTCCGTGCTCGCTTCGTCAATCATACCTTTGCGCCCCACAGCCACGACTACTATGTGATTGGAATCGTCGAAGATGGTGCGCAGCGTTTTAATCACTTCCAGCAGCGCCATATCACCCTGCCGGGCCAACTGATTATCATCAATCCCGGCGATGTCCACACGGGCGAATCGGCAGTTCCAGAGGGTTTTCATTACCGCGCCCTGTATCCGACCGCCGCCCTGCTGGAAAATGTCGCCACCCAACTTCGTCACCAGCCTTCTGGCCTGCCGCTGTTTCCCGAAGTGCGTGTTTATGATCTTTATCTGCATCGCCAGCTTCGTTATCTACACAGTGACAGTGAAAAAGCCATGTCTGCCCTTGAATTTGAGGCACGCTTTATTGAGTTTTTCGGCGAACTCATCGCTCGTCACGCCAGTGATTCTGGAAATGTGCCGGAATATCGCGAAGCGCGTCGCGAAATTCAGGAAGTGCGTGATTACATGGAGGCCAATTTCGCCACCGACATTTCTCTGACCGACCTCTCCGAACTGGTCAACATAAGCTCCTACCATCTGGCGCGGCTTTTCCGGCGTGAGATGGGCATCCCGCCGCACCGCTATCTGGAGAATATCCGCATCCGCCATGCCCAACATCTGCTGGACGATAATCTCACCATTGCCGATGTGGCTTATGCTACTGGATTTTCCAGCCAGAGCCACCTCACCCGGACCTTCCGGCGTTTTATCGGTGTGACGCCCGGCAAGTTTGCCCAACAGCGCAAGATTGTGTAAGACATCGCCCTGTCTGTTCTGATTTAATAAGCAAAACGTGAATTCATGTGGCCTGATCTTCTAGGGGTATGAACACAGGACGTGCCCTTGCACGTCCCTACCAAAACCGCGAAGCTGGCGTAGGGACGCCCAACGAGGCGTCCTCCAGGAAAACCTTTGGTGTCTTACAGGGGGCGCTTAATGACCTGTTGAGCAGGCGGGAGAAAAATGATGTCGATGACCTTTGATACCAAAATTGCCGTTGTGCTGCGCAATGATTTGCTGATGTGGCAGCGGCTGAATGTGACCGCGTTTATGGTGGGCGGGCTGGCGGGTCACCAGCCAGATATTGTCGGCGAACCATACGAAGATGGTTCCGGGAACCTGTACTTGCCAATGGTCATCCAGCCGATTTTGATTTTTGAAGCGGACACCGACGAGTTAAGAAATGTCTATGAACGCGCCATGTCCCGCGCTGTGAAACTTGCCATTTATACCGAAGAACTGTTTGCCACGAGTAACGATATTGACAACCGCGCTGTCGTTAAAGCCGTTGTCGCCGAAGACCTCAACCTTGCCGGAATTGCCCTGCATGACCACAAAAAGACGGTGGATAAAATCCTAAAGGGCCTGTCGCTGCATAGATGACAATTGTTACAATTAACCAATTGTTCAATACCACCATACAGCCTCACGGAAATTGAGAGTGACACTCAACGCCGAAAATGGCTTGGTGATGGTGCGTAATGACGAACAATTTGAAGGAAAAAAGACCGAATTGTTACCACTTTTTCGGTAAATTCACCGCCAGATTAAAGGCTGGCAGGTTTTTGTCACAGTCATTTCTTGCCGAATGGCACATTAAGTGACATAATACGGTCAGCCAAAAAAATAACGAGGTACTAGCCTCAGCAACTACTTAACTTAGAGCTTGGAGGTCTTTTCATGGCTAGAGTAGTTTTTGATCATGTTTACAAGCGATTTGGCGATACGGAAGCAGTAGCCGATCTGGATATTGATATTGAAGATAAGGAGTTCCTTGTCTTCGTAGGTCCGTCCGGTTGTGGTAAGTCCACCAGTCTGCGTATGCTGGCCGGGTTGGAAGAAATCTCGGAAGGCCGCATTATCATCGGGGATCGTGTTGTCAACAACGTTCCGCCCAAAGATCGTGACATCGCAATGGTGTTCCAGAGTTATGCCCTCTATCCGCACATGACCGTCTACGACAATATTGCCTTTGGTCTGCGTCTGCGCAAGACCCCTAAACAGATTATTGATGAGCGTGTCAAGGAAACGTCGGATAGTCTGGGTATCGGTCACCTGCTGGATCGCCGCCCGCGCCAACTATCAGGTGGTCAGCGCCAGCGTGTGGCGGTGGCCCGTGCCATTGTGCGCGAACCCGCCGTCTTCCTGATGGACGAGCCGCTGTCCAACCTCGACGCCAAACTGCGTGTGGAAGCACGTGCCTTCATCAGCAAACTGCACCAGCGTCTTGGAACCACCTTCATCTACGTGACCCACGACCAGATTGAGGCCATGACGATGGGTACACGCATTGCGGTGCTCAATGCCGGTCGCTTGCAGCAGATTGATTCACCGACTAACCTGTATAATTACCCCGCCAACAAGTTCGTTGCAGGCTTCATTGGCAGCCCCTCAATGAATTTCTTTGATGCCATGCTCAAGGAATCAGGCGGCAGGATGACCGTTGATCTCGGTTTCACCGAATTGGAAATCCCCGCAGATCGTACCGACCGTTATCGTGATCATGTCGGGTCGCGTGTCACCTTCGGTCTGCGCCCCGAAGACATCCATCATCCCGATTTCCCGCCGCAGGGCGTTATCCCACAGATGGTGATGGCGGATGTGGATGTGATCGAATTGATGGGTAACGAGAAAATCGTCTACCTCAAGAACGATGATATCGTATATCTGGCCCGCATGGACCCGCGTTCCGACGTCCGGGTCGGCTTGGAGACGGGTACGCTGTTCAATATGGCGAATGTCCATCTGTTTGATGAGCAGACGGGCGAGACGCTCTAAACGATTCCAAATTTCCACCAATCTGGGTTACAATACGGTTTGACTACATATACCTGTGGTCAGACCGTTTTTGTATTTCAGGACATCCAACATGTCAATCATGAAGCGGTGGTCAAAACTCCTCGCATCCGCCGAGGCACTTGAGGTTGATGGTGAGGAATTGATTGTGGAATTTGAATCCCCGGATGAGCTTCGCGCCGCCCTGATGGCCCTCCTGATTTATAACTCCAGACAAAACGCCATGTCCGAGGGTCACTGGGGCTTGAGCTTAAGCACCGACGGCTACTGCACCCTCTTCATCCACAAAGTGGCATTGTAACTATATTTCTTCGATCACGTATAATGATATAGACACACCATAACAAAAAGGAGCTATCCCCTGTTCGGAGAGGGAATTTTTCAGTTTGACAGTTTTCTGCTGTGCATCACGGGGTGTATCAGCTTGCCGTTTGCCCTGTTTGGTGCGTTTATCTTTTCGACGCGCTTTCCCCGGCTGCGCGGCGTGGCCTTCGGGCTGGTGTTGGGCTTTGCCGCTTATCTCATGACCGGATTCCTGTTTGGCGACACGGTGGGCTTGCTGGTGGCGCTAATCGCCTTTGGCTGGACAATAATGAACCAGCATCATATCCAGATTTCTCAACGGCAGTTTGGCAATACCATCGTCTTTTTCGACCGTGGTAAACCAAAGCGTAAAGAAAAAGGTCCGCCAATCATTGAAATCTTGCCGCCGCCCGACTAAAAATTGCGAAGGCGGGATGCATTCCGTATAATGGCGGATATTAGACAGCATTGGTTTGGACTAGCTTATGAGTTTCGATGATGTCGCTTCCCGCTTCAAGAAGTTGAAGCAAGATGAAGACCAACAGGCACTAGAGCCAGTCGATATTGAGGAATTGTACGCCATT
>JAKEEQ010000047.1 GCA_022616515.1 Chloroflexota bacterium | reverse complement strand
GTAGATGTCCGGCCACTCAATGAACAGCACCGTATCCCGGTGTGGGGCCAGCATCGCCGCTACCCGAACGCCTCGAACGGCGGTTACACGGCACGGTTGTTCATCTTTAGGCACAAACCCTATTTCGGGTATTTCTGTTGGTGAGAGAGACATCGTTGGCGATAGCGTCAGTGTGGGCGTATCTGTCAGCGTGGGCGTGTCGGTTAAGGTGTCGGTTAAGGTCGGTGTGTCAGTTGATGTTGGTGTGTCGGTCGGCGTTAACGTTGGTGTATCAGTGAGTGTCACGCTCGGCGTAAGCGTAGGACTGCCCGTTGGCGTTGGGCTGGGTTTCAGAAACGTGAGCACCACCGGATTGGATGACACACCGTTCACCAGCACGGTTAACTCCAGTGTGAGCGATCCATCCGATTGCTCCAGCAGGGGCATGATGGCCTGCATCCAATCGCCTTCATAGCGATTGAGCTGCCCACCCTGCACCAGTGTCTCGATGGATGTGCCAAGATCGACGGTTGAAAGCGTTTCTCCCAGATCATCACGAACCTCTAAGATCGCATTGCCGCTTAAAGCCGATGCATGAGCCACAATTTCGGGAGACGTTACCCCCAGAATGATGGTCTCGCCGTTCAAGGGCCGATCTATCCACACCTGCGGCGGATTCATAGCAACACCGGTTGGCTGTGGTGGGACGGGGGTTGGCGTTGGCTCTGTCTCCTCTTCGCAGGCGACCAGCATGATTATGATTAATATCATCAGAAGCGATAAACGTTTCATGATGCAATGTCGCTTTCCCGGACTCCTTTTGTAACAAAAGTATCTCAAGTTAAAAAATGTTTTTCAAGCTCTACGGAAGAAAATAGGGCAGACGTGGGTCTGCCCAGCATGGTCTATCGCAGGATAATTTCCCATCGCGTCATGTTAATCGACGAAGTGTCTTCCAGCACACCATTTCGATACGCACGCAGCGTTATCACAAAGGAAGTACCGTAGAAATCTGCCCAGCAAAGGCTTTGATAACCGCTGGAGCCTACCGTGTATACGCGACCCTGTGTGGTGAGCGTAATTTGATCAGCATTGGTGACATACCAGCTTGCCGTCTCACACTCTCCGTAATCAATGTATGTATCGGTCACTGTGAAGCGCAGAATTTGGGCAACGACTGGCGGCGGTGGTGGAGTGAATGTGGGTGTATCAATCCGGGGTGGCGGTGGTGGTGGTGCAGTTTCTGAGTAAAACAGGGTAATCGTCCGGCTGTCCACCGTTGCACCGTCCTTCGTGATCGATAATGTGAATGGCAGCGAGCTAAACTCACCGAATTGGAAAGCGGCTCCACAGACCTGCTGAGAGCTGTTGCCAACCACGCCCGCCCCATTCAAATACACCGCATCGACATACTCCACCGACCACGTCAGGGTGGCACAGGTATTTTCGGATACCTGAGTGGTATTGGTGTTGAAGAAATAGATAACAGGTTGGCCCGCCGGTACATTGGGAGGTGGATTATTCGGCGGTGGTGGCGGTGGTCGAAATCCAGGCAGCGGCGGTTCCTCATCTTTAACCAACAGGCAGCTACCGGTTGACAGGACCTCGTTGTTGGATACCCACGCGGGATTGCGGGTCTGAGGCAGGAAAATTTGCCACCACATGGTAGGACCGACCAGTGTTTTACCTGTCACATCGTAGATGTCCGGCCACTCAATGAACAGCACCGTATCCCGGTGTGGGGCCAGCATTGCCGCTACCCGCATCCCCCGGTACGCCGCGATACGACAGGGCAGTTCATCTTTGGGCATAAATCCTATGGCGGGTCGTTGGGTAGGCGTGAGGCTGGGTGTCTGTGTCGGTGAAACCGTTGGCGACAGAGTAAGCGTTGGCGTATCCGTTACAGTGGGTGTTGGCGTATGTGTATCGGTCGGTGTTAGACTCGGCGATGCGGTAAAAGTAGGTGTTTCTGTGGGTGTTGTGCTTGGTGTCACGGTTGGACTGCCAGTTGGTGTGGGACTGGGTTTGAGGAATGTCAGCACCACGGGATTGGACGGCACCCCACTCACCAGCACAGTCAATTCAAGCGTCAACGACCCGTCGGATTGCTCCAGCAGGGGCATAATGGCCTGCATCCAATCACCTTCATAGCGGTTGAGCTGCCCGCCCTGCGCGAGGGTCTCAATGGACGCGCCAAGATCAACCGTTGATAGGGTCTGTCCCAGATCATCACGAACTTCGAGGATTGCATTGCCGCCCAGCGAAGACGCATGAGCCACAATTTCGGGAGACGTCACCCCCAGAATAATGGTCTCGCCGCTCAGGGGTCTGTCTATCCACACCTGCGGCGGATTCATGGCAACGCCTGTCGGCTGTGGCGGGACGGGGGTTGGTGTTGGTTCCAGGGTCTCTTCGCAGGCCACTAAGAACAGCAGAATTGCAAGCAGAATAAAGGATATTCTCCTCACGATGGATTCTCCCAATGCTCCCTCACTGTTGTAGATTAGCTTACTGCCAAATAATGTATATGTGCAAGCGAAGCACTCAGTTGTGGTTAGAAAATTTCGGGTATTTGCTTAACAAAATAACGTTATACCTGCCCCAAACGGGTTAAGTTATCATTCGAAAAACGCAAAGCATTTGAAATTTTCTTGTGTAAATAGGATAATAAAATTACTTACCCGATAACGAATTGACGTGCTGCCTATGGCTACCTTAACTTTGCGTGGCTACCTTGACCAATTAGACACCTTGCTGGAGCAAGAAGCACTGGAAGAGGTCATTGGTCACTGTAGACACATTCTCCAGTATTTTCCGAAAAATTTAAATACTTATCGTGTGTTGGGCAGAGCATTATTAGAAAAAGCTCGCTATGACGAAGCGATTCAAGTATTTCCAGGAGTATTGAGTGCGGTTCCGAACGATTTTGTCGCCCATGTCGGTATGAGCCAGATTTATGAATATCGTGGCGATTTTAAACGTGCCCTGTGGCACATGGAACGCGCTTATGAGCAAATGCCTAACAACTCTCTGGTTGTTGGTCAAATTCGGTCGTTGTATGAACAGATGGGGAAACCGGGTCCAGAAAAAGTGAAGATGACCCGTGCTGCCCTGGCGAAACAATATGCCGACAGCCAGATGTATGACCAGGCAATCAGCGAACTGCGCAGTTCGCTGGCGGACACCCCGCAGCGTATCGATCTGAAAATACTGCTCGCCCGCACATTGTGGCAGGCGGGTTATCCCATTGAATCCGGCGAAATGGCGCTGGAAATTTTACAGGTACTGCCGGACAGTCTGGAAGCCAACAAATTGATGGCCCAACTGTGGATTGCCAGCAAACGCCCGGAGGATGCCCAACCGTTCCTGAAACGGGTCGAAGGGCTTGCGCCATACGAAAGTCTAGCCTTAATTCAGGAAGCCACCAACAAGAAACAAGACATAGCGGATACGGCTTTCACACTGGAACGTCTGGATTGGAGTAGTGCCACTATCGGTGCGCTGGCGAGCGAGTCGCCCGACTGGGTTAGCAAGATTGGTGATGTTTTCGATATTGCCGATAATGTATCGCTTTCCGGTACGGCGGATATCGAGTCTGACAGCAGTACCATTTCTCCGTTTGCTGACATGGATGTTCCAGATTGGTTTGCAGCCGGAGCCGATATCGGTGACCGGCCTAAAACGGGTGAACTGTCTGCGCCAGAAGACTGGTTTACTGAGATGAGTACAGAGGTCAGCCAGACGGGTGAACTGCGTACCGCTGAGCAGGCTGCTGCATCGGGTGAAGAAGAAACCGGCTTTACGGACATTCTAGACGAAATTGACGCAGAGACTGGCGAAGAGCTTGATGCGCTGCGTGCTGCAACAGCCGCACCTTCACAGGATGAAATTGCAGCCCTGCTCGCAAAGGCAAGGGGTGAAGAAATCGCTGATGAACCACCAGATTGGCTCGGCGCAAGTCAGGAGGAACCAGATTGGGGCGGTGAGTTTACCCCCGACTGGTTTACTGAAGCAGATGACTCTGAGCGAACCATTGGCTTGAAGGACGAAGTAAAGTCTGAAGATTCCCTTGAGCGCGGTGTCAGTGATACAGAATTTGGCGCCCTGTTTGGTGAAGACGACACCGACTTCGCAACACTGATTGGTGAAACAGATGATGATCAGGAGTTCGAAGCACTGTTTGGTGGAAGTGCCCAATCCACTTCCGTCAGGGATGATGATCTATCCGCCCTGTTGGGTGAGGAAGAACCCCAACTCGACACCGGCTGGCTGCGCGGCGATGCGGTCGAGACGGAAGGCGAGACGGAATTCGCTTCCATGTTTGAAGGCATGAGTGGCGATGAAGAGGAAGAAGACGATCTATCCGCCCTGTTGGGTGAGGAAGAACCCCAACTCGATACCAGTTGGCTGCGTGGCGATGCGGTTGAGACAGAAGGCGAGACGGAATTCGCCTCCATGTTTGAAGGCATGAGTGGCGACGAAGAGGAAGAAGAAGACCTGTCCGCCCTGTTCGGTAAAGAGGAACCTCAACTCGACACCGGTTGGCTGCGTGGCGATGCGGTCGAGACAGAAGGCGAGACGGAATTCGCCTCCATGTTTGAAGGCATGAGTGGCGATGAAGAGGAAGAAGAAGACCTGTCCGCTCTGTTCGGTAAAGAGGAACCTCAACTCGACACCGGTTGGCTGCGTGGCGATGCGGTTGAGGCGGAAGGCGAGACGGAATTCGCTTCCATATTTGAAGGCATGAGTGGCGATGAAGAGGAAGAAGAAGACCTGTCCGCTCTGTTCGGTAAAGAGGAACCCCAACTCGATACCAGTTGGCTGCGTGGTGACGTGGTCGAGACTGAGAGCCAAACAGACTTCGCCTCTATGTTCGACAAAGGCGGCGAATTTAACCTGGAAGAAGTCGAAGAGGAAGAATTTGATGTACTCGGCGTGACAGAATCCAGCGAATCACTTCCAGACGATTATTGGCTGTCAGAAGATGCTGCCGAAGAACCACAGGAAGCTGAAGAGGGTGATTTTTCCTCTCTATTTGAGAGCGAAGCATCCGGCATGACCGGTTTTCTGGCAGGAGCTGCCCTCGATTTGATTGATGAAGGCGAAGAATACGAAGAAGAGCCGGAACCTCTTGAAGAACGCCAACCATCTCTGGATACCAGTTGGCTGACGCAAAGCACCGTTACCGAGTATGAAGCCCGACAGGAAAGTCTCGCTGAGGAGGACTTTGATTCGCTGTTTGCTGAAGAAGGCCCCGGCGATACTTCATGGCTAACCGAGGTTGAAAGCGACGATGATCTGGTGCAGGTGGCGGAAGATATTGCCGCCGAGCCACTCAAGGATACGGGCGAATTACCGGACTGGCTGAGCGTTGCCCCACAAGAAGAAGAAGCAGAACCTGTGGCCGAAATTGAACCTGAAGCTGAAGCGGACTTTGACGCTCTGTTTGCAGGAGAAGGTCTGGTGGATACCGGCCTGTTCAGAGGTGCTCAAACGGAGACCGAAGTAGAGGAGATAGAAGAAGAGGAAGAGTTTGATCTCAATAACCTCTTCCGAAGAGACGCGCCAGCCCTGCAAGTCGACGAAGAACAACTCAGCGACATTGATATGTTGTTGAGGGACACCGAGGTGCTGAGTGCCGCCTCATTACAACAGGCACCTGACGCAGACCTTTTCTTTGCCGAGGATGAGGCGCTAATCGAGGGTGACGAAGCGCTTGCCAGCTTGTTCGGGGATGATGAAATGACAGAAGGCGCTGATGCCGCAGTGAGTGCCGTTCTTAGTGAGCTTTTCCGGGAGGATGAGGAAGATACGGGCGACATCTTCGACATTCAACAGCGAAAAGAGCCTGTGGTCGCCGAGGTTGATGACGATGAACTAGATGACATCTTCGGCAGCTACCAGGCGGAACCAGAGCCTGAGATTGATCTGGACCTCTTCAAGCTCCCCGAAGAAACGACTGATGAGGATGAACTTCTAACTGACCTGTTTGCTAAAGCATCCCTTGAAGCCGCCAATGAAGAAGACTTCGATTTTGCCGAATTTGATATGGCAACGGATGACGAATTCGAGGACGAACTGGCGGGTATCTTTGATGAAGAGATTGCCACTGTCAGTGAAGGTAAATTGCTGGAACCGGACCTATGGGAAGAAGATCAGGTGTTAATACAAGCGGCTGAGGAGCGGGTAGGTGATGACGAGTTGTTTACCGCCATCACTACGGGCCGTGACATGACCGAAGTCGTGGAAGACACCGATCTCACACCAGAAGTTGATTGGGTGCGCAGGATTGGCGACGAAGAAATGGATACCGGCTTCGTCGAAGGTCGAGATGTGTCACCAGCCAGAACACCCCAAACCAGACGCTTCATCTTTACCGAGAAGCAGCCACGCTGGATGCATACCGTGAGTGCGGTCAGTGCCAGTACAGCCGTTCTTGAAGACCGGGCGGAAGAAGATCCGTTTGAGGACTTCCTTGATTTTGAGGACTTTGGAGACGATGACGTCTTGGACGATGACGATTTAGATGATATATTCTCAACAGACTGGATGGAGTGAATCCCTCTCCGGCACCGAGGAGTAAAATGTTATGGGCGATATGCCTAATTTTGAGGATATGAGTGAAGAAGAACAAATGCGTTGGTTGGAAAGCCTTGCCAAGCGTCAGGGTGCCGACGAGGGCTTCACGACGTCTGCCGATATGGAGGTTGCGGAAATTGATCCCGAAACGGCGATCATTGATGAGCCAGGCTACACACCCTACTATCAGTCGTCCTCCCGTTCGGACCAACCGGGTGAAATACCATCGACGCAGGAAACTCCTCAACCTCAGGCAGAAGCACCTCAGGAGCCGGATGAACTAGAGGCTGAAACAATGGCGGTTGCCGGTGCCCGGACTGACGATGATGTCTCTTCTCTTATCGGGGATGACCCGATGGCCTGGCTTGAAAGTCTCGCCAAACGTCAGGGGGCGCATGAAGGGTTTACAACGGCTGCCGATATGGAGATAGCAGAAGTTGATCCTGAAACGGCCATAGTTGATGAACCGGGTTACACGCCCTACTATCAGTCCTCATCGGCGTCCACTCGACGGGAAGAAGTGCAAGCCGAAGAGGTTTCAGAGGCTTCAGTACAAGACCCATACCCGACGCCCGTGCCTGAAATACCACCTGCACCGATGGAAGAGGAACCAGAGACTGTTCCCGTGCCGGAAGCTCCAGTCGCCGAAGCGCCGGAGGTTCAGGAAGTTCCAGAGGCTCCGATTGAGGAAGCTCCTGTCATGGCTGGAATGCCCGGCGAGGGCGATTTGCCAGCCGATATTGACCCAATGGTGTGGCTGGAAAGTCTGGCGAAACGGCAGGGCGCACATGAAGGCTTCACAACGGCTGCCGATATGGAAGTGGAGGAAATTGATCCAGAAAGCGTCGTCTTAGACGAGCCGGGCTATACGCCTTATTATTCAACAGCGACGACTGGTGGTTCGCGACCAGCAGAACAACCTGAAGAGGCGCGACCCGTGGCTGAAACACCAACGGCCTTTGAAGATGAGGAAATAGCCGATGGCTGGCTGCAAAGTCTGGCGACCGAACAGGAAGCCGACGTTGATGAATTCCTCACTGAACTCACTGAAACCACGATGGCCGAATTCGAAGATGATTTCTCCTTTGCCATCGGTGATGATCTGGAGGAAATGGGTGTCATTGACCTTGATGAAGAAGAGGTCGACGTCATTGCTGGTATGAGCGACGAAGAAATTGCAGCGGCCCAGATAGCCGGAACCATCACCCCGGAGCAGGAACTGGCGTGGTTACAAAGCAAGATCGCACAGGCTCCCGACGAAGATTCCTTCGATCTAGCGCTGTCAGATGAGGAACTGGGTGAGCCGGTGGAAGGCGAAATCCCGGATTGGCTGAAACAGCAAATGCCCACCGGTGATCAGCTTGAGGAGTTAGAGGAATTCATTATCCCAGAACCAGACGGGGATATGGGTATTGATCTGGATGACAGTCTGATTGCCGAACTGGCGGGCGAAGGCGACCTTGACTTTGATTTGACCCCGTCTGTTGAAGAATTTTCACTGGAAGAATCACAGCCCATCGGCGATGTCACCAATCTACTGGAGGGATATTCGCCCGAAGTTGATGAATGGGCGGCTGCACTCGACGAAGATGTGCGCATCGAAGATATTGAATCGCTGCCAGAGCCGGACTGGTATTCGGCAGCCCTCCAACAAGCAGATGCTGAGGCTCCATCCTTTGATACCGATTCGGTCCCGGCCCTTAGCTTTGAGCTGGATACCCTTTCTGTGGAAAGTTTCCTTGAAGAAGAGGAAGATGAAATACCTGGCTGGTTGCAGGGTGTGGAGCCAACTATTGAGGAAGACGTTGATCTCCCTGATTGGTTGAAGGTCGCGCCTGCTGGAGACGAGGCCACCGATGTTTCGGATTGGCTAAGTGCCCAGCAAGCGGGTATGGACGAAGAACCGTCACCGGTTCCCACAACGCAACCTATTACGGCAGAACAGGCTGCACCGGTCGCCGCCGGATTGCCGCTGGAAGAACGTTTGCCGTTAGCTACCGCGAGCACAATGCCGGGCTGGTATGTGTGGGAAGAGCCTGTGCAACCGGAACCAGTTGTTCAGCCGCCACCGCCACCAGTACGGGAAGTGACTCCAGAACCCGTTGCCCAAACGCCCACACCACCGCCTACCCGGACGCCAGTACCAGAATCGGCTGTCGCGCCAGTTCCGGTTGGCTACGAAGACTATAAACAGCGGCTGGAGGCCAATCCGCAGGACCACGATACCCGCGTCAACCTTGCACGTAACCTGAGCAAGAGCGGCAATCTGGATGAAAGTCTGGCGCACTATGAGACACTCATCAACAGTTCCGCGAAACTCGATCTTGTGGCGACTGACCTCGGTGGTTTGATTAAGAATTTGCCACGCCATCCGAAGGCCCGGCGTATGCTGGGAGACGTGTACATGCGGCAGGGTCGGTTGCAGGAAGCGCTCGACACCTATCGCGGCGCACTCGATCAAATCTAATCGTTAAGTGCGGAGGACGCCCCGTTGGGCGTCCCTACGATAATGCCCACAATTCGTGTAGGGACGTGCAACGGCACGTCTTTGTTTATGCTATCTTCATGAACCCTCATTCGCTGCTGTATATTTTGAATAGAGCGTGGTATCCTTGTCGCGAGTTTTAAGCACATGACAAGGAGAACTACACTTTGGAACGCACTTTGATTATCGCCAAACCGGATGCTGTTCAGCGCGGCTTGAGTGGTGAAATTCTGCGCCGTTTCGAGCAGCGCGGCTTGCGCCTGATCGGGATGAAGTTTATGCAAGTCAGTCGCGACCTTGCCGAACGACATTATGCTGAACATGAGGGCAAGCCGTTTTATAATGGTCTGGTGGATTACATTACAAGCGGTCCGGTAGTTGTAATGGCATTTGAGGGGCGTAACGCGATTGTTGCCGCGCGGACAACCATTGGTGCAACAAAACCACATGAAGCCGCTGCCGGTACCATCCGTGGCGACTTTGGTATGGATATTGGGCGTAATCTGGTACACGGCTCAGACTCACCGGGTAATGGCGAACGCGAAGTCAGCATCTTCTTCAACGAGGATGAGTTGATTAGCTGGGGACGCGACACCGAAAAATGGATTTTTGAGTAATGAGTTCGGGCGTCAGCGTCAAACGTTGGCGCTTTTTTGAAGGAACCTGATGTTAGATACACTCTTAAATAGCGCAAACACACCTGTACTCATGATTGATGAGGCTGGCCTTATCACATTTTTTAATCAGTCGCTGGCCGAATATTTTAATGTGGCAACAATGCAGGTCGGCATGCCCCTCACGAATTCAATCGTACATCCAGATTTTTTGCGCATCATCGTCAATAAAGAGCCACACGGCGAAATTCATTTACCCGAATTTGAGCGGTATCTGAACGTGGAACTCTCCCACGTACCGGGCATGGGGACCATTGTTGTTATGACCGACATTACTCATTTAAAGGCGCTCGACAAGATGAAGAGCAACATCGCGTCGGAAATCTCGCGCAATTTACGCTCCCCACTGACAGCCATTATTGGCTACGCTGAGTTGCTGGGGCGTATGGGAGAACTCAACGCGCAGCAGGAGAATTTCGTTGAGAAAATGATGTTGAGTGTCAATGCAATGACGCAGCTTATTAATGACTTGATGGAACTCGAATCGGTTGAAAAGAATACGGACACGTCGCGGCAGGATGTCGATCTGGGCTTGATTATCCGCTATTCGGTGGATGGATTATATCACGCGATTGAGGCCAAGCATCATGAGCTTATCATGGATGTCGAGAAGTGCCCTCCGATAAAGGGCAATCCGATTCGCTTGCGGCAGATGGTCAATAACTTGCTGCAAAATGCCGTGCAGTATACACCCGACAGCGGGCACATCACGATTTCGCTGCATTCACAGGACAGTGAAGCAGTGGTGTTAAGTATCGCAGACGACGGGGTGGGCATTCCCGCTGAAGACCAGCCCCATATTTTTGACAAGTTCTATCGCAGCCATTCCGTTATGACTCTCGGTGCTCGCAGCGGATTGGGTCTGGCGATTGTGCAGAATATTGTGGCGCAGCACGGCGGGCGCATCTGGTTTGAGAGCAAACGTGGTGCAGGTACAAAATTTTCGGTGGTACTGCCCTATGACAGAAAGTAAAAGTTATATCGGCCAACAAGTGAAGGTTATCATCGACCGCCCGCTGGGTAGCTGGCATCCCGACCATGATATTTTTTACACTGTGAATTACGGTTATGTGCCGGGAACAATATCCGGCGATGGGGAAGAAGTGGATGTCTACCTCCTCGGCGTCGATATTCCACTGGATGAGGCAGACGGGATATGCATTGCGGTGCTGCACCGGGTAGATGACAATGACGACAAACTGATCGTTGCTTTCGCCGGTCAAACTTTTACCGATGAGGAAATACTGACAGCCGTTCACTTTGTAGAACAGGATTTTGAGGTCGAGTTGTTCCGTTGATGCACATCCCCTATGGCAAATCGACATTACCTGTTAGCCTGCCTGAACATGTTAAGGCAGAATGGGTGATGCCTCGTGACGCCGAACCCGCCGCGAATCCGCGTAATGTTGTGGCGCAGGCACTGGCGAATAGCCCTCTACCTACCTTTGAGAACATAAACAGCGTTGCAATTGCGATCAACGACAAAACGCGCCCCGTGCCCCACGAGTATCTCCTGCCACCGCTGCTTGAACAGTTAAGCGACAAAGACATTACCTTTGTAATTGCCACCGGATTACATGACCCGATGCCGCCCGATGAATTTAACCGGATTCTACCAGCCGACATCATCGAAAAATATCGAGTCACGTCGCATGATGCTAAAGATGATGACATGCTGGTTCATTTAGGGAAAACGTCTCGCGGAACGCCTGTATTTGCCAATAAATACTTTATGGAAGCCGATTTGCGGATTGTGGTTGGCAATATCGAGCCACACCAATTCATGGGCTTCTCCGGCGGGGTGAAGAGTGCGGCAATTGGACTGGCTGGCGCGGCGACGATCAATCATAATCACGCTATTATGACCCACGAAAAGGCCATTCTCGGACAGTACGAAGGCAATCCGGCGCGGGAAGATGTCGAAGAAATCGGGCGGATGCTGCGGGTGGATTTTGCCCTGAACGCGATACTCAATAGCAAAAAGCAGATTGTTAACGTGCTGGCGGGTTATCCGGTGGATGTAATGCGTGAAGGGATTCCGCTGGTGAAGGCGATCTATGAAGTGCCGGTTGCGGCTCCGTTTGACGTGATGATTGCCTCACCGGGCGGGCATCCCAAAGACATCAATATGTATCAGGCACAAAAAGCATTGGCTCATGCCGCAAGGGTCATGAAACCGGATGGTACGGTTATACTGGTGGCGGCTTGCCCGGAAGGGTCCGGTAGTGAAAGTTATGAGAATTGGGTGGCGGGGAAACAGTCTCACGAGGATGTGCTGGAAAGTTTCGCCCGTGAAGGTTTTAAAGTTGGGCCACACAAGGCGTTTCAACTCTCACGAGATAGTGTAAAAGTTCGCGTACTGCTGGTGTCCGAAATGCCGGATGAACTGGCGCGGAAACTGCTCTTTCATCCCATCCCCTCACTCGATAAGGCGATTGAAATGGCCTTGCGTGACTTACCTGCTGATGCACGTATCGGCATTATGCCTGTTGCCAATGCGACTATTGCTGTGCTGAAATGATGGGGTGGTGGTAAGGCTTTGACCGATACGGTGGTTGAGCTGGCGGACGCCATGTATGGCGTCCCTACGATTACCCACGAGTCCCGTAGGGACAGCATCTATGCTGTCCGTCAATACGTCACTACCAATAATGGAGGGAAAAGATGCCTCACACCAATTGGGCAGGAAATTATCACTATCAGGCGCAGCACGTTCATCAGCCACAGTCAGTCACTGAGGTGCAGGAGCTTGTCCGCAAGTCCGAAAATTTAAAAGCCGTTGGTTCACGCCATTCCTTCAATCACATTGCAGATACCACCGCCGATCATGTCTCGTTGGCGTCTCTGAATAAAGTAGTATCGCTGGACCCGCAGCAGATGACGGTGACGATTGAGGGTGGTGTAAATTACGGGCAACTGGCTAATTATCTACATGGGCAGGGATTTGCCCTGCATAACATGGCCTCGCTGCCACATATTTCGGTGGCGGGGGCCTGTGCAACAGCGACTCACGGTTCCGGTGAGAAGAGTGGCAATCTGGCGACGGCGGTTCGAGCGTTGGAGATTATTACCGCGTCCGGGAATATTGTCACATTCTCACGAGATGAAACCCCCGATATGTTTCCCGGCGTGGTCGTCAATTTGGGGGCATTGGGTGTTGTCGTGAAACTCACGCTGGCAATTGAACCGGCTTATCAGATGCGGCAGGTTGTTTATCAGAATTTGCCCTTTGCGCAAATGCTGGAGCATTTTGACAAGATACAGGCCAGTGCTTACAGTGTCAGTCTCTTTACGGATTGGCAGCGTGAGTCGATCAATCAGGTGTGGCTAAAGCAGCGCGTGGCTGACGGCCAAAATAATCAACCTGTATCTGAATTCTACGGAGCAGTGCTGGCAGTACAAAATCTCCATCCCATTGAGGCCCTTTCCGCGATCAACTGCACGGAACAGATGGGGATTGTCGGAGCATGGCATGAGCGGCTGCCCCACTTCAAAATGAACTTCACGCCAAGCAGTGGCGATGAACTGCAAAGCGAATATTTTGTACCGCGACCGCAGGCACAATCCGCTCTGCAAGCCATTCAGAGCATTCAGGACAAAATTGCGCCATTGCTCCTGATTTCGGAAATCCGCACCATTGCCGCCGATGACCTGTGGATGAGTCCCTGTTACCAGCAGGATTGTGTCGCTATTCACTTTACGTGGAAACCGATGACGGCAGAGGTGATGGAAGTTTTGCCGGTGATCGAGCAGCAACTTGAGCCGATGATGGTTCGACCACATTGGGGCAAATTGTTCACGCTGTCAGCTAGTTACCTGCAAGAACGTTATGCGCGACTCGGTGATTTTCGCCAGCTAGTTACCACGCACGACCCGCAGCACAAATTCGGCAACGCTTTTCTGGAGGAATATATCTACGCCGGGTGATGCTGAATTAATTTATAAAGTTAATTAATTAATTCCCACTGGCTCTGTAATGCGATTTATTTGCCCGAAAGCAATCATCTGAGCGGGGAATAATAAATTTAGTAAATTAATTTCAGGTTTGTGGGTGATGTCTGTGTCAGTCAAAGCATCCCAGATAGGGGTAACTTGTTAACTGATAAGGTGGTTTGATCGGCGGATACCATTTATGGCGTCTCTACGATGACCAGCGACTCTCATAGAGACACGGCCCTGCGTGTCCGAAAAATGATTCTCATCAGTCAATATGTCATACCAAGTTCGCATAATTAGACAACATACAACCACAAAGCTAACCATACCATCAGTGTAGCATAGCGGAGGCCGCAAGCGACCTCCCTACCAGAATCGGGCGTAGGGACGCCCCGTTGGGCGTCCGCCAGCAACTGATTACCCGAACTTGGTATCACGACTACCGACTTGTGGATGGCAACCCCTCAACCTCATCAGCAATGGATCTGATCATCTCGATGCTCCTATCGCGTCCGTGGCAGTTAATCAGGAATTCTGCCCATAAATTAATCAAGAACCCAAATGCAATAAATCCAACAACGGCGTCAATGGACGGACCTCCCACTACGATAGCAGGTATCGCAATTGCAAGGGCCACCAGCGTATATTGTACGGCTCGACGTAGATACGATGTAGTAACGTGAATCTCGTAATTTAGGTCTGTTTGCAATGGTCCTATGCGTTCCAGCGTACCCTCTATGCGGGCCGGGGCAGGCAAAATATGAACTTTCTGTTGACTGCTACGCTGGATAATGAATTTGTATATTCCTTGATCAACAAAACGTAGATGAACCTTTATCTCCCAGCGGAGTGACCAGTACACGTTGCTGTTGCGATCATATTGTTTGAGCCAGGCTTTGAGGTCATCCAGCGGCATGTCGATAATCATAGTGGTCTCCCAAAACAAAAAACCCCGGCATATGACCGGGGCAGTTCAATCGACGTTGGTTCGGGTTAGCTGCAAGAACTGCAACCACCAGCGCCAGCTTCGTGATCCTTCGTCTGGAAGGATGTACCGCAGCCACAGGTGCTGACCGCATTCGGGTTGTCGATGCGGAACCCACCACCCATCAGGCTGTCCACGAAGTCAATGTTAGCGCCACGGACATACATCAGGCTTGTCGGGTCAACCACCAGCTTCACGCCGTTATCGGTGGTGACAACCGTGTCGTATTCCTGAATGTTGTTCTCAAAGCTCATGCCATATTGCAGGCCGGAGCAACCACCACCCGCCACAAACACGCGCAGGGCATGGTCCTGCATACCGCGCTGTTCCAGCAGTTCGGCGATCTTGTCCGCAGCGAAGGAAGTCACATTGATGACAACTTCTTCTTCCTTCACCTCGTCAGTTGTTGGTTTAACCTGGTTGACCATGATTACCTCATTAGTCTGTGATGTCCTAAATCTTTGAACTGATTGTAGCGGCAAAACGGACTGCCGTCAATTTAATAAATGAAAATTCAAATAAATATTGTGTTATAATGCGCAGCGCACTACTGAAGCCAATCTAACACGAATTAACCCTACATGCCTCGACAACAACTCAATCGTTTTCATGTGCGGAAACCCTCTCCGGCACAGCTCGAAAAATACCTCACGGATTATCCCGAAGAAACGCTGGTTCACAGTGAAATTTCGCAGATTTCACCTAATTCACTTTTTGGTGAGGCCAAGCCGCTAGTGGTTGATTTTGGGTGTGGGCGAGGTAGATTTACCGTCGCGCAGGCGGCCCAACACCGGGATACCAACTTCGTGGGGATTGATGTGAGCAGCAAATCACTGTGGGATGCGGTTCATCAGGCCACAAAATTAAATCTGGCGAACATCGGCTTCATCCGGGCCGATTTGCGCTGGCTGATGCCATATGTGGTAGACGGGTCAATTGCAGAGGCGTATATCATGTTTCCCAAGCCACACAAAACGAAGACGAAGAAGCAGGATTTTTTCACCGCGCAGTTTATTGAGGACCTGCATCGCTGCCTGATACCGGACGGTTATATTCAGTTTGTGACAGATCACGACGAGTTGTTTAAAGCAAAGAACAGGCTGTTTGAGGAGTCCGGGTTATTTCAAGTTGAAGAAGTATCGCAGGGGATAGAGGGCGGCTTTACACGCTATCAGGAAATATGGGAGCAATATGGCGTTACCTCGAAGCGAGGTATATTCCGGGTTAGTCCGCCAACTCTTCGACCATCGGAATGAAGTATGAGCAGCTTGCGTCGCCTTCCGCGCGGCGTCCCAATCGGCGTGGCACAATCCCCAGCAGCGTAGAAATCAGGTACATATCCACCATACACAGGTCATCGTGGCTTTGCACAACTTTTTCGTAGGGGCAGTTGCTTGTCTCCAGAAGGAAGCCGTCTTCAGCGGGCTGCCAGCGGGCCTGATAACCCTGCTCTGTCAGGTGCTCAATGACAAGGTCAAGTCGTGTCTCAAAAGGCAGGTCTTCAGGGATGTTGGCTTTAGCGGCCATCTCTCTGGCTGTACCTTCAAGGATGACATTAAACTGCTGTCCGGGAAGATGCGCCTTGATCTGCGATAACAGTCCCTCCGCCAGACCCGCGTAATTGGAAGGAAAATAATCCCCGGCTTTTTCGGTCAGGACAAAGACATATTGGGGGCGTCCGGGGGTGTCACGACGACGGACCTCTGGCGTCTCCACCATGCCGTTTTCCTTCAATACATCCAGATGATGGCGAACGGTGGCTGCGGTTACCTTCTTTTCGACGCGCTCGTGCAAAATATCCACGATTTCATCGACGGTCAGTTCGCTGTGATCTTTGAGGATTTCGAGTATGTGCCGCCGCGTTTCCTGTATCATCGCACGTGAATCCCGAATAATTCTTTGGAAAATGATTCAACTTATTATGCAACACAGCATAGAACGCTGTCAAATATCCGCCTTGCGTCCGGCGACTTCCCACGCCAGATGTTCCAATTCGGGTAAAATGAGTTTATTCATGGCGAGTTTGACGGCATTTGAACTGCCCGGCATCGACACAACAATCACGCCGCGATAGACTCCGGCGACGGCCCGTGACAACATCGCTGCCGAGCCGATCTCGTGATAGCTTAGCATACGGAAGATTTCGCCGAAACCGGGCATTATTTTTTCAAGACGGCGGCTGACCGCATCAAAGGTGGTGTCACGGGGGGCGATGCCTGTGCCGCCATTGACCAGAATCATGCGCAGGGTCTCGTGCTGGCTGGTCAGGGTATCGAGTAAATCGCCAATCAAATCGGGTTCGTCTTTGACAATTTCGTAGTGCACCAGCGGATGATCACGCATTGCATCCATGATAAAGTTCCCGCTGGTATCGGTCTCCGGGGTGCGGGTGTCGCTGGCAGTGATCACGGCATAGGGAATGCGTTTGATGTCCCGATTGGCAGCTTCTTTATGATCGCGGCTTGATTCTGACATAGATTGTGTCCTTTACTGTATACAGATACGTATTGTTAGGAATCTTCATGAGCGAGAAAACAGACCGTCTGCTGGAAGTTGGTAAAGAGCTTATCCTCACCAAAGGCTATAACGCTACTCCGATTGATGAAATCTGTGAACAGGCTGGCGTTACCAAAGGCACGTTTTTCTACTATTTTAAGACAAAACGCGAATTTGCCGAGGCTTTACTGGCCTATATCTGGGCACCCATTATGGAAGAAGTGTCGGCGAATTCCCACCGCGAGCCGATGGATCGCCTATTGAACTTTCTACGGCGGATGGCCTATTTTATCACCACCAACGGACGACTGATGGCGATTCTCAACACCGAACTCGGCGAAGTTGAGCCGGATTTTCGCGACGGATTGCGCAAGTATTTTCATTTCTGGGTGGAGACACTACGGACTCATATTGCCACCATCAAACCGGAGGAAGATCCCGAACCCATCATTGATTTTATCATTGCTGTCACTGAGGGAACACCTTTTATTAATGCCATGCGTGGGAAAGAAAATGTTCTCAATGCCATGCAGCATCTCGAAGATCACCTCAAGCATATTCTATTAGATTAATTTTTCATGAGAATACTGACCAGTCAGTATGATATTGCGTATAATACATTATGCAATCGATTGCTACATTTTTTTAAAGTAAGCGATCAGGAGATACGCAATGTCAGGTTTGCAGGGAAAAACAGCGGTTGTCGTCGGTGG
>JAKEEQ010000471.1 GCA_022616515.1 Chloroflexota bacterium | reverse complement strand
TTGGCGTGCGATAGGTATAACCCGTCAACAGGCGTGGACGCGGCTTCTTTTCCTGATTGAAGATAAACGGCACATCGGCGACCGGCTCAACAACGGCTGGCTCCAGCTCAACACCGTCTTTCTTCGCCTTTGTTTCCGCCGTTTCGAGCACGACCTTCTCGCGGCTGCCTGTGACATAAACCGTCAGGCCCTTGCAGCCCAATTCCCAGCCGAGTTTGTAAGCGGCAGCCACATCATCCAGCGTGGCGTCGGCGGGGGCGTTAATCGTCTTGCTGATGGCGTTATCGACATGGGCCTGTAACGCGGCCTGTGTGCGAATATGCTCCTCAACGGTGATGTCACTGGCTACCGCAAAAACGTGGCGGATATGGTCGGGAATCTCGTCAATATCCTGGCACGAGCCGGTCATGTTGACCTGCTCAATAATGCGCTGGCGGGTAGCTTCATCCAAACCTGCGTCAATCAATGCCTTCTCGAAGAGTGGGCTGGTATATTGCAGGGTGATCTGCTCATTGTCATTGCCCGCGTTAGCGTTGACATAGCGCATGTAGGCCAGCGCAAAGACAGGTTCACAGCCATAGCCCTCGCAGCCTGTCACAGTCGCAATCGTCCCCGTCGGGGCAACCGTCAACTGTGCGCCGTTACGGATGCCGCTGGTTTTGATGCCGTCCCGGATGGCGTCCCAATCAAGGACAGGGCGCTTCCAGTCCGATTGGTGCTCCACCAGCGGGACGGGTGCGGTCCATTTGATGTCTTTCGGATCGTAAATGCTGCCTTCGATGCCGAGGAATGGGCCGCGTTCCTTCGCCAGTTCGATACTCATGCGCATGGTGTGATAACGCACAAATTCCATGACCTGACTGGCGAATTCTTGACCTTCGGTGCTGCCATAACGTACACCCAGCGCAAACATCAGGTCGCTCAGGCCCATGATGCCCAGCCCGATACGACGTACCCGTTCGGCGGCTTCACGCAGTTCGGGAATGGCGGGCACATAGGCATTGGCGGTCACCACGTTATCGAGGAAACGGGTGGAAAGTTCGACGGATTCCTGAAGTTTCGCCCAATCCACCTGACCGTCACCCATAATATGCTCGGCGAGATTGATGCTGCCGAGACAGCAGTTCTCGAATGGGCCAAGCCATTGTTCCCCGCAGTTATGGACAACAATACCGTTTGCTACGAATGAATGTGAGAGAGGTTCCGTCAGGTCAAATACCTCTTCGATACCATCTTCTACAATGCTTTCGACGGTTGCTAAGAAGTATTCAGCATACGGACCACGCCTTCCGCGTGTAACATAGTCTTCTAGGGCTTCCTGTTTGTACGACATCAGGAAGCCTATCTCGTCTGCGAAAACAACCATGTTTTGCTTTGAGATAATTAGCTCATGTTGCGCTTGCGTCCAGTATTCCTTTGAACCTCCATTGCCGTCGGGCAAGATCCGATAGCCAGCAATACGACGATCACGATAGATCTTGCTTGCAATGCCAAAATTCAGTAGAAGTTTCTGAACACCTTCAAGTAATTGCACATGGCTTGACGCAAGGCGAATAGAGCCACCCTTAGCACCACCATCCTGGAAACTCCCGTCGGCTGTAAACAATGCTTGCAAGAATCCACGTTGAAACTCTTCAGAGCCGATAAATACTGTTTCAGGAACTTGATACTTGTCCTCGATTAGACCGTGTTGCTCTGCAACAACACGCAAACGGTCAGACTGGATACGAACTTCATCTCGTTCAGCAATCTCTGTCAAACCAACCGCGTAAGTTCGGGTATTTGCGGTTACTGGATCAACAACATTGTTAACGTAACCAGCAAAAACAGGTGCAAGTTCTCTCTTTTCCTCACCGAAGAATGACAAGACGCCACGAATATCGTTGACAGTTCCATCGCCAACTAGCCAACCAAGTACTCGCCCAAGTTCTTCGTTACCATGCTGACCAAATCCCCCTTTGTGATTCAATATGTGAACCTTATCGCCAGGTTTCAGTTGTTGGAGCTCAATCCAGCCTTTAGGTGTCATGATACGGTGATCGGCAGTTGCCCGGAGACTGTAGCCTTCTTTTGTTTTTAGCTTGTACACGTGCTTGATGCCTGTCATAAATACACGTGATGACTTCACCAAGTTTTGCTCAAGGCCAAAACGTCCATCAACAACAACATCAGTATCACTCTCTTCATCAAACAGTGTTGATGCGCGTACTAATCCATCGTTGGTGTAGATTAACGTATCGCCCGTGACGCAGGGATTGGTGGCTTCCAACTCATACAAATGCGGGACGGGATTCTCGCGATTAGCGGCATCAAGGAACAGCACGCCCGGCTCACCGTTGTGGTGGGCATATTCAATAATCAGGTCAAAAATCTCGCGGGCCTCAACCGTTTCCCAGACTGAGCCGTCCTGCGGGTTAATCAGGTCGAAGGTTGTGTCATCAATCACGGCCTGCATGAATTCATCGGTGATGCCGACGGAGATGTTGAAGTTGGCTATGTCGCCTTCCGTCGATTTGCACTTGATGAACTCGCGCACATCAGGATGATCCACGCGCAATACGGCCATATTAGCCCCACGGCGCGAATTGTGCGTCAACAATCCATTCGCTAGATAGGTGTGATTGTCTTCAACTTCAATGTCGAGTGTAAGCGACTGTCCAGCATCTTCAACCGATTCAACCGTGACAAACCACGTATCATTGATGGCAGGCGCGTATTCCGCAAAAGATGGATACTCTGCCGCTAAATGGGCATAAGCCGATGCCGTCAGATTACGATCACCGCGCTTATAACGCAGCAAACGCCTGCGCAAACCGGGTTCCGTCGAGCGATAGTTGATACCAGCTCCGCGTGCATCAATCTGGGCAAGTTGAGTGGCGGCAAGCACAGGTTCAACCCAGTATTCCGTTTCTGGCAATACGTATGAGATTTCGCGGGTCAGGTCCGGCTCGAAGTCATTGCAAATCGCAAAACGCGAGGCGGGATGGCAGCCAATGTTGGCTTTCCATGCTTCCAACCCGATATAGGAGTTGATACGCACCCGCCACATCGGGGCTGTGCCATAACGGTCGTTTGATGGGGTTTGCGGGTGAATCCGAACCGGGCAGCCGAGACCGATGAGCAGCGTAGCAACCTGACGAATCAGGGTTTCGGAACTGCTGAGCAGGCTTGGATAATGGTGACTGATCGCGCCATCGGCTTCAAACAAGCCCTGTAGATATGCACCCACAATATTTGCCGGACTCTGTCGGATCAAACGCGGCACTTCAACGTCAGTGCTGATACCTTTGGCAAGGCCATTCATCACAAGAAAGTCTTTGAGTGCGCGGTTATCCACGATGAAGGTCACCGAGGCGTCGTTATTTTTTTGCATGACATGAACTTGCAGGTCGTCACCAAACAGACGGCTCATCAACTGAGGCCATGCCTTGATGAGATAACTGTCGTGGGCAACACTGACGCCCGTGCGATGATCTTTTTCACTGGACGCAACAAATCCGTCGCCAGCCATATAACCGAGGAAGAAGGCGAATTCTTCATCCAGTACCGCCGGGAATTGCGGCATCACCTGATTACCATGCCGTTGTTCAGGGTGTTGTAACGATTGTAATGTGCCCCGATGCTGCCCAAGCTTCACCAGAATCGAATCGCCGGGTTGGAGTTCGTCAAGGCGTTTCCACTGAGTCTCGATGCTGGTCATCACTTTGAACTTGTGGTTAGGGGTGCCGGTGATGACGATTCCCTCACTGGTAGTCAATCTCAGGACATCGGCAACGCCATTGTTATAAGCCTGCATGGAAAGACGGTCGCCCTCATCTGTGCTGACAGTTAATTCGTGTTCCTGCCAGCCAGCCTCATCATGGGTCACAATTTCATCAAGGCGCAATGTGCCGTTTTCGGTGTAAACCAGCGTATCGGGTGTGAGACATCCCCCCTGAGCAATCTCCCCGAAAGCCTGATCATACACTCGCAGGAATCCGATTGGTCCGGTGGCAGTGCCATTCGAGGATTTCACAATCGCCCCTGCCGGACGCAGGCGGCTGAAGGAAAATCCATTGCCCCCGCCCGTCTGTTGAATCAGGGCGGCGTGACGCAGAGTCTCGAAAATGCCTGAGCCGGTGCGGCCCATATCGTCTTCGATGGCGAGCACAAAACAGGCAGCGAGTTGTCCGAGTGGCGTTCCTGCACCGGTGAAGGTTGGGCTGTTGGGAAAAAAGCGTAAGTTCGTCAATAAGTCATAAAATTTACGTGCCCAAAATTCAACCTGTGCCTCATCGCCGCCAAGTTCCTGCTCGGCGAGTGCGATGTGATAGGCAACGCGCCAGAACATCTCCTGTTCGGTTTCTGCTGGCTTGCCATCTTCCCCACGCCGCAGATAGCGTCTCTCAAGGACCGTGCGAGCATTGTCCGTCAGGGGAATGTGACGGTTTTTTAAATCATCCGGGACAGGAACTTTTTTAAATTCCTCAGGTGGTCGTGTTGCCATTCGCTGCTCCTCCTGACCGCTCTAGACTTATGTTGAACAAATTTTAGAGACACAAAACACCCACTACCGCCACCCATCCATAAATGGCGGTGGGGCCAAAGAGTTGTATTCACTGTAACTTTAAGAAATGGTTATCTCTGACTTAACGTTAGAGGTTTATGATACCTACTTTACCACAGAACAGGTGTTCGCGTTACCTGACCGGGGTACTATGCAGGGATAGATTCGAGTTAGTTCACTAGTAGAAGACTATAGACAAACGGATTCATCTTTAACCTTAAAATTTGAGGGGTTTTTTAGTTGTGTCGTGTCGAAAATTGGACACTGTCTGCACGGTTTGAACAAGCCATTTTCAAGCATGAAGAACCTTAAAAATTTGATGTTTAAGGGGTGGAATTTCTACCCCAAAATGAGTCAAGCTCGGTCAGGTTAAGGAAACTTTATCCAACTACAAATTTTAGCCAAACCGTCTACTCTATGTCGAAGTAGACCTGGATGGCGCAGCTTCCGACAAGATCGGCCTGCGAATCGTAAACCGAGACACGAAGCCAATACGGATCGGACACATAGTTCTCGCGGAAGCGGATGAAGCCCAGCCCTCGTTCACTGCTGACACGAGCTGTGCTTTCATGAATGGTGTGGTATGTGAGTGCGCCGTCGGCGTGTTTAACTTCAAGGCGATAGAAACCGAAATCGGGCGTATCGGCCAGACCAATCACCTCAAAGCCGTCGGTGATCACTTCGCCAATCACTGGCGAGGTAATCTGGATGAAAAGATTATCACAGCCTTCAGGCGGCACATAATCTGGATTGCCGCTGACCGGGCCAGTCGGCGGGACGAAGAGTTCCTGACCGGCATCAAGTTCCAGTGAGGTCAGGCAGTTCGCAACCTGCAACGTCCGCATACTCACCCCATATTCCACTGACAGGTCGTACAACGTATCGCCAAACCGCACAATATAAATCACCCAATCATCAATTGGCTCACACGGTACTTCGGTTGGGG